>NZ_SMKI01000440.1 GCF_004348415.1 Streptomyces hainanensis
CCGCCCGCCTGCCCTGGGTGCTGTCGGCCCGCGACCCCCGGGCGCTCCACGAACAGGCCCACCGGCTGCTCGACCGCGTCGAGCGTGATCCCGACCTCGACCCGACAGCGATCGGCCTGGCGCTCGCCACCACCAGGAGCGCCCTCGAACACCGCGCCGTGCTCCATGGCCGGGACCGCGCCGAACTGGTCGCCGTCCTCACCGACCTGGCGGCCGGCCGGCCCAACGCCCGGCTCGCCCTGGGCGCCAACCCGTCTCGGCCCGACCGGACCGCGTTGCTGTTCACGGGACAGGGCGCCCAACGGCCCGGCATGGGCCGGGAACTCCACGACGCCTTCCCGGCCTTCGCCGAGGCGTTCGACGAGGCATGCGCCGCCTTCGACGGTCTGCTGCCGTCCTCGCCACGGGACGCGGTCCTCGCCGCCGACGGCACGTCTGGTGCCGCGGCGTCGGACGATACCGGGGCGGCCCAGCCCGCCCTCTTCGCCTATGAGACCGCGCTGTACCGGCTCTGGCGCTCCCGGGTGCCCGAGCAGCCCGACTTCCTGATCGGCCACTCGCTCGGCGAGATCACCGCGGCCCACGTCTCCGGCGTCCTCTCCCTCGCCGACGCCGCCCGGCTGGTCGCGGCCCGCGCCACGCTGATGGCGGCGCTCCCCGCCGGCGGCGCCATGACCGCGATCGCCGCCACCGAGGAGGAGGTGGCCGAGGAGCTCACCCGCCGGTCGCACGAGGGGACGGTCGTGATCGCCGCCATCAACGGGCCCACGTCCGTCGTCGTCTCCGGCGTGGCCGAGGCCGTCACGCGGGTGGCCGAGACGTTCGCGGCCCGTGGCCGTCGCACCAGCCAGCTGCGGGTCTCGCACGCCTTCCACTCGCCCTTGATGGAACCGATGCTCGACGACTTCGCGGGAACCCTCCGCCAGCTGACGTTCGCCGAACCCTCGCTACCCGTCGTCACCAATCTCACGGGTCGCCCCGCCGACCACGGCCAACTGACCTCACCCGAGTACTGGCTCGACCAGGTCCGGCGGCCCGTCAGATTCCACGACGGCATCCGCACCCTGCGTTCCCTGGGTGTCACCACGTTCGTGGAGATCGGGCCCGACGCCGTGCTGACCGCGGATCTCGGCGAGAGCCACGCCGGCGAGGACCGACCCACGGCCATCGCGACCCAACGGCGCGGCGGACGCCAGGTCGAGACCTTCGCCAACGCCCTGACCACCGCGTTCCTGCATGGACTGCCCGTCGACTGGGCCGCCGACCACACCGCCGACGCCCGTACTCCCGCCGCCCTCCCCCAACTGCCCGGCTACGCCTTCCAACGCGACACCTACGCCCTGATGCCGTCCACCGCCAGACGCCGCGAGCGGCTGGCCGCCCAGGTCGCCGACTGGCGCTACCGGATCCGATGGGAGCCCATCGCCGTCGACCAGCGCGCCACGCTCTCCGGACGGTGGTTGGTGGCGGCCGATCCCCGCGATCCGCTCACCGTCCGGGTCGTCGACGCGCTGCGGCGGCACGGCGCCACCGTCACGTCCCTCGACGCGCACGCGCCGGCGGACGACCGTGGCGGGGACGAGCCGACCGGCAGGCCGTGGAACGCCGTGCGTGATCTCGCCGCCGGGCCGGGCGGCCTGTCCGGAGTGGTCTCGCTGCTCGCCGCGGGGGACATGACCCAGGAACACGAACCCGCCGGCCGCGCCGCCATCCCCGCCCGGGTGACCGGCGCCCTCGGCCACGACATCCTGCTCGTCCAGGCTCTCGAGGAAGCCGGCGTCCGGGCCCCGCTGTGGTGGGTCACCCGGGGCGCCGTCTCGGTCGACGCCGAGCCCGTCACCAGCCTCGTGGGCGCCGCCTCGGCGGGGCTCGGCCGCGTCGTCGGCCTGGAACGCCCCGCGGAGTGGGGCGGCCTGGTCGATCTGCCACACGAGGTCGACGACCGCGCCCTTGACGTCCTGGCCGGCGTGATCGCGGCGACCGCGGACGAGGACCAGGTCGCCGTCCGGGACGACGGACCACACGCCCGCCGGCTGGCCAGGGCCGACGACCGGCCGCCGGCGACGCCGTTCCGGCCGTCCGGCACCGCGCTGATCACCGGGGGCACCGGCGGCCTCGGCGGCCACGTCGCGCGTTGGCTCGCCCGCGAGGGCACCCGGGACCTGGTGCTCCTGAGCAGGCGCGGCCCCGCGGCCCCGGGGGCCGACCGGCTCAGGACCGAACTCGAGGCGATGGGCGCCACGGTGACGACGCTCGCCTGCGACGTCGCCGACCGGACCGCCCTGGCCGCCGTCCTTGACCGGCTGCGCGCCGAGGGGCGCACGCCGCGCACCGTCGTGCACGCCGCCGGGCGGCACAACCAGGTCGAGCCGGTCACCGTGACCGACCCCGCGACACTCGCCGACGTGATCGACGCCAAGGTCGGCGGGGCCCTGCTGCTCGACGAACTGCTCGTCGGCGTACCGCTCGACGCGTTCGTGCTGTTCTCCTCCGGCGCCGGGGTCTGGGGCGGCGCGGGACAGGGCCCCTATGCGGCGGCCAACGCCTTCCTCGACGCCCTGGCCGAACGTCGGCGCGCCGCCGGCCGGCCGGCGACCGCCGTGGCCTGGGGCATATGGGCCGGCGACGGCATGGCCAAGGAACTCGACGAGCGCGCCATCGGTCGCCTCGGCCTGCGCGCCATGGAACCGGAGCACGCCGTCGTCGCCCTCGGCCAGGCCCTCGCCGGCGACGACACGACCGTCACGGTGGCGGACGTCGAATGGACCAGGTTCGCCGGCAACTACCGGTTGTCCACGCCCCGGCGGCTCATCGCCGGCCTCGTCCCCAGGACCGAGCCAGACGCGGTCTCGCCCGACACCACGGTGGCCGCCAAGGGGCTGCGGGAACGGCTCGCGGCCCTCCCCGAGGCCGAACGACGGGTGGCGCTGCTCGACCTGGTGCTCCAGGAGGTCGCGGCCGAACTCGGCCATCGGACGACCGAGAGGATCGACCCCCACCAGCGATTCCAGGACCTGGGCACCGACTCCATGGCGGCCATCGGAATCCGCGACAGGTTGAACCGCCTCACCGGACTGACCCTCACCGCCTCACTGATATACGACAACGAGACCCCGAGTGAACTGGCGAGCTTCCTCACCGCCGGACTGGCACGTCCACGCGAGTCGACCGAGGGGGGCGAGCACGGCTCGCTGGCCCCCCTCTACCGGCGGATCGCGCTGCTCGGCAGGTCATACGAGGGGGAGACGATGCTCGACGCGGCCGCCACCCTGCGCGCAACCTTCGACAGCCCGGAGGCGCTCGACGGCTCCGACTGGCAGCGCGCCGGTGCCACCCGGCTCAGCGAGGGCGCCTCCGACGCCCCGCTGGTCATCGCTTTCCCCCCGGTCGGCCCGGTCGAGCCCTCGGTCCAGTACGCCCGGCTCTCCTCCCACCTGCGCGGCGGCCTCGACCTGTCCGTCGTCACGCTGCCGGGATTCCGCGAGACGGAACCCCTCCCAGCCCGCGTCGACACGCTGGCCCGGGTGCTGGCCGAGGCGGCGCTCCGGCACGCCGGCGGTCGGACCCTGGCCCTGCTCGGGTACTCCTCGGGCGGCTGGTTCGCCCACCGGGTGGCCAGGGAGCTGGAGGCCATGGGCTCACACCCGGTCGGCGTCGTCCTCCTCGACACCTACCAGCCCGACGGCATGGCCCTGCGGATGCGCAAGGCCATGAACTACGAACTGATCGAGCGCAGGTCGGAGTTCGTCAGCCTCGACTACCCCGCGCTCACGGCGTTCGGCCGCTACCGCGTCCTGCACCGCGGTTGGCGGCCCGAACCCGTGCGGGCGCCCACCCTCTTCGTGCGCCCGAGTGAGTGCGTTCCCGGGAATCCCGACGAGCCCACCACCGGCTACGACGGGTGGCGCGCCACCTGGCCACTTGACCACGAACTGAGCGAGGTACCCGGGGACCACTGCACGATGGTCTCCGACCACGCCGACATGACCGCGGAGGTAGTCCGACGTTGGCTGCTGTCCCATACCGCCGCCCACTCTCCTTCCGACGGGGTCGCGCCGACGACCGGGATGGCCAGCGCGGCGGGCCCCCGATGACGCCGGGACCACTGATCCCCCCGGGCTCGACCGACCGGCTCGACCTCGCGACCCTGGTCGACCGGATGGCCGTCACGGACGTCGTCGCCGCCTTCGGCCCCTCCTACGACTCCGGCGACTTCGCCGCTCTGACCGGCCTGTTCACCGAGGACGCGCGCTACGAGGTGCTGCCCGCGGTACCACCGCTGCCAAGCGTCGTCGTCGGCAGGGACGAGGTGCTGCGGACGCTGCGGCAACGCTGGCACCACAACCGGCACACGCTCGGCGTCCACCAGCGGCACGTCACCACCAACATCGTGGTCGTCCGCCAGTCCCGCGTACTCGCCGAGACCCGCTCGCTCCTCACCGTCACCTTCGCCCACGAGGACGGCCGCCACGAACTGGTGCGGACCGGCGGCTACGCCGACCTGCTGCGCAAGGAGGACGGCCGGTGGCGGCTGGCCCGGCGACAGCTGCACATCGCCGGCCTGCCGCCACCCTCCGTCCCCCTGAGCCTGGACGAGGAGGGGCCCCAGACCTGACACACCGCGTCGCCCCGACGAGATGGCCATGACGTAGCGTTGAGAGACCATCGGCCGTCTCGAAGGAGAACCCCGGCACATGAGAACGCGATGGCCGCTGCGCGGTCGCCGGGCGGCCGAGGTGCTGGCCGCCCTGGCCGTGCTGGCCGGCGTCGGCACCTGGGCGGCGACCGGCGACGACGGGCCCGGGGTGGCGCGCGACGACCGGGTGTTCGAGATGCCGGAGGAGCCGGGCAGCCGGCAGACCGTGCGGATCGACACCTCCCTGTTCACCGCCGGCGACGCCGCCGAGCCACGCCCCGCCGTGCTGCTCGCGCACGGCTTCGGCGGCAGCAAGGAGGACGTCAGGCCGGAGGCGGAGCGGCTGGCCCGCGCCGGCTACGCCGTGCTCACCTGGTCGGCCCGCGGCTTCGGCGGCTCCACCGGGCGCATCGGCCTCAACGACCCGGAGCGCGAGGTCGCCGACGTCTCCCGGCTGATCGACTGGCTCGCCGAGCGCCCCGACATCCGGCTCGACGGCGACGGCGACCCCCGGGTCGGCGTCGCCGGCTCCTCCTACGGCGGCGCCATCGCCCTGCTCGCCGCCGGGCACGACGACCGGGTGGACGCCATCGCCCCGCGGGTCACCTACTGGGACCTCGCCGAGGCACTGTTCCCCCAGGGCGTCTTCAAACGGCTGTGGACCGGCATCCTCTTCACCACCGGATCCACCGAGGCCACCACCGGATCGACCGCCGACGACCCGGGCTGCGGCCGGTTCCTGCCCGAGCTGTGCGCGCTGTACGAGCGGGTGGCCGTCGCCGGCGCGCCCGACGAGGCCGCCCGCCACCTGCTGCACGCCCGCAGCCCCGCCGCCGTCGCCGACCGCATCGACGTGCCGACCCTGATCACCCAGGGCCAGCACGACTCGCTCTTCCCCCTCGACCAGGCCGACGCCATGGCCGGGGCCATCGAGGCGAACGGCGCCCCGGTCAGCGTCGACTGGGTGTGGGCCGGACACGACGGCGGCATCTCCGAGGCCGGCAGGACCGAGGAACGCACCATCGACTGGTTCGACCGCTACCTGCGCGACGACCCGGGCGCCGACACCGGGCCCGGCTTCCGCGTCACCCGGATCAGCGGCTTCGACTCCACCAACGGCTCCACCCTGCTGCGCGGCGCCTCGGGCGACGCCTATCCGGGGCTCGACGGCGAGTCCACCGCCGTCGAACTCACCGGCGGCGAGCAGAGCTTCGTCAACCCGCCGGGCGGCGCCCCGCCCGGCGTCTCCGCCGTCCCCGGGCTCGGCTCGCTCGCCCGGATCTCCACCCTCGGCCTCGGCCTCGCGCTCGACTTCCCCGGCCAGTACGCCTCGTTCGACTCCGCGCCGCTCGACCGGACCACGCGGGTCACCGGCGCCCCCTCCGTGCGGATCGACCTGTCGTCCGACGCCGAGAGCGCCGTGCTGTTCGCCAAGCTCTACGACGTCGCGCCGGACGGCGGCAGCCAGAGCCTGCCCGCCCAACTGGTCGCCCCGATCCGCGTCGACGACATCGGCGAGGGACGCACCGTCGACGTCCGACTCCCGACGATCGACTACCCGTTCGAGGCCGGTCACCGGATGCGGGTGGTGCTCGCCACCACCGACCTCGGCTACGCCTCGCCGAACGAGCCGGCCACCCACACGGTCTCGCTCGCCGACCCCGCGCTCACCGTGCCCACCGCACCCGAACTCGTCGGCGGCTCCCCGTCGTTGCCCTGGTGGGTCTGGGGCCTGCCGCTCGGCGGCGCCGTCGTCGCGGCCGCGCTGCTGCTCACCGGCCGCCGCCGCGCCCCCGCCGGCACCGCGGCGCCGGTCGACCC
>NZ_SMKI01000441.1 GCF_004348415.1 Streptomyces hainanensis
GGGGAAACAACCCCCGGTGACCCTCAGGCCGTCGCGTCCGGGTCCGGCAGGAACTCGTCCGCGTGTTCGCCCGTCACCAGGAACACCACCCGCCGCGCGATCGACACCGCGTGGTCCGCGAAGCGCTCGTAGTAGCGGCCGAGCAGCGTCACGTCCACCGCCGTCTCGATGCCGTGGTGCCAGCGGTCGTCGAGCAGGTGGCTGAAGAGCGTGCGGTGGAGCGAGTCCATCTCGTCGTCGTCCTGCTCCAGCTGCATCGCCAGCTCGACGTCCTTGGTGATCAGCACCTCGGTCGCCTTGGCCATCAGCCGCTGCGCCAGCTGGCCCATCTCCAGTATGGTCGCCGACAGATCCCGCGGCACCGCCGAGTCGGGGAAGCGGAGCCGCGCGACCTTCGCCACATGCTGCGCCAGGTCGCCACACCGCTCCAGGTCGGCGCTCATCCGCAGGCTGGTGACGACGATCCGCAGATCGGTCGCCACCGGCTGCTGCCGCGCCAACAGCGCGATCGCCGAGTTCTCCAGGTCGCGGTGCATCTCGTCGACCTTGTCGTCGCCCTCTATCACACTCTCGGCGAGCTTGAGATCAGCATCCAGCATCGCGGTCGTGGCCCGCCCGATCGCAGATCCAACAAACCTGGCCATTTCGACCAGGTTGTCGCTGATCGCGTCGAGTTCTTCGTGGTATGCGTCACGCATGACCGATCGTCCTTCCTCCGCCCGCATTGCTGTGTCCGTCACAAGTTGTGCCTGCAAAGCGGCCGTTTCCGCCCCGTCAAGTGAATCATCGCTGTCGGCAAGGTGAACTCTCGCGGGCGGCGGGAAGAGCATCTTCAGTCACACCTGTGTCCAGCGGGCAAGCCCCGCATAACCTGAGGATATGGACGTGAACGCGGCGGTCGCCGCAGTGGCGGCGATAGCCGGTCTCTGCACCGGGGTGGTCGCCATGCTGGCATTCCGGCTCAGCGAACGCGAGCGATCTCGGCCAGCCCGCACCACGCAGCACACCGAGGCCGTTCTCCCGCCAGGGGTGGACACCGTGCTGTCCGTGCTCCGGTCCTCCGCCGTCGTGCTCGACGAGTACGACGGTGTGGTCAAGGCCAGCTCGGCCGCCTACGCGCTCGGCCTGGTGCGCGGCGGCCGGATCGCCGTGGAGCCGATGCTGAAGATGGCCCGCGACACCCGTCGCGACGGCGAGATACGGCAGCTGGAGCTCGACCTGCCGAAGCGCGGCAAGCTGGGCCGCTCCGACGTGCTGGCCGTCTCGGCCCGGGCCGCGCCGCTGGGCGCCCGGCTGGTGCTGCTGCTGGTCGAGGACCTGACCGAGTCCCGTCGCATCGAGGCCGTTCGCCGCGACTTCGTGGCCAACGTCAGCCACGAGCTCAAGACCCCCGCCGGCGCCCTGTCGCTGCTCTCCGAGGCCGTGCTCGACGCGGCGGAGGACCCGGTGGCGGTCACCCGCTTCGCCGGTCGGATGCAGAACGAGGCCACCCGGCTCACCAACCTCATCCAGGAGCTGATCGACCTCTCCCGGGTGCAGGACAACGACATGCTCACGGCCGCCGAGCTGGTCCCCGTCGAGGAACTCGTCACCGAGGCCCTCGACCGTTGCCGCCAGCAGGCCGGGAGCAAGCAGATCACCATCGCCTCGGGCGGCACCGCGGGCCTCGTCGTCTGGGGCAACCGCAGCCAGCTCTCCGCCGCCCTGGGCAACCTGGTGGAGAACGCGGTCAACTACAGCCCACCGCACACCAGGGTCGCCATCGCCGGCTCGCAGGTCTCCGGATCCGGCGGCGACCTGATCGAGATCGCCGTGACCGACCAGGGCGTCGGCATTCCGGAGAACGACCGGGAACGCGTATTCGAGCGGTTCTACCGCGTCGACCCGGCCCGGTCCCGCCAGACCGGCGGGACCGGGCTCGGACTCGCGATCGTCAAGCACGTGGCTGCCTCGCATGGCGGGGAAGTCATGGTGTGGAGCGCTGAAGGTCAGGGCTCCACGTTCACCCTGCGGTTGCCGGAACCCGGCAGCGCGCGGGAACGCCATCGGGCCCTCAGGCGTAAACGCGAGGGATTCGGTGGCACCCTGCACGAACCGGCCGAGTTCCCCGACAGCGTGGAAGCTGACGGTGAAGCGGAGCCGCACAACTCCACCCGCACCAACGAAACCGCCCGGGAGGTCCTCCCGTGACCCGAGTGCTCGTAGTCGAGGACGAGGAGTCGTTCAGCGACGCTCTGTCGTACATGCTCCGCAAGGAAGGCTTCGAGGTCGCCACAGCGGCCACGGGCCCCGAGGGGCTGGACGAGTTCGAGCGCAACGGCGCCGATCTGGTGCTGCTCGACCTCATGCTGCCGGGCCTGCCCGGCACCGAGGTCTGCCGCCAGCTGCGGGGCCGCTCCAACGTTCCGGTCATCATGGTGACCGCCAAGGACAGTGAGATCGACAAGGTCGTCGGCCTCGAGATAGGGGCCGACGACTATGTGACCAAGCCGTTCTCCTCCCGCGAACTGGTGGCGCGCATCCGCGCGGTGCTGCGTCGCCGGGGGGAGTCGGAGGAGGAGAGCCCGGCCGCCCTGGAGGCGGGACCGGTCCGGATGGACGTCGACCGCCACGTGGTCACCGTCTCGGGCCGGAAGGTGGATCTGCCGCTGAAGGAGTTCGACCTGCTGGCGATGCTGTTGCGCAACGCCGGCCGCGTCCTCACCCGGATGCAGCTGATCGACCGTGTCTGGGGCGCGGACTACGTGGGGGACACCAAGACCCTCGACGTCCACGTGAAGCGCCTGCGGGCCAAGATCGAGCCCGACCCGGGCACCCCGCGCTATCTCGTCACGGTTCGCGGCCTCGGCTACAAGTTCGAGCCGTAGGCCGCCCCGGGCCGCTGGGCCCCGATCGACCCGCCACTGGCCGGCGGGACCTGTCCGCCCCGCCTGGCGGGCAGGTCCCGCCGGCCAGTGCGGCACGGGGCCGGCCCACCCGACGCGTCCGCCCGCCGCGGGGCGCGGCGGGCGGATCGTGCTGCGGTGGGGATCGGTGGGATCGGTCGGGACCGACCGGCGGATCAGAGGTCCGCCGACTCGCCCGTTCCCTCGGCGGTGGCCGACTCGTCGCCCGTGCCGGTGCCCTCGGTGCCCTCGGTGCCCTCGACCCCGCCCGTGGCCTCGTCCTCGCCGTCACCCTCGACACCTTCGGTGCCCTCGACGCCTTCCGTCCCGGCGGCGTCCGTCTCCTCGCCCTCCGGGTCCACCACGCCCTCGTCACCCTCGACACCCTCGGTGCCCTCGACGCCGGCCTCGTCCTCGCCGGGGGCGTCGGGCGCGTCAGGACCGCCGGGGGCCGGGGCGGTCGGGGTCGGGGCGACGTCGCGGTAGTAGTCGAAGCTGTCGGTCGGCGTCACCACCCGGGCGTAGAGCGTGATGTCGCCGGTGTTGCTCAGCACGAAGACGAGGTGCTGCGCGTTGCCGGGCACGACGCTCGCCGCCTCCGGGTCGGCGATGATCGCCGCCGGGTTGCCCTCGCCGCCCAGCGCCACGGAGCCGTGCCGGGGGACGACCACGCTGCTCTCGCCGTCCGCGGGGACCAGCTCGGCCCGCACGTCGGTCCCCGGCAGGGTGATCGACTCCAGCGTCTGGTCCTCGGAACCCGTGTTGAACAGGCGGGCGCTGACGCCGGCCGGCCCCGAGCCGTCGTCCGCCATCACGACGTTGACGTTCTGCACCTTGATGTCGTCGACGTGGGCGTAGGCGTTGTCGGGCTTGATCTGGCTGGTTCCGGCGTGCTGGCCGGCGCCGCAGGCGGCCGTCAGCGCGGCGATCGAGAAAGTGAAGAAGGCGGCGGTCACGCCGCGTCGAAGGCTGCTGCTCACGGCGGCCGCATCTCCTAGAACGGTCAGGATGATCTATCGGGCTCAGCGTACCGACCGCCCTTCCGCGGGCCGCACCCGGCCCACGGCAGTGAATTGGCCGCTTTCGATCGCACCCCGCGTACCTGATCAGATGGCGGTCGGTTGATCAATTCTTCGACATCTGGACTGACGCCCGAGACCATTCTGTCAACTAGGGCAAATCGGACACCTTTCCTTGGTTGATGGAAGTTCTTTGTGTTCTTCCGGGTGTTCTCGGACCCACTTCTCCGGCCGGCGAACCCGGCTCCCACCTGCGCATACCTGCCGTCCCAGGCCCCTCGATGCACGCCGAAGCCGACCTTGTCAACCCCCGAGATATGGTCTGACCTGCGAAAACGTCATTCAAAGGGGCGTCTTCCCGTGTTAGCATGGAGAGCCACGGAAGGGGTACCTGTCACATGACGTTCAAGGTTGGCGACACCGTGGTCTATCCCCATCACGGGGCCGCGACGATCGAGGCCATCGAAACTCGCCCCATTAAAGGCGTGGACAAGATCTACTTGGTTCTGAAGGTCGCCCAGGGTGACCTCGAGGTGCGTGTGCCGGCGGAAAACGCCGAGCTCGTCGGTGTGCGCGATGTGGTCGGGCAGGACGGTCTGGATCGGGTCTTCGAGGTGCTGCGCGCGCCTTATGCCGAGGAGCCGACCAACTGGTCCCGTCGTTACAAGGCCAATCTCGAAAAGCTGGCCTCCGGTGACGTCATCAAGGTGGCCGAGGTCGTGCGCGACCTGTGGCGCCGCGAGCGTGAGCGGGGCCTCTCGGCCGGCGAGAAGCGCATGCTCGCCAAGGCACGCCAGATCCTGGTCAGCGAGCTCGCCCTCGCCGAGGCGACCAACGAAGACAAGGCCGAGTCCCTGCTGGACGAGGTCCTCGCCTCCTGACGCGCCGATCCCGCTGACGCAGCCCGCGTCGGCGCATACCGGCAGCCGCCAGCACGACGACAGACAGAACAGACTCATGCGTCAGACGGCCGCACCGTGCGCGAACCGCTCGCGTTGCCAGCCTGTACCGCAGCGCCCGAAAGGCATTCCCCGTGCCGCGCGGGCGCTGTGGCATGTGTGGAACTCCGAGTGGTGCGATTCCACCGCCGCGAAGACAATTCCGAACCCGATTCGCCTCGTTCTCTTCGAGTTCGAGCTCTTCGGGACGGGATTCCCCCACGGTCGGAGAGAGTGTGCCGGGCCCGTGAAGCTGGGCCGACCGGCATGTCACGGAAGGGTCCGATCGTGTGGCCCCGGCACGCTCAGGCCATACCCAACCCCGCCCTGCAAACAAACCTGCACTCGTCACCCATGACCGACATCACACTCAGCCGCCCCGGGCTCGCCCCCGCGGCCGCCGTCATTCCGGCCGCCGGGCGCGGCCTCCGACTGGGCCCAGGGGCCCCCAAGGCGCTGCGTCAGCTCGGCGGCACGCCGATGCTCGTGCACGCGGTCCGGGCCATGGCACGGGCCAGGGCCGTGGCCCTGGTCGTGGTCGTCGCCCCACCGGGCGAGGCCGAGGCCGTCCGTTCCCTGCTGGACGAGCACCCGCCGCCGCCCGGCGTCGACCAGGTGGTGGTTCCGGGCGGCGACACCCGCCAGGAGTCCGTCCGCCTCGGCCTCGACGCGCTGCCCGACGAGATCGAGATCGTCCTCGTGCACGACGCCGCCCGCCCGTTGGTGCCCGTTGACACGGTGGACGCCGTCGCGGCCGCCGTGCGCGCCGGCGCGCCGGCGGTGGTACCGGCGCTCCCGGTCACCGACACCGTCAAACAGATCGCGGCACCGAGCGAACCGCCCGGCGGCCCGGAGCCGGTGGTGGCCACCCCCGACCGCGCGCTGCTGCGCGCCGTCCAGACCCCCCAGGGCTTCGACCGCGCCACACTGGTCGCCGCCCACCTCAAGCACGCGGAAGGCGACGCCACCGACGACGCCGGCATGGTCGAACGGATGGGCGTCCCCGTGGTGCTGGTCCCGGGCCACGAGGAGGCGTTCAAGGTCACCCGCCCCCTCGACCTGGTGCTGGCCGAGGCGGTCCTGGCGCGCCGGAGGAAGAACGATGGCTACTGATCCCGCGGCCCCGGCCGGGTCCCTGACGCTGCCGCGGATCGGCGTGGGCACGGACGTGCACGCGTTCGAGGCCGGCCGCGAGCTGTGGTGCGCCGGCCTCCACTGGCCGGACGCCGGCTTCGGCCTGGCCGGCCACTCGGACGGCGACGTCGCCGCGCACGCGGCGTGCGACGCGCTGTTCTCGGCCGCCGGCGTCGGCGACCTGGGCGCGCACTTCGGCACGGACCGGCCCGAATGGGCCGGTGCGTCCGGCGTCACCCTGCTGACGGAGGCGGCCCGCATCGTGCGGGCCGAGGGATTCACGATCGGCAACGTCGCCATCCAGGTGATCGGCGTCCGCCCCAAGATCGGCAAGCGGCGGGCCGAGGCCCAGCGGGTCCTCTCCGAGGCGGTCGGCGCGGCCGTCTCGATCTCCGGCACGACGACGGACGGCCTCGGCCTCACCGGCCGCGGCGAGGGCCTGGCGGCCCTCGCGACGGCCCTCGTCCTCCCCGCCTGACC
>NZ_SMKI01000442.1 GCF_004348415.1 Streptomyces hainanensis
GCCCAGGCCCACGCCCCGTCTCAACCCCAGCCCCAGCCTCAGCTGGCGCCCGTGCCGCCCATGGGCCTGGAGCCCGCGGCCGCGCCGGGCCTGGCACCGGGCGGGGCGCTCGCTCCGCAGATCCCACAACCCGCGCAGGCCCCACAGCCTCCCCAGCTCCCGCAGCTTCCGCAGGCCGCCGCTCCGGCGGACCAGCCGGCGCCGGGGGCCGTGCCCGAGCAGGGTCCGCAGGACGAGGAACCGCCGCCGGTCGAGCACTCGGTGGTCGCGGGGAGTCCGATCCTCGACGGCACCGCGCCCCGGGTCCCGTCGGTCCTGCAGCCCCGCGCCCTGCCGATGCCGGGCAGCGACCGGGCCAAGTCGGACCGCTCGTTGCCGGGCGTCAGCGTGCAGACGCTGGGTCAGGGCGTCCCGGTGGCCAACCTGCCCGAGCGCCGGCCGGTGGCCGGCGCGTTGCCCGCCGGCGCGTTGCCCGCCGGCGCCTCGGCTCCGGCGCCCGCGCGCCCCCAGCCCTCACCACCCCAGCAGCCGCAGCCGCTGCCGGTGTCCGCCACGCCGGTGCCCACCAGGCGTCGCAAGCTCGCCACCCCGCCGGCGGACGACGCCAGGCTCGCCCAACAGCCGGCGCAGCCGCCCGCGGCCACGCCGGGCGGCACGCAGGGCCGGGGCCGGAAGTACGCGATCAGCGCGCCCGCCGAGGGCGCGGCCGAGGGGCCCGAGCCGTTGGACGGGCCGAACGGCGCGGTGGAGGTCACCGATCCCTCGCAGGGCGCGATGCGGCTGCCCGTGCCGGCGGACGACGAGCTGCCGCCCGAGCCGCTCGACAACCCGCGCCGGCTGCTGGTCTGGCCGGAGCCCGACGTCTCCACCCAACAGGCGCTGCAGGACCGCGGCTACCGGCCGGTCATCGTGCACTCGCGCGAGGAGGTGGACGCGCAGATCGCGGCCTATCCGGCGGCGCTCTTCGTCGACCCGCTGACCGGGCCGATCACGCGGACGGCGCTGCAGTCGCTGCGCTCGGCGGCGGTGGCGGCCGAGGTGCCGGTGCTGGTGACGGCGGGGCTCGGGCAGGCCAGCCGGGAGGCGGCCTACGGTGCCGACCCGGCCGTGCTGCTCAAGGCGTTGGCGCCCCGGGACAGCGAGCAGCACCCGCCGCGGGTGCTGCTGGTGGAGGAGCAGCCGGCGATCGCGGCGGCGCTGACGGCCTCGCTCGAGCGGCGCGGGATGCAGGCCGCGCACGCCACCTCGGACGCGCAGGCGATGGAGGTGGCGGCGCAGATCCGGCCCAACCTGGTGGTCATGGACCTCAACCAGGTGCGGCGCCGGCGGGCCGGGATCATCGACTGGCTGCGGGTGAACGGGATGCTGAGCCGCACCCCGTTCGTCGTCTACACCGCGGCCGAGATGGACCCGGGCCAGCTGCCGCTGCTGGCCTCGGGCGAGACGGTGCTGTTCCTCGCGGAGCGGTCGACCAACCCGGAGGTCCAGGCCAGGATCGTCGACCTGCTGACCAAGATAGGCGCGCACTGACGACGGTTCGGGGCGTACCGACGGTGGATCGGGACGCCCCGACGACGTCGGCCGTGTCGGCGGCCGGCCGTGTCGCGGCTGGCCGGCTCAGGCCTCGTCGGGCGTGCTCTGCGGCGGCAGTCGCGGTAGCCGCGGCAGCAGGGTGACGTCGAGTTCGCCCTTGGCGTAGCCGGCGCGCAGCACCTTCTTGTCGAACTTCCCGACGCTCGTCTTGGGGACGGCGGCCACCGTGGTCCAGCGCTCCGGGAGCTGCCAGCGCGGCACCCGCTCGCCGAGGAACGCGCGCAGCTCCGGGTAGCCGACGGGCTCCGAGCCCTGGGCCGGGACGACGGCGGCCAGCGGGCGCTCGCCCCAGGTGTCGTCCGGCACGGCGACGACCGCGGCCTCGGCAACCCCGGGGTGGGCCATCAGGTGGTTCTCCAGGGCGACGGAGGAGATCCACTCGCCGCCGGACTTGATGACGTCCTTGGCGCGGTCGGTGAGCGTGAGGTAGCCGTCGGGGGAGATGACGCCGATATCACCGGTGCGGAGCCAGCCGTCGGGGCTGAACCGGTCCTCGGGGCGCTCGGGTTCGGCGCCGACGCCGGCGTGGTAGGCGCCGGCGATCCAGGGGCCGCGCACCTCGAGCTCGCCGGCGGACTCGCCGTCCCAGGGCAGGATCGCGCCGTCCGGGCCGACGAGCCGGGGCTCGACGCCGGCCGAGAACCGGCCCTGGGTGATCCGGTAGGGCCACTCGTCCTCGGGGGTGAGACCGGGGGGCACGGTGCAGAGGGTGCCGAGGGGCGAGGTCTCGGTCATGCCCCAGGCGTGCCGGACCTCGACGCCGTGCCGCTCCTCGAAGGCCCGCATCAGGGCGGGTGGGCAGGCGGAGCCGCCGATGGTGACCCGGGTGAGCGACGAGATGTCGCGGGGCCGTTCGGCGAGCTCGGCGAGGAGGCCCTGCCAGATGGTGGGCACGGCGGCGGCGTGGCTCGGCCGCTCGGTGGCGATCATCTCGGCGAGCGGGCCCGGCTGGAGGAAGCGGTCCGGGAGCAGCATGCTCACGCCCGACATGAACGAGGCGTGCGGGATCCCCCAGGCGTTCACGTGGAACATCGGGACGACCGGCAGGGTGGTGTCGGCGGGGGTGAGGGCCATCGACTCGGCGCTCCCGATCTGCATGCAGTGCAGGTAGATCGAGCGGTGCGAGTAGGCGACGCCCTTGGGTTCGGCGGTGGTGCCCGAGGTGTAGCAGAGGGCCGCGGCGGTGCGTTCGTCGAGCTCGGGCCAGTGGTACGCGGTGGGGCGGCCGGCCAGCAGCTCCTCGTAGTGGTGGACGGCGGCCCGGGTGCCGGTGGCGGTGAGCGCGGTGGTGTCGCCGGGGCCGACGACGACCAGGTGTTCGAGGCGGGGCAGCGCGGGCAGCAGCCGGGCGAGGAGCGGCACCAGGCTGCCGTCGACCAGGATGACGCGGTCGGCGCCGTGGTCGATGACCCAGCCGAGCTGGTCGGGAGGCAGCCGCAGGTTGAGGGTGTGCAGCACGGCGCCCATGGCGGGGACGGCGAAGTACACCTCGACGTGCTCGGCGTTGTTCCACATCAGGGTGCCGACGACGCCTCCCTCGGTGATCCCGAGGTCGTCGTGGAGGGCGTGGGCGAGCTGTGCGGCTCGGGCGCCGCTCTCGGCGAAGGTGCGGCGGCGCGGCGGCCCTTCGCCGGCCCAGGTGGTGATGCGCGAGGTGGCGTGGATCGTGCTGCCGTGCGTGAGGATGCGGCTGACGAGCAGCGGTACGTCCTGCATGGTGCCGAACAACGGGGCCTCCCGGTGACACGCGTCGACGACGATGTGCCGCCGATTGTGGCCCCTGCCAGGCGGAGTGGACACCCCTGCTGCCGCGCGGGATCGGCGCGCCGGACGAGACGGGCGCCGGCTCGGCGGTGCCGCCGCACCGCTGCACCGCTGCACCGCTGCGCCCAGACTCCAGCTCGGGCTCAGGATCAGGCGGCCATGACCGGGGTCTCCCGCTGCCGCGCGCGCTCACGCTCCGCGAAGTCGACGACCTCGGCCAGCTCGACGTCCTCGCGGAGCTTGGCGAGCGCCCGGGAGACGGCGCTCTTGACGGTGCCCACGGAGACGCCGAGCAGCTCGGCCGTCGACGCCTCGCTCAGGTCCTCGTAGTACCGGAGGACGACCATGGCCCGCTGCCGGGCCGGCAGCCGGACGACGGCCCGCCACATGGCGTCCCTGACGGCCTGCCGCTCCGCCGGGTCGGGCTCGGGCAGCGGCTCGGGCTCGGGCAGCTCGTCGGTCGCGTACTCGTCGACCCGGCGCTTGCGCCACTGGGAGGTGCGGGTGTTGAGCAGGGCGCGGCGGACGTATCCGTCGAGGGCGCGGTGGTCCTCGATGCGCTCCCACGCCAGGTAGGTCTTGGTGAGGGCGGTCTGGAGCAGGTCCTCGGCGTCGCTCGGGTTGGACGTCAGCGAGCGGGCCGTGCGCAGCAGCACCGGGCCGCGCGCCTGCACATACGAGGTGAAGGTCGGCGGGGTCCCCATCGGGACCGTCCTGGGCGTGGTCATGTCTTCCAAACTAGGAGACGGTACCCCCCGTGGGGATCGGCCCCAGGTCGGGAAGACGCATCCCCCCCAGGGTGTAGAAGGGGGCCTGGCACCACCTCCCACAGGTGGACGGAACGCGCGACCTTCGTCAGGGACGGTCAGGGATCCACCTGATGATCACGAACGACGGCCGACCTCTCGGTCAGGCCGTCAACTCCTCGATGCGCTGGGCGAAGTCGTCCGCCGGGAGCGGCAGTTCGATCTCGTCGACGAACCGGATGGCCTCCGGGACGTAGTGCACGACGGCGGCGGCGGCCGCCGTCAGACAGGGCTCGCCGCGCAGCAGCGCCAGCACCCTGAGGACCAGTGCGGGGTCGCTGCCGTCCTCGGTCTCCGACATCAGGCCGTGCGGGTGCCGGTCGGGGTCGGCCTGCCGGTGCCACAGCTCGGCCTCCCACTCCTCCCCCAGGGTGAGGTGGTGGAGGTAGAGGCAGTAGGCGGCGGCGCCGTCCCCGGCCCCGGCGGCGAACTGCCACCAGAACCGGGCGCTGTCCTCCAGACCGGCGAGTTGGAGCACGCAGCCGAGGACCCGCGCCCCGTCGGGCTCGGGGATCCGGCCGCCGAGCAGGGCGGCCATGTGCTGGAGCGCGCCGTCCTGCTCGACCACCGTGCGGCAGAGCGTCTCCAGATGGCGGGCGATCTCGGCGGCACGGGTACCGCGGCGCGGCCTGGCCCGCGCCGCCTCGGGGTGTGCCCGGTCGGCGACCCTGGCCGCTATCCGCGACTCCGCCGCCTCCATCTCCTGCTGGCTGTAGTTGAGCGGCTGGCCGGCGAGGACCGCCCGGGCCAACACCTCGTCAATGGACCTGGTCATCGCCACCGCCTTCCCTCCCCGCCTCGCCGGCCAGCCCCAGGGCCTCCTTGAGCCGGTGCCGGGCGTAGCGGGCCGTCGAGCGTACCCCGGGCTCGCTGATCCCGAGGATGTCGGCGGTCTCGGCGGTGTCGTAGCCGATGCAGTACCGGAGCACGATGACGTCGTGCTGCCGCTCGGGCAGCTCGCGGATGGCCTGGTAGACGCCGAGGCTCTCGGCCAGCTCGCCGACGGGGTCGACGGCGTCGCGCAGCGCCACCGTCTCGAAGGCCGCGGTGTCCATGACCACCGGGCGGCGGCCGCGGCTCCTGGCGGAGTCCACCGTGCGCTGCTTGAGCAGGGTCCAGGCGTAGCCGGCCGGGCTGTCCACCTTGAGCACCTCGCCCCACTCGGCGGCCAGTTGCTCGAAGGTGTGGTCCACGGCCTCCTCGGCCTCGTCCCGGCCGCCGAGGTAGAGCTCGGCCCAACGGACGTACGCCGGCCGGTACATCTGGTGGAAGGCGCGGAAGTCGGCGGGGAGCGGGGCGAGCGGTGCGACCCCGTCACCTCGTAAGGGGGATGTCTCGGTCACCGGTGAACCTCCTGACGGCCGTTGACGCGGAAGGCGGCGTCTGCGGCCTCGTCGACCTGTCCGGGACGACCGCTCCGGCACCCTCCGCTGCCAGCACGGAGCGTATCGGTCATCCAGATGGCGCACCAAGTCACCAACGGATGGCCTTCGGGTGGCTTTCGTCACCACCACGTGACCGGAATCGGGTAAGCCGGGGGCATGCGACTCACCCCGGAGGCGGCGCGACGCCGGGCCGCCGAGGCCCGCGTCCTCCGCCTGGCCACCGTCGGCCCGGACGGCGCCCCCCACCTGGTCCCGGCGACGTTCGCCGCCCGCGGCGACACGTTGGTGACGGCCGTGGACCACAAGCCGAAACGCCATCAGAACCTCCGCCGCCTCCGCAACATCGCGGCCGACCCGCGGGTCAGCGTGCTCTTCGACGTCTACGACGACGACTGGACCCACCTCTGGTGGACCCGCGGCGACGGCACGGCCCGCATCCTGCCGGCCGAGGCCCACGAGGCCCCACTCGCCTGGCTGCGGGCGAAGTACGAGCAGTACCACGATCACCCACCCGAGGGACCGATCATCGAGATCACCGTGACCCACTGGACCGGCTGGTCCTACGCCCCACCGAAGAACGACTGACGCGGCCGGCCGGCGGGTCACCGAACGGCCGAGGCGGACACGTCGTGGCGCGCCCCGTGCACGGCGAAGGCCCCCGACCGTGGACGTCTGGTCGGGGGCCGTTCGGTTGGCTCTCGCGGCGGAGGCGGTGGGATTTGAACCCACGGTGAGGGGTTACCTCACGACGGTTTTCAAGACCTTTCAGAGTTCGGGACCCCTCGCGGCTCCGCCGCAGGTCAGCGCCCCGCCGAGCCTTCCGTCCCATGAACAGCGGTCCGACGACGTCCATGAAGCGGGCCCAGTCGTCCCAGACCACCCAGTGCACCCA
>NZ_SMKI01000443.1 GCF_004348415.1 Streptomyces hainanensis
GTCTTCAACCGGTCATCGACGTGGACGTACAGTGCCGTCAAGAGGGTGTCTAACTCGGTCGTCACAACCCGATGTTGGACACCCTCCCCCACGTCAGAAAACCCCTCATTCGGAACTACTCGTCTAGGGCTGGTCCCGGCCGTCCGACAGGCCGGTCGTCCGCAGGGTGATGTTGAGTCGGCCGGCGCGCAGGCCGGTGGCCGGGTCGGCGGTGCCGGGGTGGACCCGGGTGACGCCGTGGTGGGCGAGGCGCGAGGGGCCGCCGAAGACGAACAGGTCGCCGGAGGCCAACTCGACGTCCGTGTAGGGGCGGTTGCGGTTCTCCGTGTTGCCGAACCGGAAGACGCAGGTGTCGCCGACCGAGAGCGAGACGACCGGGGCGGGCGAGCGCTCGTCCTTGTCCTGGTGCATCCCCATCCTCGCCGCTTCGTCGTAGAAGTTGACCAGCGCGGCGTCCGGCGCGTAGGCGGCGCCGGCGGCCGGGTCCCGGTAGGCGTCGGCCACCGCCTCGCGGCCCAACTCCCGGAGCCAGTCGGGAAACCCGACCACCCGCGCGCCGTTCACGTCGTCGGCGGTGCGGGTGTAGCGGTAGGGCTGCCAGTGCCAGCCCACGCACACCGTGCGCACCGACATCACCCCGCCGAGCGGCAGCCTGGTGTGCCGCATCGGGACGGGGCCCGTCGCCCAGGCGCGGCAGGCCGCGACCAGCTCGCGCTGCCGCTCCGTGTCGAGCCAGCCGGGCACGTGCACGGCGCCCGGCGCGACCTCGGTTCCGAACAGGGCGGTCACGGCCGGGTCGCCGGCCCCGTCGACTCGCGGACCACCAGCTCCGGCGGGCGCAGCGGCGGCGGCTCGGCGACGGCCCGGTCGGGGTCGAGCAGCCGGAACATCGCGGCCACCGCCGCCCGGCCGACCCGGATCAGGTCCTGCCCGATGGTGGTGAGCCGCGGATAGACCAGCTCGCCGAGCGGCAGGTCGTCGTAGCCGATCACCGAGAGGTCGCGCGGCACCTCGACGCCCAGCCGGCGGGCCGCGTTCATCGCCGCCACCGCCATCGTGTCGTTGGCGAACAGCACGGCCGTGGGCCGCTCCTCGGTGGGCGGCGCCAGCAACTCCTCGGTGGCCGCCACCGCGCCCTGGGCGGTGAACTCGGAGACGATCACCCGGCCGGGGCGCAGGCCGAACTCGGCGAGTGCCGACTCGAAGACCCGCCGCCGGAAGACGGAGTGCACCCGGTCCTCGGGCCCCGAGACGTAGGCGACCCTGCGGTGCCCGAGCTCCGCGAGGTGCCGCACCGCGGCCCTGACCCCCGCCTCCTGCCCGGTCGCCTGCACCGAGACCACCGGGTCGGACTGCCAGGGCACGCCCACCAGCACGGCGGGCAGCCGGAGTTGACGCAGCAGCTCGAACCGGGGGTCGCCGATCCGCGACTCGGTCAGGATGACGCCGTCGACCCGCCGCTCCTCGGCGAGCCGCCGGTAGGCGCGCTCCTCGGCGCCCGGCTCCTCGCCGACGATGTGCAGCAGCAGCCCGTAGTCGACCGGGGCCAGCTCCCGCTCGATTCCGGAGATCAACACGGTGAAGTGCGGGTCGGTCGCCAGCACGTCGGAGGCCCGGCCGGCCACCATGCCGATGGCCCGGGTGCGGGCGCCGCGCAGCGCCACCGCCGTCACCGAGGGGGACCAGCGCAGCTTGTCGGCCGCGTCCAGCACCCGCTGTCTGGTCGGCGCCGAGATCCCGGAACGGCCGTTGACCACCTTGGAGACGGCCGAGACGGAGACCCCGGCCAGCGCGGCCACGTCGGCGATCGTCGGCTTGGCGGCGGGCCCGCGCTGCCGCGCGCTCCGCCCGGTGTCCCGCTCTGTCACCCGTTCGTCACCCGCTATCCCCCGTTCGTCACCCGCTATCCCGGTCCACCCGGTCTGCCGGCCGTGGCGTGAAGTGCACCACCGTAGCAGCGGCCTCGACAGCGGATTAGTAAAACGATATACCTAGCGGGATCTCTCGCTGGAAGCCGGAAGGAACGGGAACGATCGATGAGGCGCAACGCGGCGAAGCTCCGGGACGGCGACGACGCCGTGGTCTGGGTCGGGGTCAACTACTGGTCCCGCACCGGCGGCCCCCTGATGTGGCGGAACTACCAGCCCGACGTCATCGACGAGGAACTCCGCACCATGCGGGAGCACGGCATCACGCTCACCCGCTCCTTCCTCTACTGGCCCGACTTCATGCCGGCCGAGAACACCCTGGACGACGAACTCCTCGCCCACTTCGACGACTTCCTCGACCGCCACCAGGCGCTCGGCATGACCACCATCCCGACGTTCATCGTCGGCCACATGTCGGGTCAGAACTGGGACCCGGCCTGGCGCGCCGGCCGCGACATCTTCTCCGACGCCTCCTTCGTCGCCCAGCAGGAGTGGTACGTCGCCACCCTCGGCGCCCGCTGGAAGGACCACCCGGCCGTCGCCGGCTGGCTCCTCACCAACGAGATCCCGATCTACGCCCACTGGCAGTCCCGCGGCATCGGCACCGTCGACCACACCGCCGTCACCGCCTGGGCCCGCACCCTGATCGACGCGCTGCGCGCCGCCGGCGCCACCCAGCCCGCCTCGGTCGGCGACGGCGCCTGGGGCGTCGAGGTCACCGGCGCCGACAACGGCTTCCGGGTCCGCGACCTGGCCGAGCTGATCGACTTCCACGGCCCGCACGTCTACCGGATGGAGACCGACGCCGTCCGCCAGCACCTGGGCGCCGCGTTCATCTGCGAGCTGCTGGACATCGACGAACTGCCGGTCGTCATGGAGGAGTTCGGCCTCACCTCCGACTACGTCTCGGAGGAGAACGCCGCGCACTACTACCGGCAGGTGCTGCACAACACCCTGCTGGCCGGCGCCACCGGCTGGATACCGTGGAACAACACGGACTACGACGACCTCTACCAGCAGGAGCCCTACAGCCACCACCCGTTCGAGATGCACTTCGGCCTCACCGACCACCTCGGCCGGCCCAAGGAGCAACTGCGGGAGGTCAAGCGCTTCACCGACGTCCTGGCGCGGGTCGACATCGGGCGGCTGCACCGCCCCGACACCGGCGTCGCCCTGGTCGTCTCCTCCTTCCTGGAGAAGATGTACCCCTTCACCCAACCCGAGGACGCCACCAGCGTCTTCGCCCACACCCGGCAGGCGTACGTCGCCGCCCGCGAGGCCGACCTGCCGGTCGGCGTGGTCCGCGAGGCCGACGGCCTGCCGGACGACTGCGCGCTCTACCTGCTGCCGTCCGCCAAGCAGCTCACCGCCCCCGGCTGGCGGGCGCTCACCGAGCGCGCCGCGGCCGGCGCGACCGTCTACGCCTCCTACTTCGTCGGCGAACACCTCAACCAGCGCGGACCCTGGTGGCCGAAGCTCGACGAGACGTTCGGGGTGCGGAAGGCGCTGCGCTACGGCCTGACCGACCCCATCGAGGACGACGAGCTGCGGATGGTCTTCCGGCGCGACTTCGGCTCGATCCGGGCCGGCGAGGAACTGGTGTTCACGGTGGCCGGCACCGAGAACTCCCGCACCTACCTGCCGGTCGAGTCGGACGGCGCCGACGTGATCGCCGTCGACGCCCACGGCCGGCCGGCCCTGCTGACCCGCCGCGTCGGCGAGGGACAACTGGTGCTGTGCACCTACCCGATCGAGCACATGGCCGCCGTCACCCCGCGCGTCAACCCCGAGCCGACCTGGCGGCTCTACGCGGCGCTGGCCGCCGAGGCGGGCGTCGCCCCCGAGGTCTCCGTGGCCGACCCGCGGGTGCTGGTCGGCTCGATGGCGCACGAGGACGGCCGGGTCTTCGTCTGGTTCGTCAGCCAGCACGACGAGCCGCTGACCGCCGCCCCCACCCTGAGGACCGCGGGCCACCTCCTCGACCTCGACGGTGCGAAGCTGGCCACCGTGGACCTGCCCCCGTTCGGCGTCGTCGTCGCCGAACTCGCACGCTGAGGAGTCTTCTCCCCATGAAGATCACCGCCGCCGAGACCATCGTCACCAGCCCGGGACGCAACTTCGTCACCCTGCGCATCACCACCGAGGACGGCATCACCGGGCTGGGCGACGCCACCCTCAACGGCCGCGAGCTGTCCGTGGACTCCTACCTGCGCGACCACGTCGTCCCGCTGCTGATCGGCCGGGACGCCGGCCGGATCGAGGACACCTGGCAGTACCTCTACCGGGGCGCCTACTGGCGGCGCGGCCCGGTCACCATGGCCGCCATAGCCGCCGTCGACATGGCGCTGTGGGACATCAAGGCCAAGGCCGCCGGCATGCCGCTCTACCAACTGCTCGGCGGCGCCTCCCGCACCGGGGCCCTGGCCTACGGCCACGCCTCGGGCCGCGACACACCCGAGCTCTTCGACTCCATCCGCGCCCACCTCGACGCCGGCTACCGCGCGATCCGGATCCAGACCGGCATCCCCGGCCTCGACTCGGTCTACGGCGTGGCCGCCTCCGCCGCCGGCGGCGGCGAACGCTACGACTACGAGCCGGCCCGCCCGACCGCCGTGCCGGTCGAGGAGACCTGGGACACCCGCGCCTACCTGCGCCACATCCCCACCGTCTTCGAGGCGGTGCGCGCCGAGTTCGGCCCCGAGCTGCCGCTGCTGCACGACGGCCACCACCGGATGACCCCGATCCAGGCCGCCAAGCTGGGCAAGGCCCTGGAGCCCTACGACCTGTTCTGGCTGGAGGACGCCACCCCCGGCGAGGACCAGACCGCGCTACGGCTGATCCGCCAGCACACCACCACCCCCCTGGCGATCGGCGAGGTCTTCAACCACGTCCACGACTACACCACCCTGCTCTCCGAACGACTGATCGACTACGTGCGGTCCGCCGTCACCCACACCGGCGGCGTGACGGCGATGAAGAAGCTGCTCGACCTGGCCGCCGTCTACGGCGTCAAGTCCGGCATGCACGGCCCCACCGACATCTCCCCGGTCGGCCAGGCCGCCGCCCTCCACCTGGACCTGGCCATCCACAACTTCGGCATCCAGGAGTACATGCGGCACTCCGCCGACACGCTGGAGGTCTTCCGGACCAGCTACCGGTTCGAGAACGGCCTCCTCCACCCGTCCGACACCCCGGGCCTCGGCGTCACCCTCGACGACACGGCCGCGGCCCGCTTCCCCTACCAGCAGGCGTACCTCCCGGTGAACCGCCTGACGGACGGCACCGTGCACGACTGGTGACGCCGACGCCGTCCTAGCCGCGTGGCTGGGCGAGCAACTCCCGCCCCCGGTCGGGAGTGATCAGCTCGCTCAGCACCGGCTCGGCCAGCAACACCACCGGCGCCACGTGGTTCTCGCCGACCGGCCGCCACCCCGCCATCGCCGCCCGCAGCTCGGGCCACAACGCGTCGCCGAGCCGCCGCCGGGCCGCGGAATCCGACTCCGCCGCCAACCGGTCCGCGACGCCCCGGGCCACGGCGTCGAACTCCGCGTTCCCCAGGGATATTCGGAACCCGGGCTCGCGCCGCCGTGCGTCGAGGTCGCCGACGGCCTCGGCCGCCACGCCCCTGAGCAACGACAGGTAGTCGAGCACGCCCTGTTCCCGGCGGGCGAACAGCAGCGGCAGCAACTCCCGCGCGAAGAAGGGATCCCGCTCCACCAACTCCGCGTTGCCGCCGAACGCCACGACGTGCCGCAACGGCGTGCTCCGCCAGTCGCCAAGGAAGGCGAGAAGCTGCCAGCGCAGCAGCTCGGCCCGCCACCGGCCGAAGCGGACCGGCCGCGCCAGCTCCGCCAACGCGCCCTCCGGATCGCCGGCCAGCGCCGCCGACCTGCCCCGCTCCACCCCCTCGTCACACCGGCCCTCGTCGCTCCGCCCCTCGTCGCCCTGCCGCCCGAGCCGGTGGAACGAGGTGTACTCGCCGTACATCAGGTCGTGGAACGAACCACGCGGCTCGGGACCCATCCCGGACCACGACGACAGCCAGTACGCCTGCCACTCGCCGCGCTCGTCCACCTCCTCGGGATCGAGCAGCATGAGCGCGGAATCCCCGTCGAGCGAGATCCGCAGCGTGCGCCGGAGCAGCGCGCCGTCGTCGTCCTCGCAGTCCTCGTCGGCCTCGCAGCCCTCGCAGTCCTCGTCGGCCTCGCCCGAGTAGGCCTCGATCCAGTGCTCGTCATCGGTGTCCCGCAACCAGGCCAGCTCGGCGGCCCCGGCGAGCCGGTAGATGAAGGGGCCCGCCTCCCGCCAGCCGTCCGTGACCAGCAGGAACTCCCGCAGGGATGGCGGCAGCCGCCGCCCGAGCCGTGCCTCGGCGGCCAGCACCGCCTCCTCGGACGCGGGCGGGAACCCGAGCCACCCCTCGGACGCGGTGCCCTCCACCAGGACCCGCTCCCGACTCCACCGCTCCAGAAACGGCCGCCAGCCCGCCCCGTCCATCTC
>NZ_SMKI01000444.1 GCF_004348415.1 Streptomyces hainanensis
GTGGCGGGCGGCGGCCGGGCATGCGAACGTCCTCACTCAGGGTCCTCGCCCTGGTTCGACGCGACCGACGGTGAGAGTCTCCTGGCTCCCGGATCCGCGCTCCCCCGGCCTTCCAGCCCCTGCGGGCCGTGACCTACGGGTGGGAGAGCACTCCCCGGTGACAGTGGCGGGACCGCGCCGGACTCACACCGGCTTCCTCTCCTGCCGCCGTTGGGCACCGTCGAGTGCACCACGCGGAACTTGGCACGTCAACACCCCCAACGCCCCCCACCGCGCCGGTGATCACGGCTCGGTTCCCGGCCGGCGGTCGGGCCGGCAGGAGCCGGCGGACGGGGGCCGGCATGACGACCTACCTCGCCATGCCGTGGCCGTGGTCGTGGTCGTGCGCGTACTCGTCGCGGCGGCGCAGCATGACGGCCAGCATGAGCGGGAACATCGCGGTGTGCGCCACCATCATCAGCGTCATCCCGTCGATCACGCCCCACCACAGCAGGGGGAACAACGGCACGACCGGGGCGAACATGGCGCCGCACATCTCCAGCGTCACACCCCAGCCGTGGCGCCGGAAGCGCATCCAGGCGGCCATGCCGACCGACATGTCGAACGCCATCAGCAGATAGGCGAGTTCGGGATCGTGGTCGTGGGAGAGGTCGAGCCCGACGGCGGGCCACAGCGGGGCGAGCGCGAACATGCCGACGAACATGGCGACGACCATCTCGGCGTAGTGCAGCGCGAACCGTCTCCACCGCCGTCCGGTGACGAGCGGATCGGGGTCGGTGGGTGCCGTCGGGGTGGTGCGGGTCCTGGTCATGGTGCCCACGGTCCCGGCGGCCCGCCGGCACGCCAAGGAGAAGCGGTGGGCAGGGCCGGATACTTGGGCTCCCCGTCCTTCCGACGTAGGGTCGTGCCGTGACCGGACGACGAGTGGCGGTGGTCGGCTACCACGCCGCCGAGTTGCTCGACATCTCGTGCGTGACGACGAGTCTGATCATGGCGAACCACCACGGCGCCGCCCCGCCCTACGACGTGTTCCTGGCCACCCCCTCGGGTCGGCCCATCGTCTGCGCCAACGGGCTGACGCTGCAGGGCCAGCGGGCCGTGGAGCGGCTCACCGGGCCGCTCGACACGCTCGTCGTCTCGGGCGGCATCGGCCACGAGGCGGCCGCCGCCAGCGGGGCGTTCGTCGGCCATGTCCGGCGTCTCGCGCGGGAGAGCCGTCGCGTCGCGTCCGTGTGCACCGGCGCCGAGGTGCTGGCCGCCGCCGGCCTGCTCGACGGCCGGCGCGCCACCACCCACTGGGAGTTCGCGCCCCGGCTCGCCGCCCGCCATCCCCGGGTCTCCGTCGACGCCGACCCGATCTTCGTCCGGGACGGCAACGTGGCCACCGCGGCGGGCGTCACCAGCGCCCTCGACCTCACCCTCGCGTTCGTCGAGGAGGACCACGGCGCGGCGCTCGCCAGGACGGTGGCCCGCTACCTGGTGACCTATCTGCAACGCCCGGGCAACCAGGCGCAGATGAGCATGTTCACCGAGCACCCGCCGCTCGCCGACGGCCTGGTGAGGCGGGTCGTGGCACGGATCACCGGTCAGCCGGACGGCGACCTGGCCACGGCCACGCTGGCGGCCGGCGCCGGGGTGAGCGAGCGCCATCTGACCCGGCTCTTCCTGCGGGAGCTCGGCCAGACCCCGGGGCGGTTCGTCCGCCGGGCCCGCACCGAGGCCGCCGCCCACCTGTTGGTCACCACGTCGCTGCCGATGGCCACCGTCGCGAGCCGGTGCGGCTTCGGCTCGGCCGAGACCCTCAGGCAGGCGTTCGTCGACCGGTACGGGATGCCGCCCTCGCGCTACCGCCTGACCCAGGCCAGCGCGTTCCCCGCCGAGCCGACGACGCGCGCGGAGTAGCGGCGGCCCTTCGCTGCTAGCTTGTTTTTTGTCATGGGCACACTTCTCATCGAGGAGGAACGTCCGGTGCAGACTTGCAGGTTCACACGCCGCGCGGTGTTGGCCGCGGCGGCGGGCGGCGTGGCGACGTTGGGTTCGACGGCCCTGGCGGGCACCGCCCGGGCGGCGGCCGCCCCGCCGAACGGGACGGTTCGGGTCTTCTGGCTCAGGCCGTCGGACGTGGCGAACGACCAGCGGTACCCCGACGGCATCGCCGGCGTGATGCGGGAGTCGCGGCGCTACTACCAGCAGGAGCTCGGCGTCACGTTCACCCTGAACGAGCCGGTGGTGGAGGTCGTCGCCGGCAACCACCCGCGGTCCTGGTACGAGAACACGCCGAACGGCGGCGAGGAGTACTGGTGGGTGGTCTTCAACATGCAGCAGGAGCTGATGTCCAGGTTCGGCCTGGTGTCCCCCGACTCGCGCTGGCTGTGCGTCGGTGAGATCAGCGCCGAGAAGCAGGGCGTCTCGGGCGGTGGCGGCGGCGCCGGCTGGGTGATCCTCAGCGGCCACGACGCGGACGGCGCGGCGGGCATCGGCGGCAACATGAACCGGTGGTACGGCGGCATGGTGCACGAGCTGGGCCACGCCCTCGGGCTGCCCGACTCGTCGTTCACCGACGGCACGCCGATGTCGGCGTCGTTCTACGACTACCCGAACTGCCACTTCAACCAGACGCAGAAGAACGGGATCAGGAACGGCCGGTACGGCGGCTTCCTGTCCTGAGGCGTCGGGCGGCGCCGGAGCACGCCGCCGCAGGCCCTAGGCTCGCGGGATGGCGAAGTACTTCGATGTGCATCCGGAGAACCCACAGCGGCGGACGATCGGGCAGGTGGCCGACGTCGTCCGGGACGGCGGGCTGATCGTCTATCCGACGGACTCGTGCTACGCGTTGGGGTGCCGGCTCGGGGACGGCGCCGGCCTGGAACGGATCCGGGCCATCCGCCGCCTCGACGACCGGCACCACTTCACCCTGGTGTGCCGGGACTTCGCGCAGCTGGGGCAGTTCGTCCGGATGGACAACACGGCGTTCCGCGCGATCAAGGCGGCGACGCCCGGCAGCTACACGTTCATCCTGCCGGCGTCGAAGGAGGCGCCGCGCAGGCTGTTGCACCCGAAGCGGAAGACCGTCGGGGTCAGGATCCCGGAGCACGTCGCCGCCCAGGCGCTGCTGGCCGAGCTGGGGGAACCGCTGATGTCGAGCACGCTGTTGCTGCCCGGCGAGGAGGAACCCCTCACCTACGGCTGGGAGATCAAGGAGCGCCTGGACCACGTGGTGGACGCGGTACTCGACTCCGGCGACTGCGGCCTCGAACCGACCACGGTCGTGGACTTCTCCGAGGGGGCGCCCGAGCTGGTTCGGCGCGGCGCGGGCGACCCCACCCCGTTCGAGTAGCGCGGCACGGCCCGGGACGCGGGCCCCGGGCCCTGCCCGTCGGGGGGTCGGCTCTCCGGTCAGGGGGTCGGCTCCCCGGAGCGCGCCGCGACCGCCGGCGCCGCGGCACGGTCGGGGGCCGGGGCCACCGGCCGCCGTGGCCGGAGAACGCCGGCGAAGCCGAGGGCGAGCAGCCCGGCGGCGGGGACGACGAGGAGGCCGAGGCGCACCTCGGTGGCGTCGGCGACCAGGCCGACCAGCGGCGGTGAGCACAGGAAGCCGAGGCGGAGCAGCCAGGAGACGACGGTCAGGCCGACGCCCGGCCGCAGGCCGGGCAGCTCGTCGGCCTCGTGCATGGCGGCGGGCACCAGCGTGGCGACGCCGAGGCCGGCGGCGGCGAAGCCGAGCAGGGTGCCGGGGACCGTGGGGAACGCCAGGGCCAGGCCCATGCCCGAGGCGGCCACCAGCCCGCCGGCCCGGGCGACGGCGCGCTGGCCGAAGCGGTCGACGAGCCGGTCGCCGACGAGGCGCCCGACGAACTGGGCGCCGACCATCGCGACGTAGCCGCTCGCCGCCAGCGCGGCGGGGGCGTGCAGCGAGTCCGCGAGGTACACGCCGGCCCACGAGCTTCCGGCGTCCTCGACGAGGGCGCCGGCGATGGCGACGACCACCAGCGCGGAGAGCACGAGCGCGGTACGCCGCCGCGCCGGGTTCGCCGCCGACCCGGCGCCGGTCGAGGCGGCGGCCGGCGCGTCGTCCGGCCGCGCCTCGGAGCCCGGCAGGCAGAAGCGCAGGGCGACGAGCGCGACCGCCGAGAACAGGATCACGGAGGTGCCGAGGTGGGCGCCGGGCGACAGGTCGAGCGCCATGGCGCCGGCGGCCATGGCGCCGCCGGTGACGGCGCCGACGGACCAGACGGCGTGGAGGCCGTTGATGATGGAGCGCCCGTAGCGGCGCTGCACCCGGAGGCCGTGCGCGTTCTGGGCGACGTCGGTGATCGCGTCCATCGCGCCGGCCAGCAGCAGCGCGCCGGCGAACGCCGCCACGGAGGGCGCGGTGCCGGCCACCAGCGCGCCGGCGCCGGTGAGGACGGTGCCGACGACGGCCACCCGGGCCGAGCCGAGCCGGCGGATGAGGATCCCGGCGGCCAGCCCGGCCGCGATGGCCCCGGCGGGGAAGGCCGCGACGGCGAGGCCGTAGGTGGCGTTGTCGATGCCGAGGTCGGACTTGATCTGCGGGAAGCGGGGGACAAGGTTGGCGAACAGGGCTCCGTTGGTGAAGAACAGCGCGGCCACGGCCACCCGGGCCCGCCGTTCGGTCGGCCCCGGTGCGGGCGCCAGGTCCACAGTCACGCGTACGATCGTACACCTCGGAGTGTACGATCGTACGCGTGAATACGAACGACTACAACGACTACTTCGCCGGGGATCCGCGCACGAACCGGGAGCGGATGCTCGCCGGTGAGCTCTACGTCGCCGACGACCCGGAGAGCGCCGCCATCGCGCGGCGGGCCGTGCGGCTGCTCGAGGACTACCGGCTGGAGGTGGTCGCCGGCCGGGAGGAGCGTGCCCGGGAGATCCTGGCCGAGGTGCTCGGGAGCCTCGGTCAGGACGCCGTGGTCAGGCCCCCGCTGTTCGTCGACTACGGCGAGAACGTCCACATCGGCGCGCGCACCTTCGTCAACTTCAACCTGACCGCCCTCGACGTGGCGGCGATCACCATCGGGGAGGACTGCCAGATCGGCCCCAACGTCCAGCTCCTGACCCCGACCCACCCCGTCGAGCCCGGGCCGCGCCGGGACAAGCTGGAGGCGGCCAGGCCCATCACGCTCGGCGACAACGTCTGGCTCGGCGGCGGGGTGACCGTCTGCCCCGGAGTGACCATCGGCGACAACACCGTCGTCGGCGCCGGAGCCGTGGTCGCCCGCGACCTCCCGGCGAACGTGGTGGCGGTGGGCAACCCCGCCCGCGTCGTCCGGGAGATCTGAGGCCGCCGTGTCCCCCACCGCGACCGGGCGCAGCGACCCGGGCCGCCGCGACCGGATCATCGACGCCTGCCTGGACGTGATCGCCGAGGCCGGCGTCGCCGGCACCTCGCACCGCCGGGTGGCCGCCAGGGCGGGCGTGCCGCTCGGGTCGATGACGTACCACTTCACGGGCATGGACGAGCTGCTGCACGAGGCGTTCGGCCGCTTCGCCACCTCCGTGAGCGACGGCTTCGAACAGGTCATGGCCGCCGCCCGCGACCTCGACGCCGCCCAGCGGGCGGTCGTCGACCTCATCACCCGCGACGTGCTGACCGACCAGCGCGACCTGGTGCTGACGCACGAGCTCTACACCCTGGCGGCCCGCGAGCCCGCCTTCCGGGACATCACCAACGCCTGGATGGCCCGGAGCCGGCGCGCGCTGGAACGCCACTTCGACCCCACGACCGCACGCTTGCTCGACGCCCTCATCGAGGGCCTGACCATCCACCGGGCCCTGGACACCGAGGCCCACGACCCCGCCGTGGTGGCCACGGCCGTCGGGCGCATCGCGGGTCCCGGGGCACCGTGACGGCCGCCGACGTGTCGGGGGGCCGTTCCCGGGTACTCGGTCCGCTCGGCATCGACCGGCGGCCGGGCCGCACGGAGCGAGGAGGGCAGGCGCATGACCGCGAGCGCGCGCCAGGACGACGACGTGATCGACATGCTGATCGACCAGCACGCCCACATCCGGGAGCTCTTCACCGACGTCAAGGGCGCCAGGGGGGCGTCCAGGCAGCGGGCGTTCGAGGAGCTGCGGGCCCTGCTCGCGGTGCACGAGACGGCCGAGGAGATGATCCTCAGGCCGGTCGCCGCGGCCACGGCGGGTGAGCTGGAGGCGGACACCAGGAACCTGGAGGAGCAGGACGCCAACCGGACGCTGGTGCTGCTGGAGCGGATGGACGTGGACAGCGCCGAGTTCGACCGGACCTTCCTGGACTTCGAGCTGGCGGTGCTGCGGCACGCGGAGCGGGAGGAGCACGAGGAGTTTCCCGCCGTGCGGGCCGGCCGCTCGATCGAGGAGCGGCGGGAGATGGGCGCCAGGCTGCGGGCGGCGGTCGGCTGCTCGATGCCGAGGTGGGCGGC
>NZ_SMKI01000445.1 GCF_004348415.1 Streptomyces hainanensis
TCAGCGTGACGCCGGCATCGGCGTGAAGCGGACGGGCAGGGCCGTCGGGCCGCGCTGCCAGGGTGACGGGTGGTGGGTCAGCTCCGTGGTCGCGATGGCCGGCTCGACGTCCGGGAGCCGGTCGAGCCGGCCGCCCGGTCGGCCGAGCCCCCGCGCGATCATGCGGCCGATCGTGCGTGTCGGGCGGGCCACCCCGGCGCCGGACGGGCCGGATTCTGTGCCAGAGTTGCCACGTCCGGGCTCGGAACACGTACCGTACGGCTCGGCAGCCGGGACCACCGGAAAGGGGCAGCTGGGTTGAGCACGCACGCACCGCACGCACCGGGCTCCGCGCGGCTCGTCGCGCTTCCAGCCACACTGGACGAGGCCGTGGCGGCGCTGGCCGCCGATCCGGCCGCCGTGCCGGTCGCGGGCGGCACGGACCTGATGGCGTCGGTCAACGCGGGGTTGCTGCGCCCCGCCGCCCTCGTGGGCCTCGGCCGGCTGGCCGAGCTGCGCGGCTGGGCCTACCAGGACGGTCACGCGCTGCTCGGGGCCTGTCTCACGCACGCGCGGATGAGCCGCCCCGACTTCGCCGCCCTCATCCCGGCCCTCGCCGCCGCGTCCCGGGCCGCGGGCCCGCCCCAGGTGCGCAACGCCGGCACCCTCGGCGGCAACATCATCACCTGCGCGCCCTCCGGCGACACGCTGCCGGTGCTGGCCGCGCTCGACGCGACGCTGCTGGTCGCCGGCCCCAACGGGGACGGCCGGCAGATCCCCGTCAGCCATCTGCTCTCCGGCCGGGACCGGCTGCGCCCCGGTGAACTGCTGGCCCACGTGCGGGTGCCGCTGCTGCACGCCCCGCAGACGTTCCTGAAGGCCACCTCCCGCACCGGCCCCGCCCGGGCGCAGGCGTCGGTGGCGGTCGTCCTCGACCCGGTGCGCCGCGAGGTGCGCTGCGCGGTCGGCGCCGTCAGCCCGATGCCGCTGCGGCCGCTCGACGCCGAGCGGTGGGTGGCCTCGCTGGTCGACTGGGACGGGGAGCGCGGGTTGGCCCCCGAGGTGCTGCACGCTTTCGGGGACTATGTCGGGATGGCCTGCATCCCGGATCCGCCGCCGTCGGCCGATGGCGGGGAACCTCCTCAACTTCCGCCCGCCGTGCAGCACATGAGGCGTACCGTGGCGACACTGGCCCGCCGTGGACTCGGAAGGGCTCTCGCATGAGCAACGACCAGCAGCCTGACCCCGCGCCCGGCGGGGTGCGCACCCCGGGCCCGCAGGGGAGTTGGGGCGGGGAGTACGACTCGGACGCCACGGCCTTCATAGAGCTTCCCGAGGGCTACCAGGAGCGGTCGGGCGCCGAGCCGCTCGCCGCGCCGGGGCACGGCTACCAGCCGCCGGAGATCGGCGACGGCGCGGCGGCCGCCGCGCCGCACGCGGACCCCTCGGCCAGCGGCCAGTGGACCCTGCCCTTCGGCCAGGCCGACCCGGCCGCCGTCGAGCGGTCGGCGCGGGCCGCCGCGATGGGACAGGGCGCCGCCGCGCTGGCCGGCGGCCACGACGCGGGGCCGTGGGCGGGTGGCGAGGGCGCGCCGGGACCCTGGTCGACGGCGCCCGCCGGCGAGCCGCACCCGGCGGAGCCGGCCGGCGCGCCGGAGGGCGGCGAGCCCTGGGCCGCCGAGCCCGCCGTGACTGGCACCAGGAGCGACCACCCCGAGGTCTCCTACGTGCTGCGGGTCAACGGCGTGGAGCGCCCGGTGACCGGCGCCTGGATTGGCGAGTCGCTGCTCTACGTGCTCCGTGAGCGGCTCGGCCTGGCCGGCGCCAAGGACGGCTGCTCGCAGGGCGAGTGCGGGGCCTGCTCGGTACAGGTCGACGGGCGGCTGGTCGCCGCCTGCCTGGTGCCGGCGGCCACCGCGGCCGGCAGCGAGATCAGGACCGTGGAGGGGCTCGGCTCCGACGGCGCCCCCTCGGACGTGCAGCGCGCGCTGGCGGCCACCTCGGTGCAGTGCGGCTTCTGCCTGCCGGGGATCGCGATGACCGTCCACGACCTGCTCGAGGGCAACCACTCCCCGACCGATCTCGAGACCCGGCAGGCGATCTGCGGCAACCTGTGCCGCTGCTCCGGCTACGGGGGCGTGCTCGACGCCGTCCGCTCGGTCGTGGACGAGCGCGCGGCCACCGCGGCACGCGCCGCCGAGGAGGCCGAGCACGGGGCCCAGGGCGGTGGCCCTGGCACGCGGATTCCGCACCAGGCGGGCCCGCCCGCCGGGGGGACACTGTGAGCCTCGGTCCTGGCACGCGCCTGGTGTGCGCGGCAGCCGCGGTTCCGGGTGACGAAGGGGACGAAAGGGCGATGCCATGACCGACCGGGCCACCGACGGCGCCACCGCCATCACCGTGTCCCCCGCCGGTGGGGGAGCACGGCCCGCCAGGCCGGCGGGCGCGCCGCCGCACGGGCTCGGCGACTCGCTGCCGCCCGCCGACGCGGAGGCCAAGGCCAGGGGCACCTTCCCCTACACGGCCGACCTGTGGGCCGAGGGCCTGCTGTGGGCGGCGGTGCTGCGCTCCCCGCACCCGCACGCCAGGATCAAGCGGATCGACACGGCGGACGCCGCGGCCATGCCGGGGGTGCGGGCCGTCGTCACCCACGAGGACGTGGCCGGCGAGGGCCGCCTCGGGCGGCAGGTCACCGACCGGCCGCCGTTCGCCGCCGACCTGGTCCGCTACCACGGCGAGCCGGTCGCCGCCATCGCCGCCGACCACCCGGAGACGGCCCGGCTGGCCGCCGCCGCCATCGTCGTCGAGTACGAGGTGCTCGACCCGGTCACCGATCCGGAGAAGTCGTTCGACGCGCCGGCGCTGCACCCGGACGGCAACGTGATCCGGCACATCCCGCTGCGGTACGGCGACCCGGCGGCCGCCGGCGAGGTGGTCGTCGAGGGCCTGTACCGGATCGGCCGCCAGGACCCCGCGCCGATCGGCGTCGAGTCGGGCCTGGCCGTCCCCCGCCCGGACGGCGGCGTCGAGATCTACACGGCGAGCACCGATCCGCACACCGACCGGGACCGGATCGCGGCCTGCCTCGGGCTTGGCGTGGAGCAGGTCAAGATCTACGTCACCGGCGTGCCCGGTTCCCTCGGCGACCGCGAGGACCTGGGCTTCCAGCTGCCGCTCGCGTTGCTCGCGATCCGCACCGGGAACCCCGTCAAGCTGGCCGCGACCCGCGAGGAGTCCTTCCTCGGCCACGCGCACCGGCACCCGACGCTGCTGCGCTACTGGCACCACGCGGACCGCACCGGCAAGATCGTCAAGGTCGAGGCGCAGCTGCTGATGGACGCCGGCGCCTACGCCGACGACTCCGCCGAGACGCTGGCCGCCGCCGTCTCGTTCGCGGCCGGCCCCTACGTGGTGCCCAACGCGGTGATCGACGGTTGGGCGGTGCGCACCAACAACCCGCCGGCCGGCTATGTGCGAGGCGAGGGCGCGCTGCAGGTGTGCGCCGCCTACGAGGGGCAGATGGACCGGCTGGCCGCCCAACTCGGCATCGAACCGGCCGAGTTGCGGGCCCGCAACGTGCTGGGCACCGGGGACGCGCTGCCCACCGGGCAGACCGTCACCTGCCCGGCGCCGGTGGCCGAGCTGCTGGCCGCGGTGCGCGAGGCCCCGCTGCCCGCGCTGCCCAAGGACGGCCCGGTGGAGGAATGGCTGCTGCCCGGCGGCCCGGAGGGCGCGGGCGAGCCCGGGTCGGTGCGGCGCGGCGTGGGCTATGCCCTGGGCATGGTGCACATGCTCGGTTCCGAGGGCGCCGACGAGGTGTCCACGGCCACCGTGAAGGTGGAGGGCTCGGTCGCCACGGTGCTGTGCGCCGCGGTGGACACCGGGCAGGGCTTCGCCACGTTGGCGCGGCAGATCGTGCAGGACGTGCTGGGCATCGAGGAGGTGCACGTCGCGCCGGTCGACACCGACCAGCCGCCGGCGGGGCCCGGCGGGCGCGGCCGGCACACCTGGGTCTCGGGCGGCGCGGTGGAGCGGGCGGCCAAGATGGTGCGCACCCAGCTGCTCCAGCCGCTGGCGGCCAAGTTCGGGATGTCGGCCGAGCTGTTGAGCATCGCGGACGGCAAGATCACCTCCTACGACGGGGTGTTGAGCACCACCGTGGTGGAGGCGCTGGAGGGCAAGGAGCTGTGGGCTACGGCCCAGTGCCGACCGCATCCGACCGAGCCGCTCGACGAGTCGGGGCAGGGGGACGCGTTCGTCGGCCTGGCCTTCGCGGCGGTGCGGGCCGTGGTCGACGTGGACGCGGAGCTCGGCGCGGTGCGGGTGGTCGAGATGGCGATCGCGCAGGACGTGGGGCGGGTGCTCAACCCGCGGCAGGTGCGGGCCCGGATCGAGGCGGGCGTGGTGCAGGGCGTGGGCGCGGCGCTCACCGAGCATCTGCGGGTGGTGCGCGGTGAGGTGCGGCGGCCCGACCTGGCGGGGTATCCGCTGCCGACCGCGCTCGACGCGCCCGAGGTGCGGATCGTCAAGCTGATCGAGGAGCGGGACGTGGTGGCGCCGTTCGGTGCCAAGGCGGCCAGCGCGGTGCCGGTGGTGGTGGCGCCGGCGGCGGTCGCGGCGGCGGTCAGGGCGGCCACGGGCCGCCCGGTCAACCGGCTGCCGATCCGGGCCCAGTCGGCCGTGGTGGGAGCGTAGGCGCTCCGCCGGAAGTGCGGGGCAGGCGACCGCGGGCCGGGGCCGGCCGGTCGCGCCCGCGCCGCTCGTCGGGCGGCTGGCTCGTTCGGCGCCCCGCTCGTTGGGGCGCCTCGCTCGTTGGGCGTCTCGCTCGTTCGGCGTACGACGATGGTCAAGGGCGAACCCACCGTAGGTCCATAGGCAGGGGGTGGGAGTACTCCTTACGGTGTTCGCATGACAGACACCAGCGCCGGAGCTCCGACCGATCCCGCCTCGCCCCCACCGCGCTCCCCGCGTGAGCCGGGCCGGGGCTCGGCACCGGAGCCGGCCGCCGCCCCCGAGGGCGGCGGCTCGGTGTTGAGCGCGGGCTACCGCGCGCTGACGCTGGGGTGTGTCAGCTCCATCCTGCTGATCGCCTTCGAGGCCATGGCCATCGGCACCGCGATGCCGGCGGCGGCCGAGGAGTTGCGTGGCCTCTCGCTCTACGCGTTCGCGTTCTCCGGCTTCTTCACCACCAGCCTGCTGGGCATGGTGGTCTCGGGCCAGTGGTGCGACCGGGCCGGGCCGCTGCGGCCGGTGGCGTCGGGGATCGCCGCGTTCGCCGCCGGCCTGCTGGTCACCGGGGTGGCCCAGAGCATGTGGGTGTTCGTGCTCGGTCGGGCGATCCAGGGCATAGGTGGCGGCCTGGTGATCGTGGCCCTCTACGTGGTGGTGGGCCGGGCCTTCCCCGAGCGGCTGCGGCCGGCGGCGCTGGCTGCCTTCTCCGGGGCCTGGGTGCTGCCGTCGATGGTCGGGCCGCTGATCGCCGGCACGGTGACCGAACACTTCGGCTGGCGCTGGGTGTTCCTGGGGATCACGGCACTGGTGCCGCTGCCGCTGCTGGTGATGCTGCCGGCGCTCCGCAGGTTCGCCTCCGGCCCGCCCGGCGGGGTGCCCGGCGTGTTCGACCGTCGGCGGCTGCGGCTGGCCCTCGCGGTGGCGGTGGGCGCCGGCCTCCTGCAGTTCGGCGGGCAGGAGCTGCGCTGGCTCTCGCTGCTGCCGGTGCTGGCCGGCATGGCGCTGCTGCTGCCGTCCGCCACCCGGCTGCTGCCCGCGGGCACCTTCCGGGCGGCCAGGGGGCTGCCCGCGGTGATATCCCTGCGCGCCACCATATCCGCGGCGTACATGGCGACACAGACGTTCCTGCCGCTGATGCTGGTGGCGCAGCGGGGCCTGTCCTACACCCAGGCCGGGCTGGCGCTCGCCGTCTCCGGCGTGGTGTGGGCGCTCGGCTCCTACGCCCAGGCCAGGCCCTGGGCCGAGCCCCACCGCTACCTGCTGGTGCGTGCCGGCACGCTGTTCCTGTGCCTGGGGGTGCTGTTGACGCCGCTGGTGCTGCTGGACGCGGTGCCGGTGTGGGTGCCGACGATCACGCTCACGGTGGCGGCCTTCGGCATGGGGCTCGTGGTGTCCACGGTGGGCGTGCTGGTGCTGCGGCTCTCGCCGCCGGGGGAGTCGGGCGGCAACGTGTCGTCGCTCCAGGTCTGCGACAGCCTGGGCAACGTGGTGATGCTCACCGTGGTCGGCACCCTGTTCGCCGCCTTCGGCGGGGACGCGGCGGCCGCGCACGAGTCGGGCGCCGCCGCCTCGGCCGTGGGGGCGGGGGCCTTTGTCGCGGTCTACGCGGTGGCGGCGCTGCCCGCGGTGCTCGGCATCGTGGTCGCCGGCCGGCTCCGTGTGCCCGCCGGGCGATCCCTGGCCTGAAGTCGCCGCTGGCACAGGGGGGTTG
>NZ_SMKI01000446.1 GCF_004348415.1 Streptomyces hainanensis
GCCCCCCGCCGGGCGGTACCCCCCGCCGGCGGCAAGCCGCCCGTGCTGCCGACCGACGAGGAGCCCCTGTGGCCGCACCCACCCCTGGCACTCCCCGGTGCCGACGATCGAAGACGAGGGGGCGCACCATGGACGCGTTCACCGCTGGAATCCTGCAGCGTATCGAGAACACCCAGTCCGATCTGCACCGCGCTCGCGAAGCCGGAGATCTGTTCACGATGGACGTGGAGCAGGCCGAGCTGGACGACCTGCACCGCCTGGCCTCCGACTACGGTGTCGAGGTCGGCGCCAGGAGCGCCTGACCTCCCTCCCCGAGCGCGCCCGACCGGGCGCCGACGACCGTTCCAGTGGCTGAGCGCCCCCGGGAGCCTCCCGGGGGCGCTCAGCCACGTGTGGGGCGCCCTGGCACCCCTGGGGCGCCCCTCAGTCGTGCCAGGCGCCCAGCTCGTCCAGGAGCGGCTGGAGCGCGGCGAAGACGCCGGGGCTGGCCGCGACGGTGAGGTCGCCGTTCGGTGGGCCGCCCGGCCGGCCGCCCGTGTGGGCGCCGGCCTCGCGGGCGATCAGGTCGCCGGCCGCGAGGTCCCAGGGGTGGAGGCCGCGCTCGTAGAAGCCGTCGAGCCGGCCGCCGGCCACGTCGCACAGGTCGATGGCGGCGGAGCCGGAGCGCCGGATGTCCCGCACCTGTGGGATCAGCCGCTGGGCGACGGCCGCCTGGGCGGTGCGCACGGCCGCGACGTAGTTGAAGCCGGTGCCGATCAGCGCCTGGTCGAGCGGCGGCGCGGGGCGGACCCGCAGCGGCTCGGGCGCCCGGCCGGCCATCAGGCGTTCGGCGCCGCCGCCGCGCACCGCCCGGTAGGTCTCGCCGCGCATCGGGGCGGCCACCACGGCGGCCAGCGTCTCACCCTCGGCCTCGGCGGCGATGGAGACGGCCCACTGCGGCAGGCCGTAGAGGTAGTTGACGGTGCCGTCGAGCGGGTCGATGACCCAGCGCACCCCGCTCTCGCCGCCGGTGACACCGCCCTCCTCGCCCAGGAAGGCGTCGTCCGGGCGCCGTTCGGCCAGGAAGCCGGTGATCAGCTTCTCGGCGGCGATGTCCATCTCGGTGACGACGTCGATCGGGCTCGACTTGGTCGCGGCGACGCCGAGGTCGGCCGGGCGGCCGTCGCGCAGCAGCCGGCCGGCGCGGTCGGCCGCCTCCTCGGCGAGGGCGAGCAGTGTGGCGGCCAGCTCACCGGTGGCGGCCTGCGGTCCTTCGGACACGGTGGGGGACTCCTTGTCGGTCCTCGTCGGGCGGTGTTCCGGGGTCTCGCCGGCTCAGGCGTACGGGCTGTCGGCCCCGGCGGCGGCCGGGCGGGCGACCCGGCCGGCGCAGCAGCCCACCGGGCAGACGTCGTGGCTGGGGCCGAGCGCGCCCAGGGCGCAGCGGGTCGGGGACTCGCCGCGCTCGGTGGCGGCGCGCTCCAGGACCAGGTCGCGGAGGGCCGCGACGAAGGCCGGCGCGGCACCCACGGTGGCGGAGCGCACCGCCGGCAGGCCGAGCTCCCGCGCGGCGGCCAGCGCCTCGGTGTCGAGGTCGTACAGGACCTCCATGTGGTCGGAGACGAAGCCGATCGGCACCATGACGACGGCCGGGGCGCCCTTGTCGTGCAGGGCCGTCAGGTGGTCCACGACGTCGGGCTCAAGCCACGGGATGTGGGGGGCGCCGCTGCGGGACTGGTAGACCAGCTCCCAGGGGCGCTCGACGCCGGTCTCCTCGCGGACCGCGTCCGCGATGACGCGGGCCGCGTCCAGGTGCTCGGCGACATAGGCGCCGCCGGCGCCGTGGCCGGCCGGCGGGCCCGAGACGTCGGCCGCCGCGTCCGGGATGGAGTGCGTGGTGAAGGCCAGGTGGGCGCCGGCCCGCACCCCCTCGGGCAGCTCGGCGAGCGCCGCGAGCACCCCCTCCGTCATGGTGCGCAGGAAGCCGGGGTGGTTGTAGTAGAGCCGCAGCTTGTCCACTTGGGGCAGCGGCAGGCCCTCGTCCGCCAGGGTGGCCAGCGCGCCGGCCAGGTCCTCGCGGTACTGGCGGCAGCCGGAGTAGGACGCGTAGGCGCTGGTGGCCAGGGTGAGCACCCGGCGGCGGCCGTCGCGGACCATCTCCCGCAGGGTGTCGGTCACATAGGGCGCCCAGTTGCGGTTGCCCCAGTAGACCGGCAGGTCGACGCCGTGCTCGGCGAGGTCGGCGCGGAGCGCGGCGAGCAGCGCGCGGTTCTGCTCGTTGATCGGGCTGACCCCGCCGAAGAGGCGATAGTGCGCCCCGACCTCCTCCAGCCGCTCGCGGGGGATGCCCCGGCCGGCGGTCACGTTCTCCAGGAACGGGATGACGTCGTCCGGGCCCTCGGGTCCGCCGAAGGAGAGCAGCAGGAGTGCGTCGTAGGGCTGGGGGCTGATCGCGCGGTCCATGCCCGAGATCCTGCCACCGCGCGCTACGGGGTCGCACCGCCGGTGGCGCCGTCCTCCGGGGTCGACGGGTTCTCCGACGGCTCGGGCGACCCGGGGGCCGGGGACGGCGGCGTCGGCGTGGGGCCGGGGCTCGGCGTGGCGTCCTGCCCGCTCTCCTCGCCCGCCCCGTCCTCGGCCGGCGGCGCGGTCTCCTGGGTGGGCTCCTCGGCCGGCTCCTCGGTGAGTTCCCCGGTCGACGGGTCCGGGGCCGGCTCGGTCGCCTCGTCCGCCGGCAGGTCGGTCGGCCCGTCGGTGGGCCCGGGGGCCCGGTCGTCCTCGCCACCGGCCGGCCGCTCGCCCTCGTCGTCGTCGCCCGTGAGGATCCGGCCGACGGAGGTGCCGGCCCGGTCGTCGCCGTGCCACCAGCCGGAGAGCGAGCCGCCGCCGGCCAGTTCGAGCCCGGTGACGACGGCCATGGCCAACGCGAAGACGGCACCGGACGCCGCCACCGTGCGGCGGAGCGTGCGACGGGGTCGGTCGCGGGGACGAGGAGCGCGCGACGGCGGGTCCTCGGGGGCGCCGGAACGCCCGCGCAACCTGTCGAACAGGTGCTGGAAAACCGCGCTGCCCGAGGTGGCGGCCACGCTCATCACGCCGGCGCCGACCACCGTGCCGAAGACGCCGAGCCCGGAGGCCAGCACCGCGCCCGCGACGGCGGCCGCCGCGCTCGCCGCAACCTGCGGAACCGTCAGCTCGATCCCACCGCGCCCCCGTTCCCGCCGTTCCCCACCTGAACTCTTTACCCGAGATTCCACCGTTCGCCTCAATCCACACACTCTTCGCATCGTGCCCACGGAGAAGACATGGAGAGGCGGGCGGATAGTTCCGATTTCGGCGCTTCTGTGAGCCTTGCCACCCAAAGAAGCGGGAGTGCCGCGCGTCAACTCCCTTGACCCGGGACAACTTCCACGGCGCCGCACCCCACCCGGGTGGCCCTAATGGAGTAGTGTGACCACACCTGGCCTTAGCCGTCTCATGTCCCGTGCGACACACGGCGCCCACGCCGGTCACGGCGCGTGGCAAAGTGGTGACTGTGCCATAGCGGCGGCTCAAGTCCATGGCCCGACACGCCGGGCAAGTCGGCAAGGTTGTGGCAGGCTGCACCCGGGCAGGTCACACTCGTCCAGCGGGAGCAGCGACGTACGTGACGTCGGCAGGCACCACCGGGAGGTCCTCGTGCCCGAACTGCGTGTCGTGGCCGTGAGCAATGACGGCACACGTCTGGTACTCAAGGCTGCCGACAACACGGAATACACCCTTCCGATCGATGAGCGGCTGCGCGCCGCCGTGCGCAACGACCGGGCCAGGCTCGGCCAGATCGAGATCGAGGTCGAGAACCACCTGCGTCCGCGCGACATCCAGGCGCGGATACGAGCCGGCGCCACCGCCGAGGAGGTGGCGCAGTTCGCCGGCATCCCGGTCGACCGGGTCCGGCGGTTCGAGGGCCCGGTGCTCGCCGAGCGCGCGTTCATGGCGGAGCGGGCCCGCAAGACGCCGGTCCGCCGGCCCGGCGAGACCGCCGGGCCCCAGCTCGGCGAGGCCGTCGCCGACCGGCTGTTGCTGCGCGGCGCCGACAAGGACGCGGTCCGGTGGGACTCCTGGCGCCGCGACGACGGCACCTGGGAGGTGCTGCTCGTCTACCGCGTCGCCGGCGAGACCCACTCGGCGAGCTGGATGTTCGACCCGCCGCGCCGCCTGGTGCAGGCCGTGGACGACGAGGCGCGGGCGCTGCTCGGCGAGACCGACGACACGCCCGAGCCGAGCACGCCGTTCGTGCCGCGCATCGCCCGGCTGCCCCGCGAGGGCGACCGGGGGCCCGGCCGACTGGCCCCGGCGAGCGACGAGACGGACTCGCTGACCAGCCTGCTGGAGGCCGTGCCGAGCTTCCGCGGCGACCTGGTGGTGCCCGAGCCCGCCGCCGCGACCGCGGCGCCCACGGTCGACGAGCTGGACGACGAGGAGCCGCCGGCCGAGGCGCCGCCCGGCCGCGGCCCCGCGTCGCCGGCGGCCAGCGCCGGCTCGACCTACGCGGACGTCCTGATGCCGCGCTCGGTCGGCGGCCACCGCGAGCGCCTCACCGGCCAGACCGACCGGCAGGCCGAGGCGGACGGCGTCCGCCCCGGCCGGCGCGCCGCGGTGCCCAGTTGGGACGAGATCGTCTTCGGCACCCGCCGCAAGAAGAAGGAGTAACCGGCGGCCCGCCGGCCCTCAGCCAGGCTGGGGGCCGGTGGCCACGGGCCGGGTCCGGTCGGCCGTCCAGCCGCTCCAGGAGCCCGGATAGAGCGCCGCCGCGACCCCGATCTCGGCCAGCGCCAGCACCTCCTGCGCCGCCGAGACCCCCGAACCGCAGTAGACGCCCACCTCGGCGCCCGGCTCCACCCCGAGCTCGGCGTAGTGCGCCGCCAACTCGGCGACCGGCCGCAACCGGCCGTCGTCACGCAGGTTCTCGCTGGTCGGGGCCGAGACCGCGCCCGGGATGTGGCCGGCCACCGGGTCGATCGGCTCCACCTCGCCGCGGTACCGCTCCCCCGCCCTGGCGTCCAACAGCACGCCACTTCTGGCCAGCCGGGCCGCCGCGTCCGCGTCCAGCGTCGGCAGGCCGCCGGGCCGTGGCACGAAGTCACCCTCGGACGGGGCCGGCACCTCCTCCGTCAACTCGCCAGCCCAGGCGGCCAGGCCGCCGTCCAGCACCCGGGTGCGCTCGTGCCCGGCCCAGCGCAGCAGCCACCAGGCGCGGGCCGACGACCAGCCCTGGCCGGCGTCGTACACCACCACGTCACGGTCGTGCGAGACCCCGGCCCGGCGCATCGCCGTGCCGAACACGTCGGCGTCCGGCAACGGATGCCGGCCGCCGGGCCCGGCCGGCGCCGCCAGCTCGGAGTCCAGGTCCACGTAGACGGCGCCCGGCAGGTGGCCGGCCGCGTACTCGGGCAGCCCGGGCGGGCCGCCGAGCTTGTAGCGCACGTCGAGCAGCACCGGACGCTCCCGGGCCGGGATCTCGGGGCCGAGGGCGAGCCCCAGTTCGGAGGCGGAGATCATTGCAGTCATGGCCCCATTCTCCCCGCGCGCGGTGGAGACTTGGGGCCGAGCAAGGGAGCCCCGAGGAGATGGAGCAGGATGACCAACACACCGAGTCCACCAGTTCCCGGTACGCACCGCTGGGTGAGCCTGATGGTTCACGACCTGGTCGCGAGCCGACGGTTCTACGGTGGGCTCTTCGGCTGGGAGTTCGACGAGGGACCGTCACCGCTCGGCGCGTACGTGCGGGCGCTGCGTGAGGGCCACCCCGTCGCCGGCCTGGGCGAGATGGCCGGCGAGATGGCGGGCGGCTTGCGGCGGGTCACGGCCTGGCTGCCGTACATCGCGACGAACGACGCCGACGCCACGGCCGCGTTGATCCGTGAGTGCGGCGGGACGGTGGCCGTCGGACCGCTGGACGTGGACCAGGTGGGCCGCCTCGGCATCGCGGCCGACATCGGCGGCGCGGCGTTCGGCATCTGGGAGGGCGGCCCGCGGCGCAGCGGCCGCTACCACGGTGTCGAGGGGGCGGTGTCCTGGAACGAGCTGTTCGCGGTGGAGACGTCGGGGGTGGGCAAGTTCTACGAGCGGGTCTTCGGGTACGACGTGGGCCCCGAGCCGGCGCAGCCGCCGGGCAGCGACTTCCTGACCCTCCGCCTCGGCTCCCGGCCGGTGGCCGGGATCCGGGGCGCGGCCGGCGCGCTGCCGCGCGACCGGGGGCCGCACTGGCTGACGTACTTCTCGGTGGTGGACCTCGACGACACGCTGGAGCGGGTCGTGGCGCTGGGCGGCCGCCGGCTGACCGAGCCGGAGAGCTCCCCGTTCGGCGTCTGGGCCCGGGCCAGCGACCCGGAGGGCGCGCCGTTCGCGGTGATCGTCCCGACGAAGCCGTCCGGGGACTGACCGGACCGGGGTCCTCCCC
>NZ_SMKI01000447.1 GCF_004348415.1 Streptomyces hainanensis
AGGTCGGCGGGGGCGGCGGTCGGGTCGGCGAGCAGCCGGATGGTGGTGGCGCGGTCGGCGGCGGAGATGCCGGTGCCGACGCCGTGCGCCGCGGTGGCGTCGACCGAGACGGTGAAGGCGGTGGCCATCGACTCGGTGTTCTTCTCGACCATCTGTCCGAGTTCGAGCCGGTCCAGGTCCTCGGGCTCCATGGGCACGCAGACCAGGCCGCGGCACTCGCTCATCATGAAGGCGACGAGCTCGGGGGTGATCAGCTCGGCCGCGACGACGAGGTCGCCCTCGTTCTCGCGGTCCGGGCGGTCGACCACCACCACGGGGCGGCCGAGCGCGATGTCGGCGACGGCGCGTTCGATCGGGTCCAGGACGAGTTCGGGATCGACGGCGGGTCGCTCGACGCGGGTCTGTGGCACGGTCACGCGGGTGCTCCTTCCAGGACGGTTCCGCCCCGCACGTCGCGGGAGCGGGAGCTGAGCCACCAGGCCCGCATGCCCCACAGGACGAGGACGAGATAGACGACGTAGACCAGGCCGGAGAAGGGCAGGCCGCTGTCGAAGGCCAGCGGGACCCCGACCAGGTCGACCAGCAGCCAGGCGAACCAGAACTCCACGAGGCCACGGGCCTGGGCGACCATGGCGACCAGGGTGCCGACGAAGATGTAGGCGTCGGGCCAGGGGTTCCAGGACAGCTCGGGGAAGGCGGTGAACAGGCCGCCGACGGCGAGGGTGCCGACCGCGGCGCCGGCCGCCAGCGCGCCGCGCTCCCGCCAGGAGGCGAAGCGGACCGTGATCCGCCCCTCGTCGCTGCCGTGCCGGCCGCGCTGCCACTGCCGCCAGCCCCACAGGGCGACGGTGATGACCAGGAGTTGCTTGCCCACTCCCCCGCTGAGCTGGGCCGAGGCGTAGGCGGCGATCAGGATCAGGCCGGAGAGGAGCTGGACCGGCCAGGTGAGGATGGAGCGGCGCCAGCCGAGGGCGAGGGCGGCGAGCCCGGCCAGGTTGCCGACCATGTCGGACCAGATGACGTGCTGGCCGAAGGCGGTGAAGGCGGTGCTGTTGAGCTGGTCGACGAGACCGCTCATCGGAGGTTCACCTCCCGGTGGCCGAGCAGCCGCTCGACGTACTTGCCGACGACGTCGACCTCGAGGTTGACCTGGTCGCCCGGGCGCTTGGCGCCGAGGGTGGTGAGGTCGAGGGTGGTGGGGATCAGGCCGATGGAGAAGCGGTCGTCGCCGGCCTCGACCACGGTGAGGCTGACGCCGTCGACGGTGATGGAGCCCTTGTCGACCACGTAGCGGGCGAGTTCGGCGGGGAGCGTGAAGGTGACGAGGTCCCAGTGGTCGCCCGGGGCGCGGTCCAGGAGGGTGGCGGTGCCGTCGACGTGGCCCTGGACCAGGTGGCCGCCGAGCCGGTCGCCGAGCGCCATCGGGCGTTCCAGGTTGACCCGGTCGCCGGGCACGAGGCCGCCGATGGTGGAACGGGCGAGGGTCTCGGCCATCACGTCGGCGGTGAACTCGCCCTCGCCCAGCTCGATCACGGTGAGGCAGACGCCGTTGACCGCGATGGAGCCGCCGTGTCCCGTGCCCTCGGTGACGACGGAACAGCTCAGACGCAGCCGTGCCGAGTCGCCCGCGCGGTCGAGCGCGATGACCTCACCCTGTTCTTCGACGATTCCGGTGAACACTCAGCTCTCCTTGGGAACGGGGGCGTTGACGGGAACGGCGCTGATCCTCAGGTCCTGGCCGATCCGGTCCACGTCCGTGACGCGAAGGCGCAACGCGTCCGCGATGGTGGTGATTCCCGCGCCGTTCAGTGCCTGGGGCCCGGCGCCGAGCAGGGCCGGGGCCAGGTAGCCGGTGACGCGGTCGATCAGGCCGGCGGCGGCGAAGGCGCCGGCCAGGGTGGGGCCGCCCTCGAGCAGCAGGGACCTGACGTCGCGCCGGTGGAGGGCGGCGAGCAGCGCGGTCAGGTCGAGCCCCGGGCCGTGGGCGGCGCGGGGCAGCCGGACCACCTCGGCGTGGTCGGCGAGGTGGGTGGTGGCCCCGGTCGGGGTGTCGTCGGCGACGGCGACGAGGGTCGCGGCGGTGCCGTCGAGGACCCGGGCGCCGGGCGGGACGGCGGTGCCCGTGGTGTCGACGACGACGCGCAGCGGCTGGCGGGCGCCGGGGACGCCGCGGACGGCGAGGTGGGGGTCGTCGGCGCGGGCGGTGCCGGCGCCGACGAGCACCGCGTCGGAGGCGGCGCGCAGTCGGTGCACGTCGGCGCGGGCCTCGGCGGAGGTGATCCAGCGGCTGGTGCCGTCGGCGGCGGCCGTCCGGCCGTCGAGGGTGGCGGCGTACTTCCAGTGCACGTGGGGGCGGCCGTGCCGGACGGCGGTGAGCCAGGGGGCGTTGCCCTCGGCGGCCTCGGCGCCGAGCGGCCCGGCGGCCACGTCGACGCCGGCGGCGGTGAGGACGGCGGCCCCGCCGGCGGCCTGGGGGTTGGGGTCGGCGACGGCGTAGACGACGCGGGCGACGCCGGCGTCGATCAGGGCCTGGGCGCAGGGCCCGGTGCGGCCGGTGTGGGCGCAGGGTTCCAGGGTGACGACGGCGGTGCCGCCGCGCGCGGCGGGCCCGGCGGCGGCCAGCGCGTGGACCTCGGCGTGCGGGCCGCCGGCCCGCTGGTGCCAGCCCTCGCCGACGGGGTGCCCCGTGGTGTCGAGGACGACGCAGCCGACGACGGGGTTGGGGCTCGTGCTGCCGAGGCCGCGGGCGGCGAGTTCGATGGCGCGGCGCGTCGCGTCGGCCTCACGGGCGTCGCGTGCTGCGGCTGCGGGGGCGGCCACCGGATCCTCCTGCCTCTTCGGGCACGGTTCCGGGGCTGCGGGAACGCGGAACGGACACGGGGGCGGGAGCATGCCACGGCCGGTCTCAAGGACCGACGGCCACGGCGTGCGCCGCGCACCGCTCCGCCACGCACTGCCTCCCATCCGGACTTTAACCGTCGGTCCAGGAATTCCACCTGGTCAACCGGCCGCTGGCAGCGGACGGGTCGCGGACTATAACCGCCGGTTCGGAGTTTCACCGACCCCGGAGTGCGTTGTGTCGCTGGTACGCCCACCAGTCTGCCACGGTCGGCGGTGGATCATGCCGGGCTGTGGGCCGGGTCACAGCGCCCGGGCCGCGCCCTCCGGGTGCTCACCGGATGAGGTCGGGTCCGAACAGGTCGCGGCGGGCGGCGTCGAGCGCGGTGACCAGGGCGCCGGCGAGGACCGGGCTGCCGGTCACGGTGGCCGGCCTGACCTCGGTGTCCAGCGGGGAGACGGCGCGCAGTCGGGCGGCGACGCGCTCGGCCAGCGGCCGGCCGCCGGCGCGGCCGATCTCGCCGCCGAGCACCACGCAGCCGGGGTCGAGGACGGCGGCCACGCCGGCGATGGCCACGGCGACGCGCTCGGCCAGGGCGGTCAGGAACGCGCCGGCGGCGCCGGTGGGTTCGGCGGCCGCGCCGCGGACCACGGCCTCGGCGGCGGGGGCGCCGGCCTCGGCGCCGACCGGGAGCCCGTGCTCCGCGGCGAGGGCGCGGACCGCCGCGCTCGCCCCGAGGGCGTGGAAGCCTCCGTCGCAGTCGGCCGCGGAGGGCAGGCCATCGGTGCCGGGCACCGGAAGGAACCCGATCTCGCCCGCGCCGCCCGAGGCGCCGCGGCGCAGCGCGCCGTCCAACACCACGGCGGCGCCGACCCCGTGGCCGAGCCAGACCAGCACGAAGCTGTCCCGGTCCCGCACGGCGCCGTGCCGGTGTTCCGCGATGCCGGCCAGGTTGACCTCGTTCTCCAGCAGCACGGGGCCGTCGTGCCGGGAGCGCAGCGCCGCGAGGAGTTCGGCGTGCCAGCCGGGCAGCGAGCCGGTGGGCCGCAGCGCGCCGGTGGCGGGGTCGACGAGCCCGGGGGCGCCCATGACCGCGGTGTGCAGGGCGTCGATGCCGGCCGCGTCGAGGGCCCGGTCGAGGGCGTCGAGGGTGGCGGCGACCGTGCCGCCGGTGCCGGCCGGTACCGGCAGCCGCCCCTCGTCGACGGTCCGGCCGGCGAGGTCGGCGAGCGCGAAGGCGACCGAGCCGGTGCGGACGTCGAGCGCGGCGACGTGCGCCCGCTCCGCCACCAGGCCGTAGAGCCGCGCCTTGGGGCCGCGCCGCTCCTCCCCCGCCTCGCCGACGACGGTGACCAGGCCGTCCCGACCGAGCCGGCCGAGCAGGTCGGCGACGCTGGGCCGGGAGAGGCCGGTGAGCTCGCGCAGCCGGGCCGCCGTCATCGAGCCCTCGGCGGCCAACAGGTCAAGGGCGATGCGGTCGTTGATGGCGCGGGCCGTCCTCGGCGTCGCGGTGCGGGCGGTCATGTGGCGATCCTCGCAGAGTCGGGGGGCGACGGGGTTTTCTATCAGGAAGCCTTCCTGATAGTTTACGGGAGGCCCGCGTCCCGGGCCGAACCGTCCCCGACCCGCCCCCCGAAGAGAAACCACGAGAGACGCGGACGCCCCATGTCGATGTCGCACCCCCCGATAGCCGGCCAGGACCGGATCCGCCGGGCCAGGCGGTCCGTCAGCGTCGTCTTCGCGCTGCACGGCGCGGTGGCCGGCAGCTTCGCCACCCGCATCCCCTGGCTCAAGGACCACCTCGACCTCACCACCCTCCAGCTGGGTCTGGCGCTGGCCTTCCCCGCGCTCGGCGCCGCGCTGACCATGCCGCTGGCCAGCGGCGTGATGCACCGGTTCGGGGCCCGCTCCGCGGTCCGCGGCCTGCTGGTGCTGTGGACCGCGGCGCTGGCGCTGCCCATGCTGGCGCCCAGCACGGTGGCGCTGTGCGGGCTGCTGTTCGCCTACGGCGCGGCCTCCGGGATGGCCGACGTGGTGATGAACGCGCAGGGCGTGGACGTGGAGCGCGAACACGGCCGGTCGATCATGTCCGGGCTGCACGGCATGTGGTCCGTGGGCGCGCTGCTCGGCTCCGCCGTGGGGGTCGGCGCGGTCTCCCTCGAAATCGACGCCCGGGTCCATCTGCCCCTGGTGGCACTGGCGTTGACGGTCGCCGCGCTGCCGGTCTGCCGCGGCCTGCTCGACGTGCGGGCCAGGCCGGACGAGGACCCGCCGCCCCGGTTCGCGCTGCCGCCGCGCTCCGCGCTGCTGATCGGCGTGGTCGGGATGTGCGCGATCCTCGCCGAGGGCGGCAGCATGGACTGGTCCGGCGTCTACCTGCGGGACCTCGCCGGCGCCTCGGAGGCGGTCGCCGCGGCCAGCTACACGGCGTTCGCCTGCACCATGGCCGCCGCCCGACTGGCCGGGGACGCGGCGGTGCGACGGATGGGCCCGGTGCGGACGGTCCGGATCAGCGGGGTGCTGGCACTGGCCGGCGGGGCGCTGGTGGTGACGGCCCGCGTCCCGGCCCAGGGCATCGTCGGGTTCGCGCTGCTCGGGGTCGGCATCGCGGTGGTGATCCCGTTGGCCTTCGCGGCCGCCGGCCGCAGCGGACCCAACCCGAGCCAGGCCATCGCGGGCGTGGCCACCATCACCTACACCACGGGGCTCATCGCGCCGACCCTGATCGGCATGGTCGGCGAGGTCGCCTCGCTGCGCGCCTCGTTCGGCCTGGTCACGCTCTCGCTCACGGTGCTGGTGCTCGGCGCCGGGGTGCTGGGCGGGCGCTCGCCCCGGGAACCGGTGGCCTCGGACCCGGCCACGGCGCGCGGTGCCGGGCAGGCGACGCCCGACCGGAACGACGCGGGCTGAGGACCGCCTCCCGAACGCGGGGAAATCCGCGTAAAACGGGACCCCCGGCAGGTGGCCGGGGGTCCCGTCGGCTCAGCCGAAGGCGCGGACGGCCTGGTAGTACGTCCAGGCCAGCGCGTCGCAGGAGGCGCCGCTGGCGCCCGAGTAGTTGTCGCAGACCCGCTGCAGGTCGCTGTAGAAGGCGTTGTCGAGCCGCGACTTGTTGGCGTCGAAGGTGCCCTGGGCCTTGTAGTTCCGGTACCCGAAGTCGTGCCGCGCGCACGCCGTCTGGAACGGGAAGCCGAAGGGGTTGTCGGGTGAGCTGGAGCAGTAGTCCGTGCTCCAGTCGAAGCTGTAGGAGGACCAGGCCCCCTGGTTGTTGCGGGCCGAGACCCAGGTGTTGTAGCTGCTCGCACTGGTCTGCGTCCAGTTGGAGAGCACCTGGGGCTTGTCGGCCGGAGCCGCGTTGGCGGGGGCCGCGGAGACGGCCACGGCGCCCAGGGTGAGCGCCACCGCGGACAGGACGGTGGCGAACCGACGACGAAGCATGCACTTCCTCCGGAATCTGACGACACGCCAGGAAGGCGTGCCGGTGGGGGGGTTCCGGAGGATCAAGTTACGGGCCGGTAGCGTCTCGCTCAAGCCCTCGTGCGTGCACCGCAGTTGACCAACCTGTCTCTTA
>NZ_SMKI01000448.1 GCF_004348415.1 Streptomyces hainanensis
CGGGTGGGGTGACCCCGGCCTCGGCGGCCGGGCCCCACCACCGGTCGTCGGTCAGCCCCGCCGGCCAGGCGCCGGCAACGGAACCCGCGACCAGTCCATGTCCGACGCCAGGTAGAAGCTCGGGTACGACGGCTGGTTGTACGTCGTCTGCTGCCGCGCCACCTCGACCCGGTACTGCGGGTCGTGCATCAGCGTGTACAGCTTGTGCTCCGTCACCTCCGTGCTCAGGTAGAAGCGGATCGCCGAGCTGTCCGCCGTCCGCACCATCAGCTCCTCCCGCCAGTCGCCGAAGACATCGGCCACCAGCGACGGGTTGCCCTTGGTGTGGTTGTTGGTCAGCGTGCCCTCCGCGGTCAGCAGCGTGCCGCGCCGCCAGTCCGAGATGGTCGGCGTCACGTCGAGCGCGCCGCCGACGATCTGCGTGGTGAGGTCGCCGGACCAGCGGATCGACATGTTGGTGCCGGGCGTCTGCGGGCCGAGGTAGTCGCCGCGCGCCGTCCACAGCCCCGTCTCGGAGACCGACTGCGGCTGGGACGCCCAGGTCTCGACGCCCCGGTGGTCGGGGTCGACGTCGCCGATCATGCCGCGTCCGGTGTCGACGCCGGTGTAACCGCCGTACAGCGCCTCGCCGTCGGCGGCGTCGCGGAGCGCGAAGCCGTAGGGCGCGTAGCGGCCGCCCTCGTGGACGGTGAAGATCTCCAGCCCCGGGCGGTCCGGGTCGATGTCGGCGACGTGCATGGCGTCGCCGTGGCCGAGGCGGATGTTCTCGCCCGGCTGCGCGGCCTCCGGCGGCGCCTCGGCGAACGAGCTGTAGAGCAGGCTGCCGTCGTGGTCGATGGTGGCGGAGCCGTAGACGATCTCCTGCTTCCCGTCGCCGTCCACGTCGGCGGAGCTGAGCGAGTGGAAGCCCTGGGTCGTCAGGGTGCCGAACTCCGGGTCGGTGCCGTCGACTCCGTGCGGCGAGTCGTTGAACGGGTTGGACATCGGGGTCCAGCCGCTGTCCACGGTCCAGTCCTCGCGCAGCCGGTGGCCGTCCCAGCGGTAGGCCACCATCGTGGAGCGGGTGTAGTAGCCGCGGGCGAAGACCGCCGAGGGGCGGCGGCCGTCGAGGTAGGCGACGGTGGCGAGGAAGCGGTCCACGCGGTTGCCGGGTTCGATCCTGGCCATCGCGTAGTCGCCCCACATCAGGCCGTCGTCGTGCCGGCCGGGCGTGTAGCGGATGGTCTCCAACTCCCGCCCGGCGCCCGGGTCGAGGACGGTCAGGTACTCGGGGCCCTCCAGGATGAAGCCCTCGAAGGCGCGCAGGTTGTTGCGGGTGGAGCGGCTCGGCGCGTAGACGTCGACGAAGTGGTCGGCCAGCGCCTCGGCGTCCTCGCGGGAGAGCGGGTAGGAGTAGCGCGGCTCGATGCCGAACGCCTCCTCCAGGGTGGCCGGCCAGTTCCCGGCGACCACCTCGGGGTGTTCGGTCCAGCCCTGGAACATCTCGACCAGGTGGTCGAAGTAGCCGTCGGCGCTGAGCCGGTAGTCGTCGCGGTGCGAGTAGCCGGCGCGGACGTCGGCGCGCGGCATGGTGACGTACTCGGTGCGGGCGACGCGGCCGTCGGGCCGGTAGCGGGTGATGGTGGTGCCCGGGGCGGTCTTGAGCATCATCTCGGCGCGGCCGTCGCCGTCGAAGTCGTAGACCAGGAACTGGGTGTAGTGCGCGCCGGCGCGGATGTTGACGCCGAGGTCGACGCGGCTGAGCAGGGTGCCGTCGAGTTCGTACGTGTCGACGTAGACGTTGCCGGTGTAGCCGACCTGGGAGACGTCCTTGGAGTTGGACGGGTCCCACTTGACGACGTACTCGTACTGGCCGTCGCCGTCCACGTCGCCGACGCTCATGTCGTTGGCGGAGTAGGTGTACTGCTCGCCGGCCGGGGTGACACCGCCGGCCGGCCTGCGCAGCGGCAGGTCGTAGTAGCCGTCGGCCCAGGGGGAGACGGGGTCGCTGCGGCGGCCCTCGCGGCCGCGGTCGATGGGCGCGACCCGGTACTCGGCGTCCGGGGTCGCGGCCTCGTCGAGGTAGTTGGTGGAGTCGGTGACGGTGGCGATGCGCCGGCCGTCCCGGTAGACGGCGAAGTCGGAGCCGGAGAGGCCGGTTTCGGTGTGTCCCGTGGCCTCGGAGCCGAGCAGTCGCCAGCTGAGGAAGACGCCCTCGTCGGTGGCGACGGCGACGAGACCGCGGTCCAGGTCCTCCAGTTGGACGGCGGCCGGCCGGCCGCCCGTCGGGTGGTCGGGTGCCGCCTGGGCGACCGGGCCAGCGGTCAGCAGCAGCAGGCCGGCGAGCGGGATGGCCAGGGCGCCGAATGCCGGGCGGCGCCTGGCTCTTGGGCCGTCAGGTGATCTCATCAGAGGTCGCCTTCCTCCGTCTGTCGGGGTGGTACCGGTCGATTGATTCGTTTCAATCGACGCGGCCGCGACAGTATGAGGCGATGGGGAGCGGGTCAATACTTCGCGCAGTAACGTGCAGCAACCGCTTTCCGCCGCGCGGCCCTTCGGGTCAGCCGCGGTCGAACGCGACCCAGGGGCTCACGGCCAGCCGACCCGTGGTGCCGAGGTCGATCCCGCCGTCCGGCATGATCCGCTGCGTCTCCTCGCCGGGGGCCGGCACGACGTCGACGAACCGGGCGTCGAGCGACTCGCCGCCGAGTTCCACGGTGTTCCGCCAGCCGATCGTGGCCCAGGCCGACTCGCCGGGCTCCAGCGTCACCGGCCGCGGCGGCTCGTCGAAGCCGTTCAACGAGGCGGTGATGTCCGTGGTGTCGTGCTGGATCCCGACCGGCAGCGGCTCGACTCCGTCGTCGTCGACGAGGGTGAGTTCGGGGTAGCCCTCGACCGTGTAGGGCTCGGTGCCGCAGTTGTCCAGCACGATGGTTCCGGCCCGCAGTCCCATGGCGGCGTCGATGAGGCCGGGGGTGACCCGCGCCCCCGACTCGGGGCACTCGGTGGACGGCGGGGTGACGGTGGGCGCCGTCGGCGACGGCGACACCACGGCGGGCGCGTCACCTGCCCCGCTCGCGCCGTCGTCACGGGCCGCCGTCGCCGTGCCGCAGCCGGCGGTCAACGCGCCGATGGCGCCGATGGCGGCGAGGGCCAGGGCCGGTCGTCTCGTGTGCGTCCACCTCATTCCGGGATCCTCGCACGCCTCCGGTGGGCGCCGTTCATGTGGCGGAGGGGAAGTGTGGTGCGAGCACCCCTCCGCGTGGCGTAGAGTTAAGCCTGTCGACGCGGGGTGGAGCAGCTCGGTAGCTCGCTGGGCTCATAACCCAGAGGTCGCAGGTTCAAATCCTGTCCCCGCTACCAGTAGTACGAGGGCCTGATCACCGAACACGGTGGTCAGGCCCTCGTGCTTTTCTCCCGGTGGCCTTTTCTCCTGGCGGTCTCGCCGCTGGCCGTCGGGCCGAGCCTCACGCGTCGAGTGCCGTGCCGTAGAGCCGATCCACCCTGATCCTGATCACCACGCGCCGCTCGGCCACCAACTCCCGCAGGAAACTCTCCTCATCCGCGAGCCACAGGGCCTTGGGGACCACGGTCAGCAGCTCGCGTCCCACCGCGTCGCCGGGCTCCGCCGTCGGCTCCGACACCTCGGCGGTGCCCTGGGCGACGGCGAACGCCAGCTGGTCCGGGGTGCTCACGTGCAACGCGGCGTGCGGATCGCGGCGGTACTGGCGGGGCTTGCCGCGCTCGGCGGTGCTCGACACGCGCACCAGGCGCTCCTTCTCGTCCCAGTGGTAGAGCACGGTGGTCAGGTGCGGGTGTCCGCTGGCGCGCACGCTCGCCAACACGCCGAATCCGCTGTCCCCGAGCAGTCGGGACGCCTCGTCCTCGCTGAGCACCCGGGGCGCCGCCTTGTTCGCGCTCATCTCGTCGCTTCCCTCGTTCGTATCTCGTCGTTCGGGCTTTCCCTGGCGATCAGACGTCGATCAGACGCCGATCAGACATCGGCGGCCGATCAGACGCCGGCCGGCGCCCGCTCCACTTGGTCCCGCGCCGCCGTCACCGGCGCCTGACCGCTCCGCGGCCGGCCGAGCGCCGTCAGCGCCAGCACGATGGCCGCCAGCAGCAGCGTCGCGCCGATCCCGAAGGCCAGCCGGTAGCCGCCGGCCAGCGCCGCCGCCCGGCTCGCGCCGTCGCCGAGCAGCCCCTCGGTGCGGGCGGCGGCGGCCGTCGAGAGCACGGCGATGCCGAGCGCCATGCCGACCTGCTGGGTGGTGTTGAAGAGACCGGAGGCGAGCCCGGCGTCCGCGGGCCTGGCCGCCGACATCCCGAAGCTGGTCAACGCGGGCTGCGCCAGGCCGAATCCGGCGCCGAGCAGCAGCACGGGCAGCAGGTCGGTGAGGTAGTCGGCGTCCCGCGGCAGCCGGGCCAGCAGCACCAGGAACGTCGTGAGCATCGCCAACCCGGCCACCAGCGTGGCGCGTTCGCCGAACCGGGCGTTGAGGCGCGCCGCGAACCCGAGGGACACGACGCCGATGACGACGGCCACCGGCAGCATCGCCAGGCCGGTGTCCCCGGCGCCGTAGCCGAGCACGTTCTGGAGGTGGAGCGCGAACATCACCTGGAACGAGAACATCGCGCCGACCAGCAGTACCTGGATCAGGTTGGCCGCCCAGACCTGGCGCGGGCGCAGCACGCGCAGCGGCATCAGCGGCGTCCGCGCCGTCGCCTGCCGCAGCACGAACCCGGCGAGCAGCAGCAGCCCGACCAGTCCGGCACCGAGGGTGTGCGGCGAGGTCCCGCCGTACCGCTCGACGTTGACCACCGCGTAGCTGCCGAGCAGCAGGCCGGCGGTGACCAGCGCGGCACCCGGCACGTCGGCCCCCGCCGCGCGGCCGGCGCCGCCGCCCGCGCCGACGTCGTTCGGCAGGTAGCGGCGGGTCAGCGCCAGGACGGTGAGGCCGATCGGCAGGTTGATGAAGAAGATCCAGTGCCAGCTCAGCGCGTCGGTCAGCACGCCGCCGAGCACCTGCCCGAGGGCGGCGCCGGTCGCGCCGGTGAAGCTGAACGCCGCGATGGCGCGGCCGCGTTCGCCGGGTTCGGTGAAGAGCGTGACCAGGATCCCGAGCGCGACGGCGGAGGCCATGGCGCTGCCGACGCCCTGGAGGAACCGCGCGGCGATCAGCCACCCGGGCGAGGCCGCGAGGCCGGCCAGCAGCGACGCCGCGGTGAACACCGCGGTGCCGGCGGCGAACATCCGCCGGCGGCCGATCAGGTCACCGAGCCGGCCGGCGAGCAGCAGCAGCGCGCCGAAGGCGATCAGGTAGGCGTTGACGACCCAGCTCAGGCCGGTGGCCGAGAACCCGAGGTCGTCCTGGATGGCGGGCATGGCCACGGTCACGATGCTGCCGTCCAGGACGATCACCAACATGCTGGACGCGATCACCCCCAGCGCGACCCAGCGCGAGCGTGGGGTCAGTGCGGGTGGTGGGGGCGGAGATGCGGATGCCATGAGACCTCTCCTGTCCTCGTTCAGGCAACAAGAGAGACCGTAGCAGATAGATTTGTTGCGGACTATCTCTGTCGGTCCTTGTTTGGCTTCCGTGCGGCCGTCAGCCCCGCTGGCGCGGTCTCCGTGCCGGCCGGGGGCTCTCGACCGGCTCCGCCAGCAACCCGCTGACCAGCCGGTTCATCGCCGAGAGCAGTGCCTCGCGCTCCCCCTCGGGCAGTGCGCCCAACGTCTCCCCGTGCACCCCGTCGACGATCTCCTGGCTCCGCCGCGCCACCCGCGCGCCCTCCTCGGTCACCGCGATCACCCGCGCCCGCCGGTCCGCGCTCGACGGCCGCCGCTCCGCGAGCCCGGCCTCCTCCAGCGCGTCCACGGTGACCACCATCGTGGTCTTGTCTATGTCCCCGATCTCCGCCAACTGCGCCTGGGTGCGCTCCTCTTCGAGCGCGTGCGTCAGCACGCAGTGCATCCGCGCCGTCAGCCCGACCTCGGCCAGCGCGGCGGCCATGCGGGTGCGCAGCACGTGGCTGGTGTGGTCGAGCAGGAACGACAGGTCGGGCTCGGTGCGACTCTGCGGCGTCATGGCGGTCATGTCGCCAGCGTAACGCGACCGATCCGTGGCGGATGATCCGCAAACGGCGCATGTGTGCGCTCTCCGTCGCGCTCTTGCCCCATCCGGTCGCTCGCTGCTCGAATGGCGACGCTGAGTGTCTTTCCGTAAGCGGAGGAGTGTCGGACGTGAGCGAGTTGCGGGTGTCGCCGTGGAAGCGTTTCGGTCATGACCGGCTGTACGTGAACTTACCGGGCGGCGAGAACGTCGCCTGGCTGGATCGGGCGACCGGCCAGTTCCATGTGATCGACGAGGCCCACCGCGTCGCCGCCCTCGCCGCCCTGGCGCCCCACATCGGCACCGCCC
>NZ_SMKI01000449.1 GCF_004348415.1 Streptomyces hainanensis
CTGCCCCCACCGTCCCCCCTCGCCCGTGTCCCCCGGGCTCCCCGACCAGGAGTGTCAGACGTGCAGACCAACGAGATGGCGGACTTCGGCGTTTCCGAGGTCGAGGAGGCGGTGTACCGCCACTTCCTCCGCCACCCGGAGACCCGCGCCGACCACCTTCACGTGCTGCTGCGCGTCGGCTGCGAGGAGGCCGGCGCGGCGCTGGCCAGGCTGATCCGGCTCGGCCTGCTCAGACCCGGCGACACCACCGGGCGCCTCGTCGCCACCGATCCGGAGACCGCGCTGGCCCGCCTCGCCGAGCTGCGGTTGCGTGAGATCTACGAGGAGATGCACCGCGTCACCCAGTACCGGCACGTGCTGGCCACGCTACGCGCGGAGACGGACCGGCGGCCGGCCGCCGCCCAGGGCGTCGAACAGCTCGACGACTCCAGCGAGATACGCGGCCGGATGGACGACCTCGCCTTCTTCGCCCGCGAGGAGATCGTCTCGGCCGAGCCCCGGGTGCGGCTCTCCGCCGAACAGGTCGGGCAGTGCGGGGCCCGCGACTTCCGGGCGCTGAGCCGTGGGGTGCGGCGGCGGGTGGTGGTGCGGGGCGACGCGCTCGAACACCAGCCGACCGCCGGCTACCTCGGCGAACTCGCCTCGCGCGGCGCCCGGATCAGGGTCGCCGAGGAGATGTCCGACCACGTCGTCGTCTACGACCGCCGGGCCGCCCTGATGCCGCTCGACCCGCGCAACGACACCCGCGGTGCCCTGGTGGTGCACGGCGGGGTGCTGGTGGCCAGCCTGGTCGGCCTCTTCGAGCGGATCTGGGAGCAGGCTGAGGACGTCCCGCTCGCGCTCCGCGACCCGGCGGACCGCGGCACCGGCCTCGCCGAGACGGAGCTGCGGGTGCTGGCCCTGATGTGCACGGTCGGCAAGGACGAGACCGGCGCCCGCGACCTCGGCGTCTCGGTGCGCACCTATCGACGTCACATTGCGGATGTCATGCGCAGGCTAGGAGCGTCGTCCCGGGCCCAGGCCGCCCTGTTGGCCCGCGAGCGCGGCTGGATCTGAGGCGGCGCCCGGCGCGGGGCCGGCGCCGGGCGCGGGGCCGGCGCCCAGCGCGTGGCGGGCGGCCAGCTCCAGTGCCCGGACGCCGGTGGGCAGCGCCGTCCTGACGTCCGGCGCGAAGGCCGGCGAGTGGTTGGACGGCAGCGGCTCCCCACCGGGGGCGAGCGCGGCGCGCCAGCGGGCGGCCGGCACCGTGCCCAGCATCCAGTACGCGAGGCGCACGTGCTCGCCGCCGTGCAGCGCGGCCCCGGCCGGGCCGAACCACGGGAAGTCCTCGGTGGCCGTGGCCGGTTGCCACTCCAGCACCCGGCCGGCGCCGAGCACGTCCGCGTGCGCGCCGCGGACGGCCGCCGTCAGCGCGGCGTCCGGGACGAGCGCGGGGGAGCGGCCGACCTCGGTGATCTCCGGGGGCCGCGGGCAGCCCGACGCGTCGCTCTCGGCGCGCAGCACCCGACGGGTGGCCGCCGCCATCCGGTCCAGCGTCTCCTCGCCGAACGCCCGCAGGCTCAACGCGAGTTCGGCCCGGTCCGGCACCACGTTGGCCAACTCGCCGGCGCGCAGCCGGCCGACGGTCAGCACCGCCTGCTCGGCCGGTGCCGTCTCGCGCGACACCACGGCCTGGAGCCGCAGCACGGCGGCGGCCGCGGCCACCACCGGGTCCACCGTGAGGTGCGGGGTGCCGCCGTGGCCGCCCGAGCCGTGCAGCACGGCCTCCAGCGTGCGGCTGCCGGCCAGCACGGCGCCCCCGGCGTGCGCCACGGTGCCGGCGGGCAGCGGGGCGGCGTGCTGGGCGAGCACCGTGTCCGGCACGCCGCAGCGCTCGTAGAGGCCGTCGCCCAGCAGGGCGCGCGCCCCCGTCAGCGTCTCCTCGGCCGGCTGCCCGACCACCACCACGGTGCCGCGCCAGCCGGCGGTCGCCCGGGCCAGCAGGCGGGCCGCGCCGGCCAGCGCGGCCAGGTGCAGGTCGTGGCCGCAGGCGTGCATCACGCCCGGCACCTCGCTGGCGTACGGCAGCCCGGTCCGCTCCGTGACCGGCAGCGCGTCCAACTCGGCGCGCAGCAGCACCGTGGGGCCCGTGCCGCGGCGCAGCACCCCTGCCACGCCGTGGCCGCCGAGCCCGGTGTGGACCCGGTAGCCGTCGGCGCGCAGCCAGTCGGCGAGCCGGGCCGCGGTCCGCTCCTCGGCGCCCGACGGCTCGGGGTGGGTGTGGAGTTCCAGGTACAGCTCGACGGCGGCCCTGAGCACGTCGGGCGGGACGGCCATGCGGTTCCTCTCCTTCGGTCCGCTGACAGGAGGTGTCAGCGGGCTGACAGCGGAAGCGGGGGCCGGTTGCCAGTGGCCGGCGCTGGAATGGGTCCGTGCCGGGCCACCGCCGGAAGCATCCGGCGCCCGCACGTTTCCCCCGAGGAGGAACCATGTCCAAGAAGCCCGAGCTCGCCACCCTCGCCGACGAGATCCTGGAGCTGGAGTCGGAGACCTTCGAGATCTCCGACTACTCGGACGAGGCCGAGGTCGTCCTCGCCGGCTCGACCTCCTGCTCCTCGACCTCCACCTGCTCCAGCACCACCAGCACCACCTCCTGCAGCGCCTGATTCCGACCCACCGCCGGGATCGCGATCCCGCGCCGCACCCCCCGCGTTCACAGCCCCCTCGCCCCGGCGAACCGGGTCAGGGGAAGGGGTGCGGCGCGGGGTCGTTTCCGGCCGCCGGGCCGCCGACCCGGCGCAACCTGGGCATCCGCAGGGCGCGTTGCCGGTGCCAGCCGAAGTCCAGTGGCAGCAGCCCGGGGACGACGGTGGCCACCGTGGCGAGGCCGGCCGCCCGCTGCTCGGGCGCGGTCTGGTCGACGGCGATGACGTCGTGCCCGGCGCCGACCAACTCGTCGCGCAGCCGCGCCAGATCGTCCAGCAGGTCGGTGGTGCGCGGCCGCACCGTCTCCCAGTCGGCGAAGACCTCGGTGATCGGCCGGGCGGGGGAGGGTTCGAGGAACGCCGCCGCGTGCCGGGCCATCCGGGGCAGCCCGTACAGCTGGGCGTGGTCCTTCAGCTGCCGCACCAGGCCGAAGTCCTCGGCCATCGCCTCCAGTTCGGCCCGCCGTTCGCGGACCTGGAACGGCAGGTGCGGGATGTACGTCAGCACCTCGCTGAGCGCGCCGGCGACCGTCTGTTCCGGGTCGAAGCCGGCCGCCGCGCCGAACGACAGCAGCCCGGGGCCGCCGTCCCGCCGCACGGCGAGCGCGGTGACCACCGGCACCGCCAGGTCGGCCCTGGTGTCGAAGGCGTGCACGTCGTAGCCGAGCAGCGCGGCCCGGTCGAGGGCGGCCCTGATCCCGCTGTCGCGGCAGGTCGACAGGTCGATCCTGGGGGCCCGCGCCCGCCCGTACCAGGCGACGAGGAACGCGTCGCGCTCGACGAGTTCGAGCAGCCCGTGGAGCACCGCCTCGGCCGGATGGCCGCCGGTGGCACAGCCGTTGGAGCACTCGAAGACGAAGTTGTCGGCCTCGACGCCGGCCCCGTAGTGGACGAACCGCGCCGGCACCAGGATCGGCCGCTCGTCGCGCAGCGACCAGCCGTGCAGCCAGGGGATCGGGCGGTCCGGGTCGAACGGGGAGAGCAGCGGGTCGTCCCGGTAGGTCTCGGGCGGGTACGTGCCGCAGTCGGCCGGGTCGAGGACCGCGCCCCGGTCCGGGTCGGCGAGCAGTTCCCGGTAGGAGGCGGTGACCGGGGTGAGGCCGCGCCGGTTGTGGGTGCCCGCGTAGCGTTCGAGTCCCTCCAGGTAGGCGAGGGTGCGGCTGATGGCGTAGCGGTCGCCCTGACCGCTCCAGGTGACGTCGTTGAGGCCGGCGTAGCCGCGGACGAAGTTGCTGCCCGAGATGGGCGCGGTGGTGGTGGACGCCGGGTTGAGGTGGGTGCGGGCGCCGAGCACGCCGCAGACCGGGTTGGCGAGTGCCGCGTCGGGCAGGGCGAACGAGGCGGCGGAGCGCACCCGGTAGGTGTCGGGCGCCGGCTTGGGCGCGTCGGTCAGCGGCGGCAGTCCGTCCGCCGGGCGGTCGGGGCGCGGGGTGACGCAGTGCGGGCAGAGCGGTTCGGGCAGCAGCGGGAGGCTCACCAGGGCGAGGGTGCCCAGGTCGACCCGGGTGACCCGGGGCAACTCCTCGCCGGCCGTGGCGCGTTCGGCGACGGCGCGGGCCGCCGCCCACACGGCGTCGGCGGCGTGCGGGGTGAGCACCGGCCAGCCGGCGGCGCCGGTGGGCTCGGTCGTGCCGGCCTCCAGCGCCTCGCGCTCGGAGCGGGTGCGCAGCCGCTGCCAGCGCATGCCGAGGCACCGGCCGCAGGCGGCGCGCGTTCCGCCCCACGGGCCGAGGAGCACCGCCCGGGAGGTGAGGTGGAACCGGGCGCCGGGGCGGGCGGCGGCGTGCGGGTCGGCCGTGGCGTCGGTGGCGAGCACGTCGGCCGCGCCGAGCGGCACGACCACGGGCTCGGGGCCCGGGCGGCCGGCCGCCGCCCAGCGGGCCCGCAGCGCCGACTGGAGCCGGCCGCTGGCGGCCTCCAGGGGCGGGGGCGGCACGATGGCGGTGGTCGTCGTCACGTCCGGTCGCTCCAGCGGAAGGTGCGGAAGGCGACGGCGCCGAACACGGCCGCGAACGCGACGAGTCCGGCGGCGGCCAGCCCCATGTCCGAGCCGGAGCCCGAGCCGGTCAGGGCGGCCGAGATCCCGTCGTTGAGGTGGCGCAGCGGCAGCACCACGGACACCGTCTGGAGCCAGGACGGCATGGCGTCCAGCGGGTAGAACGAGCCGGAGAGGAACGCCATCGGCACCATCAGGCAGTTGGCGACCGCCGCCACCGCCTCCGGGGTGCGGCAGAAGGAGCCGACGATGGCGCCGAGCGCCAGGAAGGCCGTCACGCCGAGCACCAGCAGCGGCACCGCCAGCGGCCAGCCGCCGGAGAGTTCGAGGCCGAACATCGGCAGCAGCGCCACCGCCACGAACACCACGCCCTGCACCACGCCGATGCCGACGGCCAGCACGTAGCGCGAGCCGAGGATCGCGGACAGCGGGGTCGGGGTCATCCTGATCAGCCGCAGGATGTCGTCCCGGCGCCACTGCATCAGCGTGAAGCCGACGCCGAACACGGCCGCGTTGGCCACGCCCCAGGACAGCACGCCGGGCGCGATGTAGCTGATGTAGGGCCGGCCGCTCTGTTCGACGTCCTGACCGCTGAAGATCAACCCGAAGACGACGAGGAACAGCATCGGGAAGGCGAAGGTGAAGAACAGGGTCGTTTTGTCCCGGGTGTAGGCGCGGTAGCCGGCCTCGCCCAGCGCGGCGAAGGCGCTCACGTGGTGCTCCGTTCGATGGGCTCGTCCGCCGGGCGGTCGTCGGTCGGGCGGTCGTCGGTCGCGCGGTCGTCGCCGAGTTGGTCGGTCAGGCGCAGGTAGACGTCCTCCAGGCTGGCGGTGCGGGTCCGCACGCCCTGGAGGCCGGCGACCTCGGCGATCTCGGCCAGCAGGGGGCCGGCGTCCAGCGTCTCCAACACCACGACGTCGCCGTCGAGTTCGGCGTGCCGGACGCCGGGCAGCGCGGCGGCCGCGGCCACCGTGAGACGCTCGGCCGGCACCAGCAGCCTGGTCGCCGACGTGCTCTGGGCCACCAGCCGGCTGGGGGTGTCGAGGGCGGTCACCCGGCCGCCCGCCACGATCGCCACCCGGTCGCAGAGCGCCTCGGCCTCGTCCAGGTGGTGGGTGGTGTAGACGATGGTGCGGCCGGCCCGCTTCAGGTCGCTCAGCACCCGCCACAGGCCGCGCCTGGCCTGCGGGTCGAGGGCCGCGGTGGGCTCGTCGAGGAAGATCAGCTCGGGGTCGTGGACCAGCGCCGAGGCGATGGCGAGGCGCTGCCGCTGGCCGCCCGACAGGTCCTCGACGCGGACGTCGGCCTGCTCGGTGAGGCCGACGGTGCCCAGGGTCCGGTCGACGGCCGCCCGGTCGGCGCGGTAGAGCGCCGCCACCGTCCGCAGGTGCTCGGCCGCGGTGAGCCGGACGAAGAACGCCGAGGACTGGGTCTGCACGCCCAGCCTGGGCAGCAGCGCGGTGTCCCGCGGCCAGGGCCGGGCGCCGAGCACGGTGACCCGGCCGGAGTCGGCCTGCCGCAGGCCCTCCATGATCTCGATCAGGGTGGTCTTGCCGGCGCCGTTCGGGCCGAGCAGGCCGAAGAACTCGCCCCGGGCGATGGTGAACGAGATGCCGTCCACGGCCCGGACGGCCCCGTAGCTCTTGCGCACGTCGTCCAGGACGACGGCCGGCGGCGGTGCCTCGCCGCCGGTCTCGGGTGGGTGGGGCAC
>NZ_SMKI01000044.1 GCF_004348415.1 Streptomyces hainanensis
CAGCGTCAGACGTGTATAAGAGACCGGATACTGGGGGCATGACCGGGGAACTGGAGACGGCCGAGTCGGGGAGAGGACCGGTCGGGCCGCCGTCCACGGTCCGGCTCGTGGGGCTCGATCTGGCCCGCGGGGTCGCGGTCTTCGGGATGTTCGCCGCGCACCTCGCCCCGGACCCGGCGTTCGGCGGGGCGTCGGCCTTCTTCGCCGAGTTGACCCGGGGGCGTTCCTCCGCGCTGTTCGCCGTGCTGGCGGGGACGACCCTGGCCTTCCTCACCGGTCGCCCCACCCCGAAGGCCGGCGCCGAGCGGACCAGGGCACTCCTCGGGATCGCGATCCGCGCCGGCGTGCTGATCGTCGTCGGCACCCTGCTGACGAGGATGGGAACGCCGATAGCGGTCATCCTCCCCTACTACGGGCTCTGCCTCCTGCTGGCCCTGCCCCTCACCCGGCTGCCCGCCGGGACCCTCGTGCCGATCGCCGCCGGCTCGGCCCTGGTGGGCCCCCAACTCCTCTACCTGCTCCGTGACCTGACGTTCCAGGAGAACGGCGGACACGCCGAGTGGGCACGCGCCGTGTACGCGCTGGACCCGGCCAGCCGGGCGGGCGGCGACGGCATCGTCGACCTGCTGATCACCGGCAACTACCCGGTGCCGGCCTGGCTGCCGTTCTTCGTCGTGGGCCTGGCCCTCGGCCGGCTGGATCTCACCGCCGAGGTGGTGCGTGCCCGGCTCCTGGTGCTCGGCCCCGCGCTCGCGGTGCTCGGCTACGGCGGCTCGTGGCTCGCGTTCCAGCTCTTCCCCTACATCGTGTGGATCAGCGGCGCGCCGAGCGCCTGGTGGTCCGAGGCCGAGATCACCGTCGTGACGGACGACCCGGCCTGGCTGCTGGTCGGCGCCCCGCACACCGAGACCACCTTCGCGACCGTCGGCAACGCCGGGGTCGCGATCTTCGTGATAGCCGCCGCGCTGATCGCCCTCGACCGCTGGCCGACCGCCCACCGCCTGGCCGCGCCGCTGATCGCGGTGGGCACCATGTCGCTGAGCGCGTACGTGGGCCACCTGCTGGCCATCGAACTCATGGGCATGGAGCAACTGGACCGCAGGCTGCCCGTGTTGGCCACCTTCGTGGTGGTCACCGCGGCCGGAGCGCTCCTCTGGCGACGGTTCCTCCGCCGCGGCCCGCTGGAGTACCTGATGCATGTCATGACCCACCGGCGACGTCCGGCGTGACGGCAGCGGCGGTCGGCCGCTGCCGCTGCCGCTGCCGCCGCCGTCGAGGGGACCGCCCGGTCCCCGGGCCGGTTCCTAGGCCGGGGTCGCGCCCTGGATCGAGAGCTCGTAGGGGAACGGATCCCCGACCCCGACCTGCCACATCGGGTAGTCGCGGTGCTGCGAGGGGGTGGCCGCGACGACGAGCATCAGGTGCGTCTCGCCGCTCTGGAGACCGAAGTTCGCCGTCTGGCCCGGCGCGAAGGCGTCGCTGTACCGGACGGAGAAGTTCGCGGAGACCGCCGCCAGCCGGAACCGCCAGTCGGCGCCGGAGAGGCTCGACCGTCCCTGGAGTCGGACCGACACCTGGCCGCCGGTCGGCGCCGTCAGCCGGATGACGTTGTGCCCGTACTGGTGCGGGGCGTCGCTGTCGGCGATCCGGTACTGGCCGCTGCCGAGGCTCTGCAGGGGATCGGTGTGCAGGGGGCGGTAACTGCCGCCGCCGCGCCAGAGGTCGGTGCGGATCCGGGCGCCGTCGGTGAAGTCGTAGACGACCTGCCGAGAGGTGTACTCGGTGATCAGTCGGGCGAAGCCCTGCTGGTCGAGGCCGAGGATCCGCTTGATGGTGTTGATCGGGTGCTCGCCCTGCCGCGCCTCGTACCAGAACCGGTCGATCACCTCGGGCCCGTAGAGGTCCCGGATGGTGTTGAACAGCATCCAGTCGCCGTAGTAGGTCTCCTGGGACAGCCACCGGCGGTGCTGGCGGTCGACGTAGTAGCCGGATCCGACGACCACGTCGGGTCGCTTCATGCGGGCCATGTAGTTGGCGTGGGCCTCCCAGACCGGCCCGGACACCGGGTTGCCGGCGCCCCAGCCGCCGCCGTGGCCGTTGGCGATGTTGATGTCGACCGCGTAGTTCTGGAGGACGTGGTTGAACTCGTGCGACTCGACCCAGTCGTCCCAGATCTTGTCGTAGGGCAGGCACATGTGGCCGAGACCGATGTCGTCGGGTCCCGCCCAGTTGGCCGGGGGCAGGAAGCCGCCCGACCAGGTCCCGCACAGGTAGAGGTTGATCTTGTACTGGGATCCGACCCGGTGGTCGGCGGGATCGACGAACCCGACCTCGTTGACGTAGAAGTCGTAGATGTCGTCCATGTGGTCCGCGACCCACTGCGGGTAGTTGTCGATCCCGCGGTTCTGCCGCCCCCAGGCGACGGCGTCGACGGCGCCGCCCCAGCGGACCGCGAAGTGCTCCGACTCGGCGACGTTCCTGGTCTCGGCGCCCGCGTCGGTGAGGAACCGCGGGATGCGGGTCTGCTTCGCCGCCTGGACCTCCGCGTCCGGTGCGGCGCCGGCCGGGCCCGCCGGGCCCGCGAGCACGAGGGCCGTGGCGAACGCGGCGGCGAGGGCCAGGACGCGCCGCCACGGGCGCTTCCCGCCGGGCCTTCTCGGTTTTCGTGACATGAGGATCCCCATCCCTTTCCCGTTGCGATGTGGGGGGCGGCGGCCCGGAGGGGGGACCGGGGCCGCCATCGACTCAAGGGGTCTGGACGACCTTGCGCAGGGTGCCGTCGGGGTTGAAGAGCAGCTCGTCGACGGCGACGGAGCGGCGGAAGTTCCCGCCGCCGGGCGCGTCGGCCGTGTGGTAGACCATGTGCCACCGGTCGCCGAACTCCATGATGGCCGGGTGGTTCGTCGTCGAACTCACCTGGTCGAGGACCACTCCCCGGTGCGTCCAGGGGCCGGCCGGGCTGTTGGCGGTCGCGTACCTGACGCAGGCGTAGGCCGAGCTGGTGACGCAGTCGGCGCCGGAGTTGGAGGCGTAGGCCAGGTAGTAGAGGCCGTCGCGCTCGAACAGCCAGGGCGCCTCCCAGAAGCCGGTCAGGCCCGCCGGTTCGAAGACCGCGCCGTCCAACGCGGTCATGTTGTCCCGCAGGCGCACCGCCCTGGGCTCCCAGTACGAGCCCCAGTACAGGTAGATCTCGCCGTCGTCGTCGACGAACACCGTCGGGTCGATGTTCAGCGCGGAGGAGTTGGGGGTGGAGTCCGAGATCAGCGGGCCGCCGATGGCGTCCCGGTAGGGGCCGAGGGGGTGGTCGGCGACCGCGACTCCGATGTTCATCCACCCGTTGTCGGTGCGACCGTCGACCGAGACGAACCAGTAGAACCGGCCGTCGGGTCCCTGCTCCACCTCGGAGGCCCAGGCGTTCGCGCCGGCCCACGCGAAGGTGTCGAGCGAGAGGACCGCTCCGTGGTGCTGCCAGGCGGCCGGGTCGTTGGAGGGGGACCGCGAGGAGAACGCCTGCCATTCGCGCATGACGAACTGCTGCTGGCCGGGCGCCGCCTCGTCGCGTCCGGCGAAGATGTACGCGGTGCCGTCGACGACCAGCGTGGCGGGGTCGGCGGTGTAGATGTCGGTGACGATGGGGTTCGCCAGCGGGCCGGGCCCGTCCGGGGTGCCCGCGGCGTACCCGGGCTGCTGGGCCGAGGCCGGACCCGCCACCGTGGCGAGTCCGACGGCGGTGAGGACCAGGGCCGCCGCCCCCAGGACCAGTTGGTGGAACGGTCGACGGTGCGTCATCGCGGTGCCTCTTTCCGCTCGTGGGCAGGAGTGCTGACCGGTCGCCGTCGTGGCGTCTGCCGACTGCTTGGTCGTTCGTGCGTGGGAGGTGGCCACTCCATCCCGGCGATGGTTTGACATATCGAACGACGTACGGGATTTGGCACCTAGCAAGCTACTGCCGATACCGGCCCCGTCAACCCGGAAAACCGGACCACCCGCTCACGCGACAAGGGCCACGCGGCCGTCGCCGGCCGCGTGGCCCTCCGGACATCCCCGGCGTGCTCTCCCGGCGTCAGACCATGACCGCGTGGAGACCGCCGTCGACGTGCAGCACCTCGCCCGTCGTGGCGGGAAGCCAGTCCGACAGGAACAGCGCACACGCCTTCGCCGTCGGTTCCGGGTCGTCGACGTTCCAGGGCAGCGGTGGCCTGGTGCGCCAGATCTCCTCGAGGCGGTCCGCGCCGGGGACGGAGCGGGCGGCGAGCGTGCGGACCATGCCGGCGGCCACCAGGTTGGCCCGAATGCGGCGCTCACCGAGATAGAGCGCCAGATACCGGGTGATGGACTCCAGCGCCGCCTTCGACACCCCCATCCAGTCGTAGCCGGGCCACGCCAGGGTGGCGTCGAAGTCCAGGCCCACGATCGACGCGTCGTCGCCGAGCACCGGCCCGCAGGCCCTCACCAACTCCTTGAAGGAGAAGGCCGACACGTGCAGCGCCGTCGCGGCGTCCTGCCACGGCGTCTCCAGGAAGGAGCCGCCGAGGGCGGACGGAGGCGCGAAGGCGATCGAGTGCACCACGCCGTCGAGCCCGTCGACGTGTTCGCGGAGCCGGTCGGGGAGGGCGGCCAGGTCGTCGGCCGAGGTGACGTCGAGGGGCACCACGGGCGCCGGGTGCGGCAGCAGCTCCGCCACCGCCTCGGTGACGCGCAGCGCCCGGCCGAACGAGCTGAGCACGACACGCGCCCCCTCCCGCTGCGCGATCCGGGCCACGTGGAAGGCGATCGACGCCTCCGAGACGACCCCGGTGACCAGCAGCCGTTTCCCGCTCAGCAGGCCGCCGTGCGCGGCGCCGGGACCGTCGCTCATATCCCCATCCCCAGTCCTCCGCTCACCGGGATGAACGCCCCGGTGACGAAGGAGGCGTCCTGGCCGGCGAGGAAGCGCACGACGTTGGCGACCTCCTCCGGACGGCCGGGGCGTCCGAGGGCCGTCATCGACAGGTACTCCTGCCGTCTCCTGGGGCTGACGGTCGCCACCATGTCCGTGTCGATGAAGCCCGGCGCCACGACGTTCGCGGTGATGCCGCGCTTTCCGAGTTCCCTGGCCAGGGAGCGGGCGAGACCTGTCAGCCCCGTCTTGGACGCCGCGTAGTTGGCCTGCCCGGGGGAGCCCAGCATGCCGGAGAAGGAGGAGATGAACAGCAGCCTTCCCCACCGTTTCTCCAGCATGCCGGGGATGGCCCGGCGGGCACAGCGGAAGGGGCCGACGAGGTTGGTGTCCAGGAGACCGGTGAAGTCCTCGTCGCTCATGGCGAGCGTGAGCTTGTCCCGCATGATGCCGGCGTTCGCCACCAGGACGTCCACCGGCCCCTGTTCGGCCTCGATCTTCCCGAAGGCCGCGTCCAGCGAGTCGGTTTCGGTGACGTCGCACTGGACGCCGAGGAACCCCTCGGGTGACTCACCGGTGCGGTAGCTGACCGCCACCCGGTCGCCCTGCGCGGCGAAGGCCCGGGCGACGGCCAGTCCGATGCCCCGGTTGCCGCCGGTGACGAAGACGGATCGTGGACTCATCGGCTCCCCGCGTTCTCGAGGACGAGGACGGCGTTCTGACCGCCGAACCCGAAGGAGTGGCTGGTGGCCGCGCCGATCCGCTGCGGCCGTGGGGCGCCCGCGACGACGTCGACGTGGATGTCCGGGTCGATCTTGTCCAGGTTGGCGGTCGGTGGCACGAGGCCGTTCTCGACGGTGAGCGCGGCGTAGGCGACCTCGATGGCGCCGGCGGCGCCGAGGGCGTGCCCGGTGACGCCCTTGGTGGAGGTGACGCTGGGGCCGCCCGCCAGGACCCGCTCGATGAGCTGCGACTCCATGAGGTCGTTCAACCGGGTGGAGGTGCCGTGGGCGTTGACGTGGTCGATGTCGCCGGGAGCGAGGTCCGCGTCGAGCAGGGCCGCGCGCAGCGCCCGTTCGACGCCCGCTCCGGTGGGGTCGGGCGCGGAGGGGTGGTGTCCGTCGGCGCTGGCGCCGTACCCGGTGACGACGGCGTGCGGGGTGGTGCCGCGGGCTCGGGCGTCGGCCTCGCGTTCCAGCACGAGGACGGCGGCGGCCTCGGCCGCCACGAAACCGTTCCGATCGGCGTCGAAGGGTCTGGAGGCGGCCGCCGGTTCGTCGGTCCTGGTGGAGAGGGCTCCCATCTTGTGATAGGCCGCCATCGGGGTTCGGCTGAGCGGGGCTTCCGACGCCCCGGCCAGTGCGATGTCGCACACCCCGCTCCGTAGCAGCTGGCGGGCGGTGCCGACGGCCGTCACCCCCGAGGCGCAGGCGGTGGCGACGACCAGGTTCGGGCCGCCGGCCCGGTAACGCGTGGCGAGGTAGCCGGAGATCATGTTGACCGGCCAGTTCACCATGACCAGGGGCGAGACGCCGTCGGGTCCGTCGTCCCGGACCGCGTCGTGTGCCGCCTCGTACGCCGCGGTGCCGCCCAGCGCGTTGCCCAGCACGACGCCCACCCGCGCCCCGTCCCAGGTCGTGGGGTCGAGGCCGGCGTCGGCGAGTGCCTCCTCGGCGGCGACGAGGGCGAGTTGGCTCACCCGGTCCAGGCGCCAGGAGGTGGACCTGCCCAACAGCGCGGCCGGGTCGAAGCCCGGCACGCGGCAGGCGATGTCCACCGGCAGTCCCGCCAGTTCCGGGTCACGGCGCGCGGTGGGCGCGCCGGACAGCAGCCGCCGCCAGTTCTCCCCGGCGCCGATGCCGGCCGGGGTGACGAGTCCGATGCCCGTGACGGCCACCGCTCCTTCGGCCGGGGTCCGCCGCGACATCAGGACCCCTCCACGGCCACGTTGACGAGCTCGTACAGGTCGGCGATGGTGGCGCTGCCGCTGAGGTCCTCGGTGCGGATCTGGACGCCCAACTGCTTCTGCAGGACCAGGGCGACCTCGATCAGTGCCAGGGAGTCCAACTCGACGTCCTCGAGCACGGTCTCGGGCTTGACGTCCTCGCCGGCTATCCCGAACTTCTGGTCGAGGATCTCGGTGATGCGCTGGAAAACAGGGCTCGTGGTGATGCTCATCGCGGTCATGCCTTTCGGGCGTGGCGAATGCGGTCAGACGGTGGTGAGCGCCGGCCAGGTGAGCGTCGTTGCTCCCCAGGTCGCCCCGCCGCCGAAGGCGGTGAGCGCGACCCGGTCGCCGGGACGGAGGCGTCCCGTGGCGTTGGCGTGCCAGAGGGCCAGGGGGATCGAGGCGGCGGCGGTGTTGCCGACCTGGTCCAGGTGGATCACGAGACGGTCGTGCGGGAGGTCGAGTTGGTCGGCCACGGCGTGCAGGATGCGCAGGTTCGCCTGGTGGCCGACGAGTCGGTCCACGTCCTCGGGGCGCCAGCCGGCCTGGTCGACCGCGGTCAGCGCGGCCTGCGTCATCCGGGTGACGGCGTGGCCGAAGACCTCACGGCCGCGCATGGCGAAGTAGCGGTCGGCGTCGTCCATGGGCCGGGGGCGGGTGCGTTCCTCGACGCCGCCGGCGCGGACGGTGATCAGGTCCGTCAGCGCGCCGTCGCTGCCGAGGGTCACGGGGCCGACGGCGCCGGGCTCCCCGTCGTCACCCGCGCGCAGGAGGAGGGCGCCGGCGCCGTCGCCGAAGACGGCGGCGGCGGAGCGGTCGCCGGGGTCGACGATGGTGCTGAACGCCTCGGCTCCGACGACGAGGACGCGGTCCGCCGTGCCGGCCGCGACGAGTCCCGAGGCGGTGGCGAGTGCGTAGAGGAAGCCGGTGCAGACGGCCATGACGTCGAAGGCGGGACGCCCGGTGAGGCCGAGCTGGCGCGCCACCTCGGGCGCGGTGGCGGGGCAGGGCCGGTCCGGTGTGGTGGTGGCCAGGACCACCATGTCGACGTCGTCCGTGCCGGCGGACTTCAGGGCTTTCGCGCCGGCCTGCACGGCCAGTTGCGAGGTGAGCATGCCGTCCGAGACGACGTGTCGGGCCCGGATGCCGGTCCGGGTTCGGATCCATTCGTCGGAGGTGTCCAGGCGGGCGGCCAACTCGTCGTTGGTGACGACACGGGGCGGGAGCCACCCTCCGATTCCCTCGATGATCGCCCTCCTCATGCCGGCGTCCCCTCGACGGTCACGGGTTCACCCGCGAGCAGTCCGGCCAGGCGGGCGGTGGCGGCGACCGCGTCGTGGAACTCGACCGACCGCCACCCGGCCCGTTCGGCACCCCGGCAGTTGGCGGCCAGATCGTCCACCAGCACGCACTCGTCCGCGCCGACGCCGGCCTGGGCGGCGGCCCGCGCGAAGATCTCCGGCTGCGGCTTGCGGCACCCGGCGGCGTGCGACAGGACGACGCCGTCGAACAGGCCGTCGGGGGGCACCGCGCGCCGCCAGTGCGGGTCCCAGGCGGGCGGCATGTTGGACAGCAGCCCGACGAAGATCCCGCGCCGGCGGAGGGCGGCCAGCGTCCGGATCCACGGTTCGTTGACGGCGCGGTCGGCGAACCACCGTGCCGGCTGGCCGCTCAGGTCGGGGCGGACGCCACTGATCGCGTGGATCGCCGCGGCGGTGCGGCTCTCCCACTCCTCCTGGGACAGCAGCGGGGTGTCGAGCGGGGCCATCACGTCGTCCCCCGCTCCGCAGTCGCGGGCCACCCGCCGCATCGCGTCGAGGTAGACGGGCACCGGGACACCGAGCTCCGCGCAGAACCGGGAGAGGGTCTCGGCGACCGGCGGCGTCAGGACCCCGCCGTAGTCGGTCCACACGGCGCGTACCGCGCTCACCGGGCCGGCTCCTCGGCCGCGACGACGATCTCGCTGACCAGGGTCCCGCCCTGCCGGAACCGGACGGCCACCTCCCGGTCGTCCCGGGGGGCCGCCGCCACGCGGACGGGCGCGTCGAGCTCCGCGAAGCGGAGGAAGCGGGACCGGTAGCCGGTGACGCGCGCCCCGGGGGAGCGGGCCAGCACGGCGGCCTGTCGGGCGGCCTCCAGCAGGATCATCGCGGGGTAGTGGTCCTGCGGGTGGTCGAAGTGCGTGCCGTGGTCGAGCGGTGGCGCGATCCTGGCCGCCACCCCCCGGAACAGGCGGCGGACATCGGCGAGGACGACGTTCGCCCGATCGCGACGCCCGACGTCCCCGGCGGGCACCGGAACCCCCGCCGGGGCCGGGGGGAGCGCGGAGGACCAGGGGGGAGCGGTCCTGCGGTGGTAGCGGCGGACGATCTCGGCCTCGGCCGCCGGCGAGTAGCGGGCGGACACGTCGCACCGGCCGGCGGGCCGGCCGTCGACCAGCAGCTCCAGGACGAACCTGGCCGCCCTGACGACGCCGCCGCGCACCTGGCTCGGGACCACCGTGACCAGCATGGTCAACTCCCCTGGCCGCCCGGTCCCGGCCGGGCGCGACCGGCCCGTCAGTTCCAGCGACCAGTCGGTGACGTGGAAGGCGCTGTCCCGGGGGACGGAGAGGCCGCGGTGGGCGATGAAGGTAGCCGCCTGTCGGCAGCACTCCATGATCAGTATGCTGTCGGGGGTGTCCTGCGGGAGGACCTGGTCGGTGAAGTAGTGGTGCACCGGCGGGAGCTGCGCGAAGGCCGTGTAGCCGCCCTCGGGCGTCCGGGCGACGCCGGTGAGGAAGACCTCGCTGACCGCCCAGCGATGGACGTCCCGTCGGTCGACGGTCCGCAGAAAGGACGGGGCCTCGGCGCTCTCCGCGAGTTCCTCGGCCAGTACCTGTTGGGTTACGGACATGCGTGTGCTGCTCCTTGGATGTCGGCTCAGCTCTTGACCCACAGTCTTCGGAGCGCTTCGTGGAGTTAGCCAGAGTCCCTTGCCACTGGCGTGCGCGATACCTGGAAACGGACCACCAGGAGGATTGCGGGATTTCGCCGCCTTCGCGGTGGTACGCGTGGCGTGCGCCATGTCGCGCCGCGCGGGAATCCGCCGAGCCGGGCCCCGGCATCCGGCCCCCGTGGCGCCGGGAACCGCGGGAAAGCGCGAACGTGGTGTCGACCTAAGGGGTATCGCGCCTACCAGGTGGAACCGTGCCGACTTCGGCAGCATGGACGACCGACGCGGCGTGTCACGCGTCGGTCCCCCAACCGAAGGAGGTGGGTGCCATCACCACGGACAGTGAGGCCCTGGTGGTAGGAGCCGGTCCCACCGGCCTGACCATGGCGGTCGAACTGCTGCGCAGAGGCGTCGACGTGCGGGTCATCGACCGCGCGGACCGGCGAAGTCCGCACGCCAAGGCCATCATTCTGCAACCCCGCGCCCTGGAGGCGTTCGCCAGGCTCGGCCTGGAGGACGAGATCCGGGCGCGGTCACTGCCCGTCAGAGCCGCCAACTACTACACCCACGGCCGCCGCGTCGCACGGATCAACTTCCGGCGCCTGCACGGCAGTCGGTTCGACACCCCGCTGTCCCTGCCGCAGGACGAGACCGAGCGGATCCTGCACTCCGCGCTGTCCGAGGCCGGTGGACGGGTCGACTACGGGCAGCGGATCACGGCCCTGGAACACCACCCTGACCGGGTGGTGGCCCACTGCGGCACGGTCACCCACCGGACCACCTGGCTGCTCGGCTGCGACGGCGCGCACAGCACCGTCCGGGAGGCCCTGGAGATACCGTTCGAAGGCGCCACGTACCGCCAGGAGTTCGCCCTGCTCGACGGGGTGTGGGAGACACCGCTCGCGCACGACGAGGCCCACTACTTCATGGACCCGCGCGGCGTGTTGGTCGTCGTCGGGCTGCCCGGCGGCAGGACCAGGGTGTTCGCCAGCGTCCCGGCCGGAGGCACGGCGGCGGACGTCGAGGAGTCGGTGCGGGGCTTCGCCGCGGAGCGGTGCCCGCACCCGCTGGAACTGCGGGAGCGGACGGGAGCCGGCGTCTTCCAGGTGCACCGCCGCATCGCCGGACGGTTCCTGGCCGGGCGCGTCCTGCTCGCCGGGGACGCCGCCCACGTGCACAGCCCGGCCGGCGGGCAGGGGCTGAACACCGGCATCCAGGACGCGCACGAGGCGGCGTGGCGGATCGCCGGCGTCCTCCGCGGCGCGCTTCCCGAGGAGTCACTCGCCCAGTGGGAACGCGAACGCCGGCACGTGGCACGCACCGTGGTCGCCGACACCGACCGGCAGACGCGGCTGTGGACCTGCGGTGGGTGGCGGGAACGCCTCCGCGACCTCACCGCCAGGATGGCGGAGACCACCGGGGCGATCGACCGGTTCCTGCCCGCCCGGCTCGCGCAGCTGGACCTCCGCTACCCGGCGCAGGGCGCCACCCGGGGGGCACTGGCCGCCGGCCGGCGGCTGCCGGACGTGGGCCTGCCCACCGGGGCGCGCACCCACGACCTGCTGCGCGACGGCAACCACCTGCTGCTGGCCCCGGCGGACCGCAGCCCCCTCGCGCGCCGACCCGACCTCACCTACGCCCCCCTGGACGGCGGAAGCACCCGGGCCCTGGGGGCGAGGCGCCCCCGCGCCGTGTTGGTACGACCCGACGGCGTGATCGCCGGCACCGCGCGACTCTCCGACCGGCGAGCCCTGCGGCGCCTCGAACGGCTCCTGCCCGTCGAGCAGCGGAAACCAGGCACCACCGAGCAGAAACCGGAGGCAGCGTGACCACCACAGCCAGCACCATGCCCCGCGTCCGACTGGGCCAGAACCTGGAGGTGTCCGCCATCGGGCTCGGCTGCATGGGCATGGCCGAGTTCTACGGGGTGCCGGACGAGGCCGAGTCGATCCGCACCATCCACGGCGCCATCGACCGGGGCATGGACTTCCTCGACACCGCGGACATGTACGGCGCGGGGCTCAGCGAGGAGATCGTCGGCAAGGCCCTGTCGGGAGGGCACCGCGAACGCGTCACCCTGGCGACCAAGTGCGGCCTGGTGCGCACCGCCGACGGCGTCCGGATAGACGGCCGACCCGAGCACGTCGCGCGAGCCGTCGACGCCAGTCTGCGTCGCCTGCGAACCGACCACATCGACCTGTACTACCTGCACCGCGTCGATCCGGACGTGCCCGTGGAGGAGTCCGTCGGGGCCATGGCGGAGCTCGTCAGGGCCGGGAAGGTCCGTCACCTCGGGCTGTCCGAGGCCGGCACCAGGACGATCACCGCCGCCCACGCGGTGCATCCGCTCACCGCCGTCCAGACCGAGTACTCACTGGCCAGCCGCAACCCGGAACGTGCCATCCTGCCCACCGTCCGGCGGCTGGGCATCGGCTTCGTCGCCTACAGCCCCTTCAGCCGCGGACTGCTGTCCGGCGAGATCGCCGACACCCGGCTCGGCGCCGACGACCTGCGCCGAGGGCTGCCCAGGTTCTCGGAGGAGAACCTTCCCCACAACCTGGACCTCGTGACCAGGATCCACACGCTGGCCGCCGACCACGGCTGGTCCCCGGCCCGCTTCGCCCTGGCGTGGCTGGTGGCCCAGGGGGTGGTACCCATCCCGGGCGCCCAGACCAGGACCCACATGGCGGAGAACGCCTCGGCCGGGGCGATCCGGCTGCCGGCGCAGGTCCTGCGGGCGGTCGACGAACTCGTCCCCGCCGGAGCCTTCGCCGGGGAGCGTTTTCCCGAGCACCTGCTGGCGATCGTCCAGGAGGACTGACCGCGCCGTCCGCCCGGCGGCGGTTCCGCGGCCCGGCCGCCGGAACCGCCGCCGAACCGGCGCTCACCAGGGGCTGCTCGACTCCGTCTCCCACGGGGCCAGCAACTGGTCGGTGAGCTGCGCCAGCCTGTCCCTGACCCGCGGGTCCTGGGTGAGACGGTGCGCCGAGGCACGGCGGCCCTCGTTGAAGTACTGGCCCTTCACCCCGCTGGCGCCCGCCGCGAGCACGGTCAGCACGCTCGACGTGCCGTGGGCCACCGTCGACCAGGGGCGCACCCCGGCCTCGATCACCATGGTGGTGTCCATGTAGTTCGCGGGATGCACGCAGTTGACGCGGATGTCGTCCCGCGCGTAGTCGTCGGCGATGGAGAAGCTGAACGCGGCCAGCGCGAACTTGCTGCGCGTGTACGCCTCCATCCCGTCGTAACCACGGGTGAACTGCGGGTCGTCGAAGTCGACGGGGCTCTGCCCGATGGATCCGACGTTGACGACCTGGGCCGAGCCGGCCGCCCGCAGGGGGGCCCGCAGACACCGGGTGAGGAGCACCGGGGCCAGGTAGTTGACCGCCAGGCGCAGCTCGTAGCCGTCACCGCTGAGCTCCCGCCGCCGCGCGTCCCGGCCCGCGCCCACCCCCGCGTTGTTGAGCAGCAGGCCGAGACTGGGGTGGTCGGCGGCGATCCGCCGGCCCAACTCGGCGGTCTGTTCGAGCGAGGCCAGGTCGGCCACGTAGGGGTAGGCCAGGCCGCCGGCGGAACGGAGTTCGTCCACCACCGTGTGACAACGACCCTTGTCCCTGCCGTGCACGAGGACCGTCCAGCCGTCCTCGGCCAGCCGACGGGCCAGGCTACGCCCCAGGCCCGACGTCGCGCCCGTCACCAGCGCCGGGGCGTGCGGTGTCGCCGCGTCGCGCGTCACGCCGCCGTCTCCTTCCGCTCGTCGGCGACCGCGCGCCGCTCGATCGCCACCATGACCAGCGTCTGGTCGGACAGGTTGCGCACCCGGTGCCGCAGCGGCAGGTCGGCGGCGTCGTGGTACAGGACCTGCCCCGTCTCCAGCGCCACCTTCCTGATCACGTCGCCGTGCTCGTCGAGCGACTCCCCGCTCGCCCCGTTGAGCACCACCGTGACCCAGGGATGGCGGTGGGTGTGGAGCGGCCGGTCCTGGCCCGGGGGCACGGTCTCGATCCAGGCCCTGACACCGGGTTCGTCGACCACGAGTGCCGTGCCGAGCTCCTGCCAGGGCTCGGGTCCTGACCGAGGTGCGCGGATGGGTTCGTCAGATGGCATGAGCTTCCTCGGAGTGGGCTTCGGGGTGTGGCGCCGGAACGCGCGACAGGAGTCGCCGAGGGTTGTCCACGAGCAGCGTGTGCACGGTGGCCTCGTCGATGCCGGGCTCCCTGAGGAGCCGCGGCAGCACCTTCGTGAAGAGATGTACATAGGTCCAGTCGGGGTAGGTGTGAGCTTTCTGCTCCGGGGTCAGGTAGTCGATGTGCGCGGCGTGGTCCTGGGAGACCAGCAACTGCGCCACGTGGCCGGCGCGCACGAGTTCCGCCAGCGTGGCGTTGCGCTGGGCGTCGGACGCGAACGGCGTCATGCCGTAGCGGTCGTAGCCGAGCAGGCAACCGGTCTCGGCGAGCGCCCTGAGCCGGCCGAGGTCGCCGCCGTCCCCGGCGTGGGCGATCACCACGGACCCGGGGGCCACGCCCTCCCGTTCCAACAACCGCACCAGAGCCAGGCCGTTGCCCTCGAACGGGTCGCAGTGCACGACCACCGGGACGCCGGTGCGGCGGTGGACCTCCGCCGTGACCGCGGCCATCCGGTGCGCCGCCGCGTCCGGAGGCACGCTTTCGCAGGCGAACTTCACCAGCCCGGCGCGCACCGCGGTGTCGCCGATGCCCGTGGTGACGTCCCGCGTCAGGAGGTCGATCAGCGGCTCCTCGGCCTCGACGGCACAGCCGGGGCCGCGGAAGCGCGCGAAGAGCGGGATGCCGTCGACGCTGTAGATCCCCGTGGCGACCACGATGTTGATCGGGGTCCGCTCCGCGACCGCGCCGACCAACCCGATGTCCCGGCCCTGCCCGAGCACGGTCATGTCGACCAGGGTGCGGACGCCGGCGTCGTACGCGGCCGACAACTGCCGCACCGCGGCGCGTACGCCGGCCTCCCGGTCCCACAGGTGGGGGTAGTTGCTCTGGAACTCCGCGCTCAGCACGAAGAGATGCTCGTGCGGGAGGGTCACCCCGAGGTCCGCGGCGTCGACGGGGCCGCGGACGGTCGGGACGAGCACCCGCTCGGGGGGGTCTGCCTGGGTCATGCCGTAACCGCCTCGCTGAGGATCTGCCGGCTGCACACGAGCACATACTGCGGGTAGGCGGCGGCGGAGCGAAGGGTTGAGGGTGGTGGTCGTGCCACCTGACACGCACGTCCGAACGGTCTCGGCCGGACGGTTCCAGGTAGTGATCCAACTAGCATGTTTCCTAGCCTGTTTGGGGGACACAGCGGGCTGCGAGCGTGGGCGGTGTTCACCTCACCGACTCACGAACCGGAGACGAACGTGTCTTCATCCACTTCCTCCTCCCTCGCCGGTGCCCGCGTCGTCGTGATCGGCGGCTCCTCCGGGATCGGGAAGGCGGTGGCCGCCCAGGCCGCGGCCGCCGGAGCGCAGGTCCGCATCGGCTCCCGTTCCGAGGAGAAACTCGCCCAGGCCGCGAAGGAGATCGAGGGCGTCGCCACCGGTGTCGTCGACGTCCGCGACGAGGACAGCCTGCGCGCCTTCTTCGCGGAGGTCGACGGCCTGGACCACCTGGTGGTGTGCCCGGGCGACATGGCCGTCGGATCCGTCTACGACGTCTCCCTCGACCACGTCAGGGCCGCCCTCGACACCAAGATCGTCGGACAGCTGCTGAGCGTCAGGCACGCCGGCAGGAAGCTCGCCCCGACCGGCTCCGTGACCCTGATCGCCGGGGCCGCCGGCTTCAAGGCCTACCCCGACATGAGCGCCACGGCCGCGGCCAACGCCGGCATCGCCGGAATGGGCCGCTCCCTCGCGGTCGAACTCGCGCCGATCCGGGTCAACGTCGTGGTCGGCGGCCTCATCGACACCCCGCTGTGGTCGTTCCTGCCCGACGAGGCACGCGAGGGGCTCTTCGCCCAGACCGCGCAGAGCTCCCCGGTGGGGCGGATCGGCCAGCCGGACGACGTGGCGGCGAGCGTGCTGCACCTGCTGGAGAACACCTTCGTCACCGGCGCGGTGGTACATGTCGACGGGGGCGGCACGCTGTGACCCAGGCGGCTGACGGCGGTGCCCTCACCGGGGCGCCGCCGCGGCCGGCGAGCCCCGGCCGGCTGACCGTCGTCCTCCTCGCCGTCGCGTGCGGCCTGTGCGTGGCCAACCTCTACTACCTCCAGCCCATCCTGCCGGACCTGGCCGACTCGCTCGACATCCGTCCCGAGTCCCTGACGCCGGCACTCGCCGCCACCCAACTCGGCTATGCGGCGGGGCTTCTGGCACTGGTGCCACTGGGAGACGTCGTCGACCGACGCCGGCTGGTCAGCGCCCTGGTCTCCTGCGCGGGCGTCATCCTCGCGGTGATCCCGCTGGCCAGGGGCGCGGCGCTGGTCGCCCTCTTCCTCCTGCTCGGCCTGTTCAGCGTGGCCGCCATGGTCATCGTCCCCATGGCCGCCGGCATGGCGCCGGCCGAGCGCCGCGGCCAGATCGTCGGCACCGTGATGACCGGCGTCATCCTCGGGGCGCTGCTGTGCCGCACCTTCGCCGGCCTGATCGCGGGCCTGGCGGACTGGCGGGCCGTGTTCTGGTGCGGGTCCGCCGCCATGTGGGCCGTCCTGCTCCTCCTGAGGCGCACCCTCCCGCCCCCGTCCGGCCCGGGGCAGCCGCGGCTGAGCGTCACCGGCTACCTGCGCCTGCTGCGTTCGGTCGGCACGCTCCTGCGGCACAACTCCGAACTGGCCAGGCGCTGTCTGTACGGCGCGCTGGGCTTCGGGGCGTTCACCGTCCTGTGGACGGCCGTCCCGCTGCGGCTGGCGGAGCCGCCCTACGACTTCGGGGCGTCGGCGATCGGTCTGGTGGGACTGCTCGGCGCCGGGGGCGCGCTCGGCGCCAACCTCGCCGGACGGTTCGCCGACCGCGGCCGCTCCACGGCCGTCAGCGCCGTCGCCTTCGCGCTGATCGCGGTGTCCTTCGCCGGGGTCGCCGCCTGGGAGTCCGCGCTGCTCGCGATGTGCGCGGTCATCGTGCTCGTCGACTTCGCCGTCCAGGCCGCGCACATCACCAACCAGACCGCCGTCTTCCAGAAGGTCGAGGCGTCCGAGCGCAGCAGGGTCACCACCGCGTACATGACCTCCTACTTCGCCGGCGGCGCGCTGGGGTCGGCCCTGATGGGGCCCGTGTGGCGGAACGGGGGCTGGCCGGCGTCCGCCCTGCTGGGCTGCGCGTTCGGCGGTCTGGCGCTCGCCCTGGTGCTCGGCCACGTCCTGCGCACCCGAAACCGCCCGCATCACAAGGGAGTTCCAGCGACCGATGCCTGACATAGCGTTCTCCGAGGTCACCAGGGAGGATCCGCGCTACGGATCCCTCGTCGCACGCTCGCGCAACACCCGCTTCGTGGGCACCCCGAGCCGGGTTCTCGTACCCCGACACGCCGAGGGCGCGCGGCAGGCGGTGGCCCAGGCCGTGCGCCGCGGGGAGCGGCTGGCGGTGCGCGGCGGCGGCCACGGCCTCGAGGGGCTGGTGGACGACCCCGGCGTCACCACGGTGATCGACGTGTCCGCCCTCGACGACGTGGCGTACGACCCGCGGCGTGGCGCCTTCGCCGTCGGCGCCGGGGCCCTGATGGGCGACGTCTACCGGAGCATGTACCTGAAGTGGGGCCTCGCGCTGCCCGCCGGAACCTGCCCCTCGGTGGGTCTCGGCGGCTATGTGCAGGGGGGAGGCTTCGGCGCGCTGTGCCGCCGGCACGGTCTCGTCGTCGACCACCTCGAGGCCGTCGAGGTCGTGGTGGCGGACGAGGGCGCCGGGGCGCGAACCGTCGTCGCCGGCCGCGATCCGGCCGACCCGCACCACGACCTGTGGTGGGCGCACACCGGTGCCGGCGGCGGCAACTTCGGTGTCGTCACCCGGTTCTGGTTCCGCACGGACGACGCGGCCGGCCGCCGGCCCGAGGACCTGCTCCCGAGGCCGCCGGCGACGGTGCTCTTCGCGTCCGCGACCTGGGACTGGGACGACCTGACGGAGCGGGACCTCCTCCGCCTCGTCGCCAACCACGGCGTCTGGCACGCCAAGGAGCAGGCCGACGACTCCGCCTACGAGTCGCTGTACAGCGCGCTCTACCTCAACCAGCGGCGAGTCGGGCGGCTGGTGCTGAACGCCCAGATCGACGGAGGTCGGCCGGACGCCCGCCGACTCCTCGAAGAGTACGTCGAGGCGGTGGGCGAGGGCGTCCGGGCCTCCCGAACCACGTCCTGGCAGCGCCTGCCATGGCTCCAGGCGACCGCCAGGGACGTGGAGAACCGGGGCGGGCTGACGCGCTCGAAGAGCAAGGGCGCCTACCTCCGCCAGCCCTTCGACGACGGCGACGGCTCCCTGATCCACCGCTACCTCGCGGACGCCGACTACTCGGGCCACACCACGATCGTGCTGTTCTCCTACGGGAGAGCCGTCAACACCGTCGACCCCGAGGCGACGGTGGTCGCCCAGCGCGATTCCCTCTTCAAGTGCTACCTCGGCACCTACTGGGCCGACGGCCGTGAGGACGCGACGCACGTGGACCGGATCCGAAGGCTCTACCGCGACCTCTTCGCCAGGACCGGCGGCGTCCCCGCCTCGGGGGACCGTACCGACGGCTCCTACATCAACTATCCGGACGTGGACCTGCGCGATCCGCGCTGGAACTCCTCGGGCGTGCCCTGGCACGACCTGTACTTCAAGTCCAACTACCCCCGGCTACAGCGAGTCAAAGCCCGCTGGGACCCGCAGGACGTGTTCCGACACGCTCTCTCCGTCGAACTTCCCGGCTGACCGGGGGCCACGCACCAACTGGGTCCGCATCCGCTCCTCCACGAGATCGCGGATGCGGTCCAGCAACCGACGGTCGCGCAGCGGCTGGTAGACGACCAGCGTCGCGTCCACGGCGGCCAACCGGAGCTTCACATAGCCCAGTTCGATGCGCCCCAGCACCGGATGGTCGAACAACCGCACCGAAGGACTGGCCGGCGCCAGGTCGAGCCGCTCCCACACCGTACGGAAATCGGCCGAGTCGCGCTCCAACTCGTGTACCAGGTTCGCGTATTCCGGCTGCACGAGTTGGTCCGCCGCCTGCGCGCGGAACAGCGCGACGGCCTCCATCGCGTCCTTCTCCCATTCGGGGAAGAGATAGCGCGCCCGACTGTCGAACATCATGGCCAGGCTGTTACGGCGACGAGGGGGCAGGGACTCGAAATACGAGAACAGGACACAGAAGCCCTGTGTCCACGCGAGAACGTCGAACCTGTCATTGGAGATGAAGGCCGGCAGCGGGTCCTGGAGTTCCAGGAAGTCCACGTACTGAGCGGGGATCTGGTCGCGACGGCAGGGCTCCTGAGTGCTCGGTGACACCTCGCCGGCCAGGCGGAACAGGTGTGACGTCTCCGTCTCGTCCAGGCGCAGCGCTCTCGCCAGACTCCCCAGCACCTGGCTGGACACCTTGATCTTGCGCGCCTGCTCCAACCAGGTGTACCAGGTCACGCTGACCCCGGCCAACTGCGCCAATTCCTCTCTGCGCAGCCCTGGCGTTCGCCGACGGCCGTACGATTCACTGATGCCAGCCGCCTCGGGAGCCAGGCGTTCCCTGCGGTTTCGGAGAAATGCCCCCAACTCCCTGCGCTGCTGTGTGGTGATGGCCATTGCCCCCCTATTCGCGAACGGTTGCATAAAAGTTGTACATCTCGAACGTACATGCCAACTCGTTGGCAGGGAATGTGCGGTCAGCCCCGCGGGGACGTTCAAGCCATCGGGTATCTCTCCGGTGCGACGATGCTTTACCGAATCTTTGCCGGCCTCACATCCGGAGAAAATATGCCGGTCGCCCCCCGATTGCCGCGCGGGCTCGGGGGCTGTCCTCGCACCTCCGCGGCCATGGGCCGCGAAGCCGGGCGCGACCGCATCTCCCACCTGGTCTGACGCCGATCTCGTGAGCACGGCCTCAACTCGGCCGTGATTGCGCCGCAAGGCAAAAGCCCACTTTAGTGGATCACGCGGAGGCGTGAAGCCGACTGTTCGAATGCGCGGGGCGAATGGCCGAAAGTAAACGTCGTTGCTCGGCCCGGCGTTCACCTGCGGAGCGCGAATCCGTTCCCGGAAGCGAACGGGCAGGCGCGTCAGAAAGCCCGGTACATCGTTGCGCTCATCGCGCCGCCCACCCGCCGCGCCGGCGTCGACCGGGAGTGTCACCAACCGGGCGGGCGCACCGGGCCCAGCACCCGGGTCACGGTGATCTCGATGACCACGCGCTCGGGGTTGGGGCGAGGCGGGCGGTAGCGCTCGGCGTAGCGTCGTACGGCCTCGGCGACGGAGTCCCGGTCGTCCTTGACCAGCGCGGTGCCTTCGAGGGTGCACCACCGGCGCCCCTCCACCTGGCTGACCGCGACCGTCGCGCCGGGGCCGGCCGCCCGGACGTTGCGGACCTTCGTGCTGCCGGAGTGGGTGATGATGCGCGCGATGCCGGCCTCGGAATCGAAGGTGACACCCACGGGGACGAGATGCGGACTGCCGTCCGGGCGGTGAGTGGCGAGGAAGCAGATCCGTCGTTCCTGCCAGAAACCGTTCTCTTCCGTGTCGTGCGGAGGCGTGTCGGTCGTCATCGTGGTCCTTCGTCGAGCCGTCCGCCCATTCTCCTCCGGCACCGCGGCCTCCGAACACCGGTACCGGTACCGCGGCCGCCCGGGGCGCGTGGTGCTCGCCCGGGCAGCCGCGTCGGTGATCGGGTTCGATCAGCAGGTGGAGTTGGTCTGGGTGAGGAGCCCCATGCGCCAGGGGAGTTGGCTGTACTCGCCGCCGGCGCCGGGGTCGATGCCCTGGTAGAGGAACTGGAGTCGGCAGGGGTTGATGGTCATGTTCTGGTCGCTCCCGGCTCTGAGGAGTTCGCCGTGGCTGAAGTCCTGCGTCCAGTTCGTGGTGCCGGACGGGAAGGTCACGTTGTTGGAGCGGGCGAACGGGTTGGACTCGGTGTCGTGCAGCGCGGTCCATGGTCCGCTGATACTGCTGGAGGTGAAGGACCGGTACCAGCGGCGGCCGTTGGAGCCGATGGCCTCCTGGAGCAGCAGGTACTGGCCGCTGTCACCGATCCGGTAGACGGCGCTGCCCTCGAAGAGGTTGTTGCGGTTGGAGTCCTGGAGCGCGATCACCGTGTTGCCGAACCCGTTGGGGAAGTTGGCCAGGGAGGTCTGGGCCCGGTAGATGTGCCCGTTGTCGTCGCTGGAGAACAGGTGGCAGTTGGCGGTGTCGCAGATGACCCAGTAGTCGAGCCAGTTGCCGTTGCCGATGTTCTGCCGGACGATGTCCGGCACGCTGCTCATGAAGTTGCGCGGCGTGGACCAGGACCTGGGGTTGCTGGGGTCGCTGCTGGTGGAGTACGAGGGCAGTCCGGTCTGGTAGACGAGGTACCACAGGTTCTGCGGCGCGAAGTAGAACACGTGCGGCGCCGCCCGGTAGCCGGTGCCGACGCCCGAGGCGGTGTCGAGGAACGTGTGCTGCGCGTTCGCCATCCCCGACCAGTCGGGGGCGGCGAAGTGCACCAGGTTCCAGCCGCCGCTGCGGCTGGCGGTGGTGGCGTAGATCTGCCACTGGTTGTTGTGCCAGACCACCGAGTAGTCCTTGATGGACACGATGTCGTGCGACCCGTCCGACCTCGGCCCGGCCAGGATCCCGCTGGAGTTCCACCGCATCGACGCGGGAAGCGAGGAGCCGGGCGGCTCGGTGGTTCCGCCGCCGACGCGCACGAGCTGCCACTGCTGGTTGGCGCCGCCCCAGTCGGTGTACTGGACGATGTTCGCGCCGTCGTTGGTGGCGGCGCCCTGGACCTCGACGGCCTTGCCACTGTTGCGGTTGATCAACCGCACGTACCCGCCGTCGGATTCGGCGAGCCGGAACTGCTGGTTGGTGGTGTTGTTGTCGGCCCACTGGACGATGCTGCCGCCATCGGCCGTCGAGAAGTTGTAGACGTCGAGCACCTTGCCCGAGTGTCTGGAACGGAGCCGGTAGTAGCCGTCGCCGGAGTCGACGAACTGCCACTGCTGCTGCGCCTGGTCGTTGCGGGCCCACTGGGTGATCCGCGCCCCGTCGTTCGTCGCCAGGTTGTACAGGTCGAGTGCCTTGCCACTGTTCCGGTTCACCAGCACGTACCAGGCGTTGGTGTCGACGGGGCCGTCGGACGGCGGCGGGGTGGTGCCCTCGTTGAGCGCGTTCAGCACGGAGGTGTAGGCCGGCTTCTTGTTTCCGGAGTTGTCGAAGAGCAGGGGGTTCTGGCCGGTGCGCCAGGAGTCGCTGTCGCGGATGCCCCACACGGTGATGCCGGTGCAGCGGGCGACGGCCATGCAGGCGCGGGTGACGGTGGAGTAGACGTTGGCCTGGTTGCTGCCGGCGATGTCGAGTTCGGTGATCTGGACGTCGACGCCGAGGTCGGCGAAGCGCTGGAGGTTGGCCTGGTAGTCGCCGGGCACCGAGTTGGTCAGGTGCGACTGGAACCCGACGCAGTCGATCGGCACGCCACGGGCCTTGAAGTCGCGGACCATGTTGTAGATCGCGGTGCTCTTGGCGTTGACGCCGTCGGTGTTGTAGTCGTTGTAGCAGAGCCGCGCGTTCGGGTCGGCCGCCCGGGCGGTGCGGAAGGCGACCTCGATCCAGTCGTTGCCGGTGCGTTGGAGGTTGGAGTCGCGGCGTGCCCCGCTCGTCCCGTCGGCGAACGCCTCGTTGACCACGTCCCAGGAGTGGATCTGGCCCCGGTAGTGGGTGGCGACCTGGGTGATGTGGTTGGTCATCGCCGAGCGCAGCGTGCTGCCTTCGAGGCCCTGGGCCCAGCCGGGTTGCTGGGAGTGCCAGACGAGGGCGTGGCCGCGGACCGACATGCCCTGCTGGCGGGCGTGGTTGACGATCCGGTCGCCGTTGGTGAAGTTGAACTGGCCCCGGTTGGGTTCGGTGGCGTCCCACTTCATCTCGTTCTCGGCGGTGACGCTGTTGAACTCACGGTTGAGGATGCCCGTGTAGACGCCGTCGCTGAGCCTGCCGGCGGCGATGGCGGCACCGAAGTAGCGGCCGTGTTCGGCCGCCGAGGTGCCCAACGTGGTGCCGGCCTGCGCCGTGCCGGGTGTGGCGACGATCGCGCCGGAGGCGATCAACACGGCGCTGAGCAGCATGACCAGCGTTCTGAGTCGGCGTAACGGCGCGAGCCACAGGCCCGCCCGTATCGGGTGGTTCATCTGTCGTCCCTTCTGGTGAGTGGCGAGGAGCGAACGCCCTTCCGGGCCGGGTGTCAGCCGGTGACCAGGTCGAACGATTCCGAGGTGCCGATCGTCGTGGCGTTGGCGATCAGCGGCTGCGCTCCGCCGTTCGGCGCGGTGACGTACCGGGAGTTGACCTGGGCGCGCAGACTGACGGTGCCGTCGGCGTTGTTCACCCGCTGGAAGGTCTCCCAGGGGCCGACGGAGGTGCGGTTGGCGACGAGCTGGCCGGCGCCCGCGTTCTCCGCGCAGACGTACTGGCTGTTGGCGTGGGAGCGGAGGGCGATGCCACCGCCGCCCAGGTCGACGAGGTCGAACTGTTCCCAGGGGCCGACGGAGGCGCGGTTGGCGACGAGCTGGCCGGCCCCGCCGTTCTCGGCGCAGACGTACTGGTTGTTGGCCCGGGAGCGCAGGCTGACCACCGTTCCGGGGAGTGGCGGGGTGAGGGTGGATTCCCAGGTGGTCGTGGTGGTGCCCGAGGTGGCGTCGGCGGGGAGGCGGTCGCGGGCGGCGGTGTCGGCGTACAGGCTCCAGCGCATCCAGTCCACGTAGGTGGCGACGGTCTGCGTGTGGTTGTAGCCGCTCCAGATGTACTGGTCGTGGCCGGTGCCGCGGTGGGTGAGGAACGCCTTGGGCGCGGGCAGTTCGGCGTACGCCTGCCGTGCCGAGGAGTACTGGCAGATCGGGTCCTGGTCCCCGTGGACGAACAGGACGTTGGCCGTGACCCGGCTGGACGGGTTGCCCATGTCCACACAGGCGAACGGCACCGCGGCGGCGATCCGTTCGTCCGGCCAGGCGGTCAGCAGGCCGTGGGTGGTCATGCCACCCAGCGAGTGCCCGGCCACCCCGACGCCGACGGTGGTGTCGAGGCGGCCGTTTAACGGGTCGCCCGCCGTCGTGTTGAGCGCCAGGGTGCGGGTGATGACCTCGGAGACGTCCATGGACTGGTTGCCGTTGTAGACGTCCTGGATGTTGCCGGGGGTGCCGCTGGACGTGGTGGGGAAGACCGGAGCGGGGACGACGAAGCCGGCCTCGGCCAGCGGGCGGACCAGCGGCGCGTAGCTCTCCGGGTTGCCGCCGAGACCGTGGCTGAACTCGACCACCGGGAAGACCCCACCGGCGACCGGGGCGTTGGGGACCGGGTTGCCCCCCGGACTGCCGGTGGCGGGGTAGAAGATCCGGGTGACGAGCCGTCGGCTGCCCCGGCTCCAGGCGTACTCGCGCACCCCGATGGCGAAGCGTTGGGTCGGCGCGTCCAACGAGCTGGTCGCGGCACGCGCCGGTCCCGCTCCGAGGAGGGGCGCGCCCGCGCCGGCCGCGCTCAGTCCAAGGAACGTGCCCAGGAGGGTGCGTCGTCGTATCGGCATGGATGGCTCCTCTGTGGAAGACGTGGGGGTGGGGCCGGCTGCCCGGTCGATGCCGGAGCCACGCGGACGGCGCGCGGGCGCGGGCTGTGCCGGGAGCCGGGCATGGGGGTGCCCCGGGAAGTGGTGCGCGACGCGATGGAGCGATGCGGACCCGCAGACGCGGTGACGAAGCGGCCTGCCCGCACTCCAGATGATTGTTCGTGATATCGGACGCTGCCCGAAGCGCCAGACAAGCAGGATGATAGGCGGTGCGTGAACGGCGTCAATACCTCCCGGAAGAATCGGAGTTGACCGCCGAAAGCGATCGCCAGGGGTGGCGGTTGTCGGGGCTCTGCCGCGCTCCCGAGGGGGAGTGTTGCGGGGCTTGACGGCTCAGGGGGGTGCTTCTACGGTTCCCTCACCGCCGTAACGATCGGCATCGATTTCCGAAATCAATCGAAGGAGAGCCGTGACGGCCATGATTCCCAGCCCGTCGTCCGGCGTGGAATGGGAGCGCTCCCGCACCGTGGCCCGGTCCGGTGCGGGCCTGGTCGGCGTGCGGGCCGGCCGTCCGCCGCCGTGTCCGCCGCACCAGACGTGACCGGCTCAGCGCTCGGAGGCCCGACCGGGCGCGGTGGTCACGCCCCGGACATGCCGTTCCGCCCCATCGAGAGGAGTGATCCCCATGCCC
>NZ_SMKI01000450.1 GCF_004348415.1 Streptomyces hainanensis
GGTGGGGGAGGAAACCTCGGGTCGTGGTCAGCCGCGGCGGCGGCGGATCGTGTTGCCGAGCCAGACCAGCGGGTCGTACTTGCGGTCGGCGGCCCGCTCCTTCATCGGGATGAGCGCGTTGTCGGTGATGTGGATCGACTCCGGGCACACCTCCGTGCAGCACTTGGTGATGTTGCAGAAGCCGAGGCCGTGGTCCTCCTGGACGGCCCGCGCGCGGTCGAGGCCCTCGCGGTCGGCCTCGTCCAGGGGGTGCATGTCGAGCTCGGCCATCCGCATCAGGAAGCGGGGGCCGGCGAAGGCCGGTTTGTTCTCCTCGTGGTCACGGACCACATGGCACACGTCCTGGCACAGGAAGCACTCGATGCACTTCCGGAACTCCTGCGACCGCGACACGTCCTCCTGCCGCATCCGGTACTCGCCAGGACCGACCCCCTCCGGCGGCACGAAGGACGGGATCTCGCGCGCCTTCTGGTAGTTGAAGCCGACGTCCGTGACCAGGTCGCGCACCACGGGGAAGGTGCGGAGCGGCGTGACGGTGATGGTCTGGCCCGGCTCGAAGAGCGACATCCGGGTCATGCACATCAGCCGCGGCTTGCCGTCGATCTCCGCGCTGCACGAGCCGCACTTGCCGGCCTTGCAGTTCCACCGCACCGCCAGGTCGGGGGCCTGGGTGGCCTGGAGGCGGTGGATGATGTCGAGTACGACCTCGCCGTCGTGGACCTCGACTGTGAAGTCCTGGAGGCCGCCGGACCCGGCGTCGCCGCGCCAGACCCGCAGCCTCGTCTCGTAGCCGGATCCACCGGCGGCAGCCAGCTCGCTCATCGGGCGGTCAGCTCCTCGTCCGTCAGGTACTTGGCCAGCTCGTCCTTGTCGAAGAGGTCGAGCAGATCGGGCCGCAGCGGCGGCAGTTCGCGTCGTTCGAGCGCGACGCGGCCGTCGTCGCCCAACGCGCACAGCAGGTTGATCCGGCGCCACTCGCGGTCCATGCCCGGGTGGTCGTCCCTGGTGTGGCCGCCACGCGACTCGGTGCGCTCGCGCGCGGCCAGCGCCACGCACTCGCTGACGAGCAGCATGTTGCGCAGGTCGAGCGCCAGGTGCCAGCCCGGGTTGTACTGCCGATGTCCCTCGACGCCGGCCCGTTCCGCGCGCTGCCGCAGCTCCGCGAGGCGGGCCAGCGCCTGGTCCATCTCGGCGGCCCGGCGGATGATGCCCACCAGGTCGTTCATCGTCTGCTGGAGCTCCTGGTGGATGGCGTACGGGTTCTCGCCGCCGTCCGCCGGTTCGAACGGCCGCACCGCCTCGGCGGCGGCCGCCGTGACCGTCGACTCGTCGGCCACCGGCCGTTCCTCGGGCGGCAGCGCCGCCGCGTGGCGGGCGGCGTGCAGCCCGGCGCGCCGGCCGAACACCAGCAGGTCGGAGAGGGAGTTGCCGCCGAGCCGGTTGGAGCCGTGCATGCCGCCGGCGACCTCGCCGGCCGCGAAGAGCCCGGGGACGCCGGTGGCGGCCGCGGTGTCCGGGTCGACGTCGACGCCGCCCATCACGTAGTGGCAGGTCGGGCCGACCTCCATCGGCTCGCGGGTGATGTCCACGTCCGCCAGCTGCTTGAACTGGTGGTGCATGGACGGCAGTCGGCGGACGATCTCCTCGGCCGAGAGCCGGCTGGAGACGTCCAGGAACACCCCGCCGTGCGGTGAGCCGCGCCCCGCCTTGACCTCCGCGTTGATGGCCCGCGCCACCTCGTCGCGCGGCAGCAGCTCCGGCGGCCTGCGGTTGTTGTCCGGGTCGGCGTACCACCGGTCCGCCTCGGCCTCGTCCTGCGCGTACTGCGCCTTGAAGACCTCCGGGACGTAGTCGAACATGAACCGGCGGTTCTCGCTGTTCCGCAGCACCCCGCCGTCGCCGCGCACCGACTCGGTGACCAGGATCCCCTTCACCGAGGGCGGCCAGACCATCCCCGTCGGATGGAACTGCACGAATTCCATGTTGACCAGCGCCGCCCCGGCCAGCAGGGCCAGCGCGTGCCCGTCGCCGGTGTACTCCCAGGAGTTGGAGGTCACCTTGAACGACTTGCCGATCCCGCCGGTGGCCAGCACCACGGCCGGCGCGTCGAAGGCGAAGAACCGGCCGGACTCCCGGTCGTAGCCGAACACGCCGGCCACCGCGCCGTCCCGGGTCAGCACGCGGGTGACGGTGCACTCCTGGAAGACCTTCAGCCCCGCCTCGTAGTCGCCGGTCTCCGCGAAGTCCCGCTGCTGGAGGGCGACCACGCGCTGCTGGAGGGTGCGGATCAGTTCGAGGCCGGTGCGGTCGCCGACGTGCGCCAGCCTCGGGTACTCGTGGCCGCCGAAGTTGCGCTGTGAGATCCGGCCGTCCGCGGTGCGGTCGAACAACGCGCCCCAGGTCTCCAACTCCCAGACGCGGTCGGGGGCTTCGCGGGCGTGCAACTCGGCCATCCGCCAGTGGTTGAGGAACTTGCCGCCGCGCAGGGTGTCCCGGAAGTGGACCTGCCAGTTGTCGCCCTCGTTGACGTTGCCCATGCTGGCCGCGATGCCGCCCTCGGCCATCACCGTGTGGGCCTTGCCGAACAGCGACTTGCAGATCACGGCCGTGCGCAGGCCCTGCTCGCGGGCCTCGATGGCCGCCCGCAGGCCGGCGCCGCCGGCCCCGACGACCACCACGTCCCACGACTCCCGCTCCACAGTGCTCACTTGTGCTCCTCGCTCGGATCGTTCGGGTCGTACGGGCCGTTCGCGTCGGCGGTCGGATGAGTCGGCGGTCGGATGAGTCGGCGGTCGGATGAGTCGGCGGTCGGATGAGTCGGCGGTCGGATGAGTCGGCGGTCGGATGGGTCGGCGGTCGGATGGGTCGGCGGTCAGAAGAGTCGGGGGTCGGAGAACGCGTCGACGGCCAGCAGGTAGACGTAGAGGTCGGTGAGCGCCAGGCTGGTCAACGAGGCCCAGGCCAACGCCATGTGCCGGCCGTTGAGCCGGCTGACGAGGGTCCACAGGCGGTAGCGCACCGGATGCGCCGAGAACGTCCTGAGCCGGCCGCCGATGATGTGCCGGCAGGAGTGGCAGGACGCCGTGTAGCCCCACACCAGCGTGATGTTGACCACGGCGAGCACCGTGCCGAGGCCCATGTGCCCCCAGTCGTAGTGCTCGTCGCGGAAGGTCAGCACCGTGTCGTAGGTGAGGATGACGGCGATGGCCGCCGAGGCGTAGAAGAAGTAGCGGTGCGCGTTGTTGACGATCAGCGGGAAGCGGGTCTCCCCGGTGTAGCGGCCGTGCCGCTCGGCGACGCCGCAGGCGGGCGGTGAGCCCCAGAAGCCGCGGTAGTACGCCTTGCGGTAGTAGTAGCAGGTGAGCCGGAAGCCGAGCGGCAGGGCCAGGAAGATGAGCGCCGGCGAGAGCCCCCACCAGTCCCCGAACAGCGCCCAGTTGGGGCCGCCGCTCATCTCCTCGCAGTTGGCGGCGAGACACGGGGAGTAGAACGGCGAGACGTAGGGCGCCGCGTAGTAGTCGGCGTTGGCGAACGCGCGCCAGGTGGCGTAGACGACGAACGCCAGCAGCGCGGCGACGGTGACGGTGGGGCCGAGCCACCAGCGGTCGACGCGCAGGTGCCGCTCGGCGATCGCGGCCCGCCCGGCCCGGCCGGTCTGGCCGGCCCGCCCGGACGTGTCGGTCGTGGATTCGGTGCTGGCCACGGGATCCTCCCGGAGGGTGCGGGCTCGTCGTCAGGTCGCTGGCTGGCCGGGCGCCGGGCCGTGCCGCGCGCCGAGGCCCTCGTCGTCGACGTCCACCCACAGCCGGTGGTCGTACGGCGTGTCGGGCACCAGGACGAGCTCGACGGCACCGGTCGCCTCGGCGGGGCGCGCGGCCGCCACCGCGGCGGCGAGCAGCGCCAGGCTCTCCCGCAGCCGCTCGGCGTCCCCGCGCAACCGACGCGTCTCGATCCCCGGCCCCAGGTCGCGCTCCAGGCGCAGCACCCGGTGGGTCAGATCCTCCACACAGCGCCGCGCGGCGGATAACTCCTCGTGCAGCGACATCGCTTGCCACCTCCATCGGTGGAGCAGCACCGGACGATGCGAGTGTGACGCGAGACACAGGCGGTTGGGAAGAGGGCCGTCACCAGAGCGCCGCGGTCGGCCCGTGCCGGTGCGCGCCCGCTGCTCCCATCGGGTGGCCTGGGGACGGCCGACGCCGTGTCGTCCCGCCCGGCCCGTGCCTCTCCCCTTTCAGTGGCCTCAGTGGGGCGCATACATGTGATCAGCGCACCGGTGAGCCGGAGGTAGGACATGTCAGGAGGGCCATCGAGACCGGGGAGACGGCGCGGAAGCCGGGCGCGCGGGACGGCCATGGCGGCGCTCGCCGCCGCCGGCGCGCTGCTGGCGCCCGCGCTGGTGACCGGGTGCAGCGGCGACGGCGACGGCGACCAGGCACTCGCGATGGGCGCGCAGTCGGTGCCGGCCCTCGGCCGCGCCCAGCTGAAGAAGGGCGGCACCGTCCGCTGGGCCGTCGACGCCCTGCCCGCCACCCTCAACGCCTTCCAGCCGGACGCCGACCGGGTCACCGACCAGGTGGCCGGCGCCGTGCTGCCGACGCTGTTCACCATCGACGCCACCGGCCGGCCCCAGCTCAACACCGACTACCTCAGCGCCGCCGAGATCACCGAGCGCGAGCCCAGACAGACCGTCGTCTACACCCTCAACCCCGAGGCCACCTGGAGCGACGGCGAGAAGATCGGGGCCCAGGACTTCGTCGCCCAGTGGCAGGCGCTGCGCGGCGGGGACAAGAAGTACCGGCCGGCGCGGAACGCCGGCTACGACCGGATCGAGAACGTCGAGAAGGGCCCGGAGTCCGGCCAGGTCCAGGTCACCTTCGCCCAGCCCTACGCCGACTGGCGCGCGCTGTTCAGCCCCCTCTACCCGCGCTCGGTCACCGGCGACGCGGAACGCTTCAACGAGGGCAGCCGCACCGAACTCCCCGTCTCCGGCGGCCCCTTCACCCTCGGCGAGCGGGACGACAAGACCGCCACCATCACCCTGGAGCGCAACGACGAGTGGTGGGGCGACCGGGCGCTCCTTGACAGCCTGGTGCTCACCGCGGTGCCGCGCGACGAGCGGCGCGCGGCGCTGGAAGGTGGCGAACTCGAGGTCGCCGAGCTCGACCCCGACGACGCCGAGGGCCTGGTCCCGGCGGCCGCCGGCCCGCCGGCCGCGGACGACAAACCGGCCGCCGACCCGGACGAGACCCAGAGCGGCTTCGCCGTCCACCGCGCCTACGACGCGGCCTACACCCAGCTCGCCCTCAACGGCGCCGAGGGACCGCTCGCCGACGAACGGGTCCGCTGGGCCATCGCCCGCGCCGTCGACCGCGCCGAACTCGCCGAGGACGTCCACGCCCCGGCCGGCCTCCCGGTCAAGCCGCTCGGCAGCCACCTGCGGATGCTGGGCCAGGAGGGCTACCACGACAACAGCGACGCGCTCGGCGCGTACGGCGTCGACTCGGCGGCCGAACTCCTCGACGAGGCCGGCTGGCAGCAGGGCGAGGGCCCGGCGGCCGAGGACGGCAAGCCGGGCGCCGCCGTGGCGGCCCCGCTCGGCTCCGGCTGGCCGGCCGCGCGGCAGCGCGCCGAGCTGCTGCGGCAGGCGGCGGACGCGCAGCGGGCCGAAGGGCTCGACGACCGCGCCGACGACACCGACAAGGACGCCAACGAGGCCGCGACCCAGGCCGAGGAACTGGCGGAACGGGCCGCCACGCCCGTGCGGACCAAGGACGGCAAGGAACTGCGCCTGCGGTTCGTCCTGCCGGACGGCCCGGGCGCCGGGCAACTGCGGGACGTCGCGGGCCGGATCTCCGCGATGCTGTCGACGGTGGGGATCCGCACCGAACTCGAGACGGTCGACGCGGACACCTTCTTCGCGGACCACATCGAGCCGGGCGACTTCGACCTGTCGCTCTACTCCTGGCCGGCGACCGCCTACCCGGCGACGGACGCCCGCCCGCTGTTCGCCAAGCCCCGGCCGGCGCCGGGCGGCGTGCTGACCGTCCAGCAGAACTACACGCGGGTCGGGACCGACTACATCGACCAACTCCTCGACCAGGCGGTGGGGGAGCTGGACGAGGCGGAGCAGGAGGAACTGCTCAACAAGGCCGACGCGCACATCTGGGCCGCGGCCGGCTCCGTCCCCCTCTACCAGCGGCCCCAGCTGGTCGCGGCGCCGGTCGGTCTCTCGGGGGCGGGGGCGTACGGGCGTCATCATCGCGATGGTCCGTTCGAAGAGCCGGTCGATCCGGCCGCCCGGCTCCTCGAACTCGGCCGCGGCGCGCAGGAAGCGCGCGGTGGTCTTGTCGCGCCCGGCGGTGACCACCAGTTG
>NZ_SMKI01000451.1 GCF_004348415.1 Streptomyces hainanensis
CCGGGTCCCAGCCGCGTTGCAGGGCGTGGCTGCCCAGCACCATCAGGCGCGGGATGTGGTGGGTCCAGCCCGTGTCGCGGACCTGGGCCAGGACGGTGGCGAGGCAGTTGGCCGTCACGGCGTCGGCCGGGTCCCAAGGGGGGATCGGCGAGCCGTGGATGCGTGGACGTGGGGGCGGTAGGAATGACGGAGCATCAAGGAAGGGAAACGCATGGTGATCGATCGGACCGGGCTCGCGGAGTTCCTGCGGCGCCGCCGGGAGTCGCTGCAACCCGAGGACGTCGGCCTGCCCCGGGGACACCGCCGCCGGACCGACGGGCTGCGGCGCGAGGAGGTGGCGACGCTCTGCCACATGTCCACCGACTACTACGCGCGCCTCGAACGCGAACGCGGCCCCCGCCCGTCCGAGCAGATGATCGCCTCCATCGCGCAGGGCCTGCACCTCTCCCTCGACGAACGCGACCACCTCTTCCGCCTCGCCGGACACAACCCGCCCGCCCGGGGCGCCGTCAGCGACCACATCAGCCCCGGCCTGCTCCGCATCCTGGACCGCCTGCACGACACCCCCGCCGAGATCGTCACCGAACTCGGCGAGACCCTGCGCCAGACCGCGCTCGGCGTCGCGCTCACCGGCGACACCACCGGCTACACCGGCCCGGCCCGCAGCATCGGCTACCGCTGGTTCACCGACCTGGAGACCCGGCGGCTCTACGCACCCGAGGACCATGCCTTCCTCACCCGCATGTTCGCCTCCGGCCTACGCCGGATACTCACCCTGCGCGGCCCCGGCTCCCGTGCGGCCCACCTCGCCGACCTCCTCCTCGCCGACAACGAGGAGTTCCGCGCGGTGTGGAGCGACCACGAGATCGGCGTCCGCCCCGACGACGTCAAACGCTTCGTCCACCCCGAACTCGGCCCGCTCGAACTGAACTGCCAACAGCTGCTCGACCCGGTCCAGGGCCACTCGCTCCTCGTCTACACCGCGGTCCCCGGCAGCGAGAGCCACGAGAAACTCCACCTGCTCTCCGTCGTCGGGTCCCAGCCGCCGCGCTGAGGCGGTGACCTGTCCGGTGGGCTCGGCCGCGCGTTGATCACCGCCGCGCTCACCGCCACGGCGGCCGCACGGGTCAGGCGGCGAGCAGCCCCTTCACCAGGGTGGTCACCCCTCCGGTGAGCGCGAGCGACAGAACCAGGTGCCTGGCGCGCCGCTCCGGCACCCGCTCGGTGAGGGCCCGGCCCAGGACCGAGCCCACCGCCAGGGCGGCCCCGGCCAGCCACCACACGCGACCGCCGCCGAGCTCGGGGAGACCGTTCGCGGCCACCGAGAACACGTTGACGACGATCCCGTAGAACTGCGCGTTCGGCACGAACTCGCGCACCGACCAGCCCGCGTTCATCGCGTACAGGGAGACCGGCGGGCCGCCCACGCCCGCCGACGCGTTCATGAACCCGCCCGCGGCGCCCGCGGTCAACGCCCCGCCGACGCCGCCCAGAGCCGGCGCCCGGGTGCCCCACATCACGAGCAGGACCGCCAGCGTCACCAGGCAGCCCAGCCCGGCGAGTACGAGCGGCTCGGGCAGGTTGCCGGCCACCCACACCCCCGCCGGGACGGTGCACGCCGACGCGACCACCAGGGGGACCATCGCCCCCAACCGCACCCGACGCCAGCCGCCCGCGAGTCCGACCAGACAGATGACGCCCGCCACGCAGTTGGCCAGCGCCACCCCGTCGCCCGGGCCGAGCAGCAGGACCAGAACGGGCGCCGCGACCAGCGCGAAGCCCATCCCCGTCATCCACTGGACGAGCGCCCCCAGCGTGACGGCGCCGAACAGCACCAGTTGGGCGGTGCCGCTCACGCGACGCCCGACGGCACGGCGGGACACCGAAGCGACACCATCGACGCCCACCCCCGTCCCACCCGGAAACCGTCATCCCCTGCGAGTGATCATATTCCCGGCGGGGTTCGAGGCCGCGGCCGCGGCCCGCTCGATCGCGCTGGCGAGGATGTCGAGGCCGGCGTGCAGCTCGTCCTCGGTCACGGTGAGCGGCGGGGCGATGCGGAAGATGCCGCCCATGCCGGGGAGTTGGACGATGTTGAGGTGCAGTCCGCGGGCGAGGCAGTCGTGGGTGATCCGCTGCCCGATCTCGTCGGCCGGGGTCCTGCTCTCCCGGTCGGTGACGAGTTCGAGCCCCTGGAGCAGGCCGCGGCCCCTGACGTCGCCGACGATGTCGTAGCGGTCACGCAACTCCCCCAGACGTGCGGAGAGTTGTTCGCCGAGCGCCGCGGCGCGGGCGACCAGTCCCTCGCGCTGGATCACGGAGAGGACCGTCGCGCCGACGGTGGCGGCGAGCGGGTCGGAGACATGGGTGGTGAAGAAGAGGAAGCCACGCTCGTGGCAGACACTCTCGACGCGCTCGCCCGTGAGCACGGCGGCCACCGGCAGGCCGGCACCGAGGGTCTTGGAGAGCGTCAGCAGGTCGGGGACGACGCCGTCGCGTTCGAAGGCGTACATGGTCCCGGTCCTGCCGAGGCCGGTCTGGGCCTCGTCGAGGATCAGCAGCATCCCGCGCTCGTCGCAGAGCTCCCGGAGGCGGGCGAGGTAGCCGGGTGGCAGCTCGATGATCCCGCCGGAGGAGAGGATCGGCTCCACCAGGCAGGCGGCGAGGCTGCCGGAGGACTGCCGGTCGACCATCGCGAAGCCGTACTCCAGCTCCGCCCGCCAGTCGTGCGACCCGTCGGCGGCCCGGAACGGCGAGCGGTAGGCGTTGGGCGTCGGCAGCGTGAAGTTGCCAGGGGTGGGCGGGCCGTAGCCGCGGCGCCCGGCGGAGAACGTCGCCGAGGCCGCGCCGTGGCTCATGCCGTGCCAGGAGCGGTCGAACGACACGATCTCGTAGCGGCCGGTGTACAGCTTGGCGAGCTTGATCGCCGCCTCGTTGGACTCGGCGCCGGTGCTCAGCAGCAGCGTCTTGCCCAGTTCGGGCGGGAGGGTGGCGGCGAGCGCCCCGGCGAGGTCGAGGACCGGGCGGCTGAGCATGCCGCTGTAGAGGTGGTCCAGGGTGCCGATCGCCGTGGAGACCGCCGACACGATGTCGGGGTGGGCGTGGCCCAGAACGGAACTCATCTGGCCCGAGGTGAAGTCGAGGATCGGCTGGCCCGCCGTGTCGTACACGTGCGCGCCGGCGGCGCGTTCGATGACGCGGGGACTGAAGGTCGTGCCGTAGCGGATCAGCAGGCGGTCGGCGTCTTCCCAGAATCGCGTGTCCACGGTCACCACCATCGCCCCCGCGACCGTCCGCAACAAGCGGTAAAAACCGCCGGACCGTTCGGCGTCGGCTTACGGTTGCGCCCATGCTCACCACGCACCGGCTGGCGGTCCTCAGGGCGGTCGTCGAGGCCGGCTCCCTCAGCGCCGCCGCGCGGAACCTCAGCTACTCGGCCGCGACGATCAGCCAGCACATGGCGGCGCTCGCCAGGGAGACGGGGCTCACGCTCTTCGAGAAGGACGGGCGGGGCGTCGCACCGACCGCCGCCGCGCTCCAACTGGCGGAGGAGGCGGGGCCGTTGCTCGCCGATCTCGCGCGTCTCGAACGCACCGTCGCCGACCTGCGGGCCGGCCAGGCCGAGCGGTTGGCGATCGCCTGCTTCGCCTCGGCGGCGGAGCGGCTGATCCCGGAGGTGGTCCGTGCCGTCCGCGCGGAACGGCCGAACATCACGGTCGAGGTCAGCCTGAACGAGCCGGTCGACGGGCGGGGTCGGCGCCGGGCCGACCTCGACATCCGCACCGAGCCGGTGGGCGGCGCCGGGATCCGCCTCGACGGCTACCGGCGCCACGACCTGCTCACCGAGGAGTTGCTCGCGGTGCTGCCCGCCGACCACCCGCTGGCGGGCGCCCGCTCGATCCCGCTCGGCCGGCTGCGGACCGAGCCCTGGATCGACCACGACATCTACGACAGCCCGATCGGGGGGATCATCCGCAACGCCTGCGGCGCCGCCGGCTTCGCGCCCCGCCACGTCGCGCGGCTCGACGACCACCACGCGGCGCTCAGCCTCGTCGGCGCCGGCATCGGCATCACCGTCCTGCCCCGGCTCGCCGTCACCGACCTGCCCGACACCCTGGTGGCCAGGCCCCTCACCGACCCGGCGGTCGGCAGGCGCGTCGTGCTGCACGCCCGCCGGCACCCGCACCGCGACCCGCTCGTCGCGGCGGCCGCCGCGCACCTGCGCCACGCGGCCGACCGTTGGCGGCGGGACGTGGCGCCGAACTCCCCGGAGACCGGGCACGAGCCGTAGGTGCGCGGCGGGCGCGGGGCGACTCGGCCGCGGTCGTTCAGAGGTGCAGCGCGGCGGTGACGACGAAGCCGCCGAGGGCGACGCACCACACGTAGGGCAGCGTCCTGACCATCACCTGTTGGGGGCTGACGCCGGAGTACTGGGCACTCCACACCGTCTGGGTGCTGGTGGGGTCGGCGACGCCGAACACCTGGTTGTAGGAGGCGGTCAGGCCGAGCACCGCCACGGCCGGGTAGATCCCCGCCGCGATCAGCACGCCGGCGATGCCGGCGCCGAGGCCGTAGACGTTCAACGGCCCCCGGTAGAGGCAGAGCGGCACCAGCGCGGTGAAGACCAGCACGAACAGCACGGGGTTCTGCGGGCTGACGGCCTCGACCAGCGGTTCGAGGGCCGCGACGGCGTCGGGCAGTTGCACCGCGGCCAGCAGCACGCCGATCGCCACGAAGAGCGCGATGGGCGCGGCCGCCACCTCGAAGCCGGCGTACAGGGTGCGCAGGAGGCGGGTGTTCATGTCGCGCGGTCGGGTGGTGGTGACCAGCGCGAAGAGCACGCCCGCCAGCAGCGAGGGGATGATCGCGACCTCGAAGCCCAGGGCGAGCACCAGGGGGACCGCCGGGGTGAACAGCGCGTACCAGGGCGCGTCGCCGAGGCGTTCGCGCCGTGAGGGGCGCCGGTCCCGGCGGGCGTCGAACGTGCGGAGCGACCAGGTGTGTTCCACGCCCCGGCGCCGGGTCTCCACCAGCACGAAGAGGACGGCGAAGAAGGCGGCGAAGGGGAACAGCCGCATCATGAAGGTCCGCACCGTGTCGACCGGCAGGTCGAGCGCGGTGGAGAAGAACTGCCAGATCGGCAGTTCGAAGGGCATGCCGGCGGCGATTCCCATGAGGATGGTCCCGGCGGCGGTCACCTTGGGCACGCCGACCGCGATCATCGCGGGGATCCCGATGATGCCGGCGAGCATCGCGGCGGGTGCGGAGCCGGTGACGGTGCCGACGAGGGCGGAGATCGCGAGGACGCCGAGGGCGACCACGGTGGGCCGGTCCCCGCCGAACTCCACGATCTTGCGGACCAGGGTGCCCGCGATGCCCGTCTCGTCCAGCAGCTTGCCGAGCCAGGAGCCGAGCAGGATGGCGATCATGGTGGCCGCGAGCTTGGCCGCCCCCTCCTGGAGGACGGTGTCGAAGACGCTGGCCTCGCCGGTCAGCGGCGCCCCCACCACCAGGGCGACGGCGACCCCGAGCAGGACCAGGGCGAACGCCGTGGGCAGCTTGCGGGTCAGCATCAGCACGACGCCGGCCAGCATGATCAGCAGGATGACGATTCCCATGGGTTCTCAGTCCTCTCGCAGGGCGGCGACCGCGCGGGCCAGCGCGGCGGTCACCAGCAGCGGGCCTCTGCCGAGGCCGAGCGCGGCCCCGGCGTAGGCGTGCGCGGCGATCTCGTCGGCGCCCGCCACGTGGCCGAGCAGCCGCCACCGGCCCAGGCGCAGCACCGGGTGGTCGAGGGCGGTCCGCAGTCGGCGTTTCGCGGCGGGGTCGTGGAGCCGGTGGTGGCCGGCCTCGTGGGCGAGCGCGGCGGCGCGGACGGTCCCCTCGGGGTACCGGTCGCGCCAGCCGAGCAGTTCGATCAGTTCCTCGGCCAACGCCACGGTGTCCGTGAAGAGTTCGACGGACGGCTCGGGCCGGGAGCGGTAGCGGGCGAGGAGCGGCGGGTCCTCGTCGAGGCCGCCGGAGCGCTCCACGACGCGGGGCTCACCGGCGTCCGGCGGCTCGGCGGCCAGGGCGGCGCCGAACCGGGAGGCCGCGACGGCCCAGCGGCGCAGGGTCTCCTCGTCGCGGCCCTCGTGGGTCGGCGTCCCGGCCAGCAGGGCGACGGCGAACGCGGAGTCGTCCCGTTCGGCGAGGGCGGCGCAGTCGGCGCGCAGCCGCGCCAGGCGGGCGGGGCCGAGGCGGTCCGCGAGTGGCCGGCCCGTCGGGGC
>NZ_SMKI01000452.1 GCF_004348415.1 Streptomyces hainanensis
CCCCCACCCAGCGGAAGGTCCGTCCATGAGCTCGTCAACCACCCCCGTCGCCCCCGCCGGCAACACCGGCGGCGACACCGAGCCGCTGCCGCTCATCGCCGTCACCATGGGCGACGGCGCCGGCATCGGCCCCGAGGTCATCGTCCCGGCGGTGCTGCACCCCGACACCCTCGCCCGCTGCCGCCCCGTCGTCATCGGCGACATCGAGCGGCTCCGCCAGGCCGCCGCGCTGCTCGGCCGCGAGTCCGAGGTCGACCTCGTGCCCGTCACGTCGCCCGACGAGGCCGCGTTCACGCCCGGCCGGATCAACGTGATCGACCTCGACCTGCTCCCCGCCGACCTGCCCTTCGGCAAGCTCTCCCCGCTCGCCGGCGACGCCGCCTACCAGTACATCAGGCGGGCCGCCGAACTCGCCCAGGCCGGCGCCGTCCAGGGCATCTGCACCGCCCCCCTCAACAAGGAGGCGCTGCACGCCGCGGGACACCTCTACCCGGGCCACACCGAACTGCTGGCCAAGCTGACCGGGGTCCCCGAGGTGTCGATGATGCTGTCGACCCCGACCGTCAAGGTCATCCACGTCACCACCCACATCGGCCTGATCGACGCCGTCGGCCGCATCGAGCCGGGCCTCGTCGCCAGGACCGTGCGGCGCGGCCACGAGGCCATGGTGCGCGCCGGTGTCCCCGCGCCGGTGATCGGCGTCTGCGGCATCAACCCGCACGCCGGCGAGAACGGCCTCTTCGGCTACGGCGAGGAGGAGGAGAAGATCGTGCCGGCCCTGGAGGAGGTGCGCGCCGAGGGCATCGACGCGCGCGGCCCGCTCCCCGCCGACACCGCCTTCTTCCTGGCCGGCCGCGGCGACTACGACCTCATCGTGGCCATGTACCACGACCAGGGCCACGGCCCGGTCAAGGTGCTCGGCCTGGAGGCCGGCGTCAACCTGACCGTGGGGCTCCCCGTCATCCGCACCTCCGTCGACCACGGCACCGCCTTCGACATCGCCGGCACCGGCACCGCCGACGCCGGCTCCATGGTCGAGGCACTGCGCCAGGCCGCCGAGATGGCCACCAGGCCCACCGGCTGACGGGGACGACGATGCCACCCGCCGGATCCCGCGTCCGCCGCGACGAGATCGTGCGCCTCGCCACCACCACGGGCCTGACCAGCGTCGACGAGCTCTCCCGAGGCTTCGGGGTCTCGCCGTCCACCATCCGCCGCGACCTCGCCCGGCTCACCGCCGAGGGACGGATGGCCCGCACCTACGGCGGCGCGATGGCCCTGGTCGCGCACCCCGAGGCGTCGCTGCGACAGCGCACCGGCGAGGCGTTCGAGGCCAAGCGGGCCATCGCCCGCTGGGCCGCCGCCCGGATAGCCACCGGCGAGACGATCCTGCTCGACGGCGGCACCACGGTCCGGGCGCTCGCCCACGAACTGCGAGACGCCACGACGCTGACCGTCGCCACCACCGGGCTGCCGGCCCTGGAGGAACTGGCCGACGCGGAAGGCGTCCGCGTCGAGTGCCTGGGCGGCACCCTCAGGCCCGTGAGCCAGAGCTTCGTCGGCCCCTTCACCGAGGCCGCCCTCGAACACCTCACGTTCGACCGGCTCTTCCTCGGCACCGACGGCGTCGCCGCCGGCTTCGGCATCTGCGAGGCCGACCTGCGGCAGACCCGGCTCAAGGAACTGATGGCCAGACGCGCCCGGCGGGTGTACGTCCTCGCGCACGCCGCCAAGGTGGGCCGCCGGCCGTTCCACGCCTGGGCCAGGCTGCCCGGCGACTGGACGCTGGTCACCGACGACACCGCCGACCCGGCGGCGGTCGCGGCGCTGCGCGACGAGGGCGTCGAGGTCGTCACGGTCAGCGCGGCGGACGGCCCGCCCGCCTGAACCGCGCGAAGCCGGCAGTGGACTCTCCCACGGTGGGAGGGTCCACCATGACGGGGTGCACGACGAACTCCTCACCATCGGGCGCTTCGCCCGCCGGTGCCGGCTCAGCGTCAAACAGCTGCGGCACTACGACGAGACGGGCCTGCTGGCCCCCGTCCACGTGGACGCGGCCACCGGCTACCGCTACTACGCGCCGGAACAGGCCCGCGACGCCCTCACCATCGCCCTGCTCCGCGAGATGGACCTCCCCCTGGCCGTGATCGCCGGGGCGCTGGCCGCCGAGCCCGCCCACCGGGCGGAGATCCTCCGCGCCGAACGCGACCGGCTGGCCGAGCGGATCAGCCGGGACCGGGCGCGCGTCGGGATGCTGGAGCGGCTGGCGGCGGGCGGCCTGCCCGGCTACGAGGTGACGTGGGGCCGGGAGCCCGAGCGCCGGCTGGCCGTGGTGCGAGCGGTCTGCGACCCCGCCGGGATCGGGGAGACCGTCGGGGCCTGCGTCGGCCGGCTGCTGCCGGCCCTCGGCGCGGCCGGCGTCGCGTGGCGGCCACCGCTGTGGGGGCGCTATCCGCTGGACCTGGCGGAGGGGATGGAGATCGCCCTCGGAGCGCAGGTACCGCAGGGCGAGGACACCCCGGGACCGGAGTACGAGACGCTGCCCGGCGGGCCCGTCGCCGAGACCGTGCACATCGGCCCCTACGCCCAACTTCCCCTGGCCTACCACGCGCTCCTCGCCGCCGTCCACGAGCGCGGACTGCGCCCGCTGGCCCCCGCGCGGGAGGCCTATCTCGTCGGGCCGGCGGAGGCCCCGCAGGAGGAGCTGACGACCCGACTGGTCATCCCCGTCGAGGAGACCCCGACCCGGAAGAACGCGGCATGAACACGATCATCGACATCGAGGCCAGGGGCACTGCCCACTGCGAGACGACCGCCCTGGGGGTGCTCCTGCGACACGAGGGACTCGACCTGTCCGAGCCGATGCTCTTCGGCCTCGGCTCCGGCCTGTCCTTCATCTACTGGGACAGCAGGAACCTGGACTTCCCCTTCCTCGGCGGGCGGGTCAAGCCCTTCGTCCTCACGAGCAACCTGGCGACCAGGCTGGGGCTCGAACTCCAGGTCCGGGAGACCAGCTCGCCCCGCCGGGCCTGGGACCACGTGGCCGCCGCCCTCGACGCCGGGCGTCCCGTCGGGCTCCAACTCGACAGCCACCACCTGGAGTACTTCGGGTCCAGGGCACACTTCGGCGGCCATGTCGTCGCCATGTACGGCTACGACGACCACGACGCCCACCTGGTCGACACCGCGCAGCAGGGCGGAGCGGTGACCACCAGCCTCACCAGCCTCGCCCGGGCCAGGGCCGAGCGCGGCCCGATGACCGCCAGGCACCGGTCCTTCACCCTCGCCGTCCCGGAGAACGCGCCCTCCCCGCGGAGCCAGCTCGTTCCCGCCATCACCGCCTGCGCCGACGCCTTCCTCGACCCGCCCATCGCCAACCTCGGGCACCGAGGCGTGGCGAAGGCCGCCAAGCTGCTTCCCACCTGGCTCCAGCGCACCGATGACCCGCGGCAGGACCTGTCGCGGGCCGCCCTCCTGATGGAGAAGGCCGGCACCGGCGGCGCCCTGTTCCGCAACCTCTACCGCGACTTCCTCGCCGAGTGCGCCCAACTGATCGACAGCGAGCACCTGCGCACCGGCCACCGGCTGTACGCCGAGGCCGCCACCGGGTGGACGGAGGTCGCGGAACTCGTCGCGAAGGCCGGCGAGTCGGGCGACGCGGCCTGCCTGGTGCGGGCCGGCGCCGTCCTCACCGAGCTCGCCCGCGTCGAGCGGGACGCCATGCGGGCGCTCAGCCGCCTGGGCGGCGAGGCACCGCGCTGAGGAGTGCGCCGCTCAGGCCGGCGGTCCCGCCCAGTGGGCGGGCCGGTCGAGCCCGGCCGGCAGCCGGGTGCGCCCGTCGCCCCGGGCCGCGTTCAGCTGGGCCTGGGTGAGGAACAGCGCGTCCCGCAGGTCCGCGCCGGCCAGGTTCGCGTTCCGCAGGTCGGCACCCAACAGGTCGGCCGACCGCAGGTCCGCGCCGCCGAGCTCGGCCGCGATCAGCAACGCCCCGCGCAGCGAGGCCCCCCGCAGGTCGGCGCCGTGCAGCCGGGCGCCGGCGAGGTCGGCGCCCCGCCGGTCCCGCCGCCGGCCTGGCACCCGGGCCGCCCGCACCGACTCGCTGACGCGGCCGAGCAGTTCGCCGACCTCGGCGCGCAGCGCCGGCACGTCCACCGCCGCCAACTCCACCGGGTCGCCGCCGGCCAGCGCCTCGATCCGCCCGCTCGTGGCGCGCAGCTCGCGCCCCAGCTCGCGGGCCGCGGGACCGGCCAGCGACTCGCCGAGGTACCACAGCAGTTCGTGCAGCTGCCGCACCACCCCGAAGGCCGCGAACATCGACGCGGCCGTCGCCGGCGCCGCCCGCCAGTCCCGCCCGCCGAACGTCTCCCGGGAGACCCGCTGCCCCGCGCCGAAGCAGTCGAAGACCGTGCAGCCGGTGAACCCGCGCTCCCGCAGGCCGGCGTGGATGCCGCAGCGGAAGTCGGCGTCCAGGTTGCCGCAGGGCGTGCCGGCCGGCTTGCTGACCGCGAAGTCCGCCGAGGCGGTGAACGGCAGTGCCACGCAGCACAGCCCGAAGCAGCTCCCGCAGTCCGCCCGCAACGCGGCCCGGCCGATGACGGCCGTCGACTCCTCCGACACGCTGGTGATCCCCCAAGGCTCCGCGACTCCTGCGCCGCGCGCACACCACACGCGGCCCGACGCCTCCATGGTCCCAGAACCCGTGCGAGCCCCCGCGATCGGCGCTAGGTTTCCCCGGGTGATGACAGCCGACGACGTGGTGTCGATCCTCGACCTGCTGCGGAGCGCGCGGGTCGACGTCTGGACGGGCGGCGGATGGGGCGTCGACGCCCTGGTCGGCCGACAGACCCGGCCCCACCGCGACCTCGACCTGATGCACCGCGCCGACCAGGAACCTGCCGTGGTGGCGGCGCTCACCGGCGCCGGCTTCGTCGAGACGCTCGACTGGCGCCCGGTGCGGTTCGTCCTGGCCGACGCCCCCGGCCGGGAGATCGACCTGCACCCGTTGGTCTTCGGCCCGGACGGCTCCGCCGCGCAGGCGTCCCCCGACCCCGGGCGCCCGTTCCACTACCCGGCGTCCTGCTTCGTGACGGGCGTGATCCGGGGCGTCACCGTGCCGTGCCTGTCGCCCGAGCAGCAGGTCCACTTCCACCAGGGGTACCCGCCCACCGACCGGGACCGGCACGACATGGCCCAACTCCGGCGGGCCTTCGGGATCGCCACCCACTTCTGACCGACCGGCCTCACCCCTCCACAACGCCGCGCCCCGGCCCCGGCCAGCCGTGCGAGCGGAACCAGGCGGCGCACCAGTCCGTCCAGCGGGACAGCTCCGGCTGCTCGGGGGCGAGGCCGACGCCGTGCCGGCCGTGCGGCAGGACGTGCAGCTCGACCGGCACCCCGGCCGCGGCGAGGGCCTCGGCGTAGCGCAGCGAGTGGGCGACGTCGACCGCCGGGTCGTCCGCCGTGTGCCACAGGAAGACCGGCGGGGTGTCCGGGGTCACCGTCAGCTCCCGGGACGCGGCGCGGCGCTCGGCCGGCGACGCGTCGGAGCCCAACAGCGCCGCCAGCGAGCCGACATGGGGCAGGTGGCTGAAGGAGATCACCGGATAGCAGAGCACGGCGAGCGCCGGCCGGTCGGCCGGTGTGCCGGCCGGGTCGCTCGCCAGCGAGGCCGCGAGGTGGCCGCCGGCCGAGAAACCGAGCACCGCCACCCGGTCCGGGTCGACACCGAGCGCGGGCGCCTCGGCCCGGATGGCGCGCAGCGCGGCCCGCCCGTCCTCCAGCGCCGCCGGGTACCGGTGCGGCGCCACGCGGTAGCGCAGCACGAACGCGGCCAGCCCGAGTCCGTTCAGCCAGCGCGCCACGGGTTCCCCCTCGTGCTCGCCGTGGTGCTGGTAACCGCCGCCGGGCAGCACCAGCACGGCGGGTATGCGCTCCCCTGACCCCCCGGGGGCGGGAAAGGCGGTGAGACGGCCTTCGAGGCCGAGGTCGAGGTGGATCGCGTTCATGTGTCCTCAGTCGATTCGTGGCACGGGGCATGACGGGCCGGTGGGGTGACCGGCGTGGACCAGGGGGCGGCGTCGCGGGACCGCTACGGGGTGACCGTCGTGTCCTGGGTGCCGATGACGGAGAGACCGGCTTGCCGCCGGCCGCGAACCTGCCACGCCCCTCGAGGTCGGCGGCGAGCCGCTCCTCCACCTCCAGCACCCCGCGGCCCGTCAGACGTCGGGTGCCCGCCCCGTCGAGCGCCGAGCACTGCG
>NZ_SMKI01000453.1 GCF_004348415.1 Streptomyces hainanensis
CCCCCCGGCGCGTCCCCAGCCTGCGAACCCGCCTCGGCTGGGCCCTCGTCGAAACCGGTCTCCGCCTCGCCGTCCCACCGAAACCGACCGACCCGGCCGACCACCTGAGCCTCGGGTGACCGGCAGCCGTCGGTGTCGACGGCGGTCCCGCGCGAACGCCACGTCGGTAACGGGCCCCAAGCCGCCCTACAGGTCGTCAGGCAGAAGCCGAAAGGCGTGGTTGCCGGTGAGCGGGGCGACAGCTCTGAAGTCCCGGCAGTCGAGGGTCAGGATGATCTCGGTGTCGAAGGTCTCGGCCAGGACGACGTTCACCGCGTCGGCCAGGTCGAGCCGCAGGGCCGCGTAGTGCTTCTGGACCATACGCGCCTTCCGCAGCGTCTCGGCGGTCACCTCGGGAACGGCTACGCGCCCGACGCGTTCCTGGGCCAGCAGCCAGTCGATGACCGTGTGCGCGGCCCTCCGGTCGACGTCACGGGTGGTGATGTGTTCGATCTCCAGGATCACCAGCGGCGACACCACGGTGAGCGCCGCTTGACGCATAGCGGTGCGGGCGGCTTCGTGCCCGGGATCCGAGGTGTTCAGGGCGGCCACCAGGCCGGAGGTGTCACCGACGACGATCACTCGGCGTCCACCACACCGTCCGAGACCGCTCGATCGATCTCCTCGCTGGTGACGGGACCGCCGAAGTCCAGGCGCGGAATATCCCACTCCTCGTCCCAACGCCGGCTGCGCAGGGCCACGAGATGGAACGCCTCCCGGAAGTACTCCGACTCCGGCCGCCCCTCCCGCGCCGCCGCCTCCTTGATCAGCGCGAGGTCCTCCTCGTCGACCATGACGGTCGTCTTCTTCAAGGCCATATGGTTATGGTACCTCCGCCATCACGCGCCAACTCGACGGAGGCGTGCACACACAGAAGGAAGGCCGAGTCGCGTCAACGCTGCTCACCGATCAGCCGGAAATCTGTTAACCGAGATACGGCTGCGCTCCGCCTTGTAGATAGTGATCCAGCCTCAAGCGCTGTGTGTGATGCATAGGGAGGTCGGATAGCCCTCGCGGCTCTACGAAGCGGATATCTGTGGACTCGTTAGACATCGCCAGTTGACCGCCATTGATGCGGGCAGTGAAGCACACGTTGAACTGGCGGCGGACCTCGCCGTCCGTGTACGCGATGATGTGGCGTGGGTCGGTGTAGGTGCCGACGAGACCGGTGATCTCGACGTCCAGGCCGGTCTCTTCCTTGACTTCACGCACGGCCGCACCAGGGAGCGACTCGGTCAGCTCCATGCCTCCGCCGGGCAGTGCCCAGAGGTCGTTGTCGCGTCGGCGCTGGAGGAGGATGCGGCCCTGGTCGTCGGTGACGACGGCGGAGGCGGCGACGACCATGCTGTTCGGCTCGGGGGCGTTGGGGTCGTCGTAGTACTCGGTGCGTGCCATGGTCAGACTTCCTCGATCGGATCCACGGTGGCCCATACCGCGTTGAAGCTCTCGGCGTACGTGTCGAACATCCCCCCGTAGATGGAGCGGAACGCCGGCTGCCATGACAGCTCGTAGCCGCTCGTTCGGCGCCACAGTCTCTCCCCATTCCCCAGGACGGCACTAGGGACGTACTACCGACGCGGAACGTCCCGAAGTGGGGTTTGTCGGAGATTCCTTCGTCCCATACCGCGACGCGATGATCACGCAGCGAAAGAACCCCGCAGCCGTGGTTGGACGACCCGGGGCATGGTCAACGCCGCGAAGGAGTGTCGTCAGTGCCGAACGTCTCACAACGGAGTGGTTCTGGCGAGTCTGCCCATCGCTTGGCAACCCGTACTTCCCTTTGGAGAAGGGCAACGGGGGCTCGCCGTAAGGCGCTTGATCAACAACCGCATACGAGACCGGACCACCGGGCTCCGCCCCGCCAGGTGCGCGCGGGCCCGGGCCCGGCCCGCTGCCGCGCGCACCACCCCGCGCGAAGCGCGGCGGAAAGGGCGGTGGGTGGGGGAGAACCCCCGGTCAGCGCCGGCCAGGCCCCCGCAGGAACTTCCGAAGTCGCGTCAGCGGCCACGTGTTGATGACCTCGTCCGCCGTCAGCCACCCCCGCTGCGCCGTCGCCACCCCGAACCGCAGGTTGTCGAGCTCCGAGACCGCGTGCGCGTCGCTGTCGATCGCGAAGCGAACGCCGTGGCGGCGCGCCAGCAGGATGTGTTCGTCGCGGAGGTCGAGCCGCTCCGGGTGGCCGTTGACCTCGACGGCCGTGCCCGTGCGGGCGCAGGCCGCGAAGAAGGCGTCCAGGTCGACGTCGATGCCGGCTCGCTTGCCCAGCTTCCGCGTCGTCGGGTGGCCGATGATGTTGACGTGCGGGTTCTCGGCGGCCCTGATCAGCCGCCGGGTCTGGGCGGCGCGGTCGAGGCCGAAGTGGGAGTGGACGGAGGCGACGCACACGTCGAAGCCCGCCAGGAAGTCGGCCGGCCAGTCCACCTCGCCCTCCGGGTCGATGTTGAGTTCCGTGCCGTGGAGCAGCCGCAGCCGGCGCCCGTAGCGGTCGGCGAGGGCCCGTACGCGGTCGCGTTGGGCGAGCATCTTCTCGCTCGTCATCCGCTGCATCCTCAGCTCGGGCGCGTGGTCCGTGACGGCGTAGTACGCGTAGCCGCGCGCCGCCGCGGCCTCGGCCATCTGTTCCAGGGTGGCGAGGCCGTCCGTCAGGTCGGTGTGGGTGTGCAGGTCGCCGCGGATGTCGTCCTGCGTTACGAGGTCCGGGAGTTCACCCCGTAGCGCCGCGTCCACCTCGCCGCGGTCCTCGCGCAGGGTGGGCGGGATCCACGGCAGGTCGAGGCGGCCGTAGACCTCCTCCTCGGTGCCGGCGTGCAGTTGCTCCCCCGTCTCGGTGTCGAAGATGCCGTACTCGGAGAGCTTGAGCCCCTTCCGCACCGCGATCGACCGGGTGCGGATGTTGTGCGGCTGGGAGCCGGTGAAGTACTGGAGTCCCGCGCCCCAGGACACCGGCGGCAGCACCCGCAGGTCGATCTGGAGGCCCTTGGCGGTGCGTACCGACGTCTTCTTCCGGCCGTGCACGATGATCTCGGCCGTGCCCGGCAGTTCGGTGAAGGCCCGCATGATGGCCTCGGCGTCCTCGTCCCGGGCCGCGACCAGTACGTCGATGTCGCCGATGGTCTCCTTCATCCGCCGCACCGAGCCCGCGTACTCGCACCGTTCGACGCCGGTCGCGGCGACGAGGCCGGACACGGTCTCCTCGGCGATCCGCAGCGCCTCGCCGAGGAGAATCCGGCCGCCGGCGGCCCGCATCAGCTCGACGCCGTGCAGGATGTTGTCGGCCGCCTTGGGGCCGAAGCCCTTGAGTCGGCCGAGCCGGTCCTCGTGGACGGCGGTGACGAGGTCGTCGACGGAGGCCACGTCGAGTTCGCGGTAGAGCGTCATGGCCCGTTTGGGGCCGAGTGTCGGGATGGTCATCAGCTCGCGGACGCCGGGCGGCACCGTCGACCGCGTCTCGTCGATGGCGGCGACGTGGCCGGTGCTCAGGTACTCGGCGATCTTGTCGGCGATGGACTTGCCGACGCCCGGGATCCCCTTGAGGGCCTTGGCGTCCAGCTTGGACACGTCCTGCGGGTAGCCGCCGATCGCGCGCGCGGCCCGCTCGTAGGCGCGCTGCTTGAACGCGTCCCCGCCGCTGATGGCGAGGAGGTCGGCGTACTCCTGGAGCAGCGCCTCGACCTCCTCGTTCGGCCGAGCCATGCGTCCAGTCTGAGGCCTTCGCCCCACTTCGGCAGCACGGGGCGGCACGGGGCGGCGCAGGGCGGCACAGCGCGGCACGGGAATGGTTCGGCCGGCGCGGGGTACTCGGCGCCGGTCAGTCCCACCGTGGGCACTGACAGCGGGCCGAGGCGAGGTGGTGACCCGTGCGCGCGACCTTCATGCTGGGGCGGATCGCCGGCGTCCGGATCGGCGTCAACTGGAGTGTCCTGGTCATCTTCGCGCTGATCGCCGCCGTGCTGGCCGCCGGTCGGCTGCCGCACGACTACCCGGGGCGCGGCTGGGTGCTGTACACCCTGGTGGGCATCGGGACGGCGCTGGTCTTCTTCGCGTCGCTGCTCGCGCACGAGCTGGCGCACGCCGTCGTGGCCAGGCGGAACGGTGTCGAGGTGGAGGACATCGTGCTGTGGCTGCTCGGTGGGGCGACGCGGATGCGGTCCGAGGCGCCGACGCCGGGCGCCGAGTGGCGGATCGCCGGGGTCGGGCCGCTGGTCAGCCTGCTGCTCGGTGGCCTCTTCGTCGTGTTGACGTGGCTGTTCCACGTGGCCGGGGCGTCCGGGCTGCTGGTCGAGTCGGCGGCCTGGCTGGCCACCATCAACGTGCTGCTCGCCGTGTTCAACGTGATCCCGGCCGCGCCGCTGGACGGCGGTCGGCTGCTCCGCTCGTTCCTGTGGTGGCGCACCGGGGACCGGCTGCGGGCGACGACCGGCGCCGCGCGGGCCGGTCAGGTCTTCGGCTGGCTGCTGGTCGGCTTCGGGATCTGGGCGTTCATCTGGAGCGCCGCGTTCTCCGCGCTGTGGCTGGCGCTCATCGGCTGGTTCCTGGTCCTGGCGGCCACGGAGGAGGGCCGCCAGGCCAGGCTGCGGGAGCTGTTGTCCGGCGTCGCGGTCCGGGACACCATGACCCGCGACCCGGTGACGGTGCCGTCCCGGGAGACGGTCGGCGAATTCCTCTCCGGGGAGGCGCGGGCCGGTCGGCACTCGGCGTTCCCGGTCACCAGGGACCGCGGGAACGGCGAGGCGGAGCGCGACGACCACCACGCGGTGGGGCTGCTGACCATGGACCGGGCCGAGCGGGTGGGCCAGGACGACCAGCGGCGGCTCACGGTCGGCGAGATCATGCTGCCGCTCGACCAGACCCAGGTGAGTCGCCCGGACGAGCCGCTGTCCGAGGCGGTGACCAGGATGACGCCGGGCCCCGAGCACCGGCTGCTGGTGCTGGACGACGAGGGGCACCCGGTCGGCATCGTCGCCCCCTCGGACGTCAACCGCACCGTGGAGCGGATCACGGCCGACCACGGCGGGCCGGCGCGCTGATCCGCTGACCCGCGGGGGGCGGGCGTCAGCCGGCGGCGCGGGTGAAGCGGAGGGTGGCCGTCACCGTGGTGAGGCCGGGCATCATGCCGAGTTGTTTCCGCCCCACCCCGAACTCGGCGCGGTCCACGGTGAACTCGGTGGTCAGCGTGAGCGCGTCGTCGGCCACGTCGGCGAGCGTGGCCGACACGGTGATCGGCCGGGAGACGCCGCGCACGGTGAGCCGCCCGGCGGCCCGCACCGTGTCGTCGCCGGTGCGCTCCGCGCCGTCGACGGCGAGGGTGATCTCGGGGTGGTGTTCGGCGTCGAAGAATCCGGCGCCCCGCAGGTGGCCGTCCCGCTTGGCGTGGCCGGTGTCGAGCGAGGCCGCGTCGAGGGTGACGACGCCGGCGGCCGCGCCGTCCGCCGTGACCTCGCCGCGCCCGCCGACGGTGGCGAAGGCCCCCCTGACGGTGATCAGACCCCACATCCCGCGGTGGCTGATGCCCACGCGGGAGGCGGCCGGGTCGAGTTGCCACGTTCCGGTTCGGACGGCGACGGTCATGGGCTCGCTCCAGAGAGGTGATCGCACAAAAGGTGGTCGCACGAAGGTGGTCGTACAAATTTGGATGAGTGACGCGAGGGCCACGCTAGCAACTTCTCCATTTTTGGACAACTGACGCCGGGGAGAATCGTGGCGCACGCATAGACTGGAGGCCATGGCCTCACCCGACGAGCACGCCGCCGACCAGCCGGAAGGCACCGAACACGGCGACGCGTGCGGCGCGTTGCGCACGGAGCTCCGGGCCTGGATGCTGCTGCTCGCCGCGACCGGCGCCGTCGAGCAACGGCTGCGCTCCGTGGTGAAGGCCCGCCTCAACGTCTCGCACGACGAGTTCCTGGTGCTCTGCCTGCTCGCCGACCAGCCGGCGGGCGCCCTGCGGATGACCCGGATCGCCGAGTCCCTCGGCCGGCCCAAGACCCGGCTCACCTACCAGATCGCCTGCCTCCAGCACGCCGGCCTGGTCGGCCGGCGGTCGGTCTGCGGCGACCGGCGCGGCGTCGAGGTCGTGCTCACCGACAAGGGGCGACGGCTGCTGGCCGAGGCGTCCACCGCCCTCGCCGACACCGTCACGTGCGCCCTCGCCGAGGCCATGGGCCCGGCCCAGCGCGAGGCGGTGCGCGGCCTGCTGCCGGGGCTCGAAGGCCCGCCC
>NZ_SMKI01000454.1 GCF_004348415.1 Streptomyces hainanensis
GTCGGGACGGGCGGGGGGCTAGGACGACGCGCGACGCACCAACTCCGTGGGCAGCAGCACGTGCGGGCGGTCCTGGCCGCCCTCGTTGATCAGCTGGAGCAACGCCCTGGTCATCGCCCGGCCCATGCCCTCGGTGGGCTGCCGGACGCTGGTCAGCGGCGGGTCCATGTGTCGGGCGAGCGCCGAGTCGTCGAAGCCGACCAGCGCCACGTCCCCTGGCACCGAGCGCCCCAGCTCACGCAGCGCGCGCCGGGCCCCCATCGCCATCGGGTCGGAGGCGCAGAACACCGCGTCGAGCGTGGGCCGCCGCGCCAGCAGCTCCCGCATCGCCGCGTAACCGCTCTCCTCCGTGAAGTCGCCGCGGGCGACCAGCTCGTCGTCCGCCGCCTTGCCCGCCGCGCGCAGCGCCTCCCGGTAGCCGTCGAGCCGGCAGCGCGCCGCGTACATGTCGGCCGGCCCGGAGATGGTCGCCACCGTGGAGCGGCCACGGCCCAGCAGGTGTTCGACGGCCTGTTGCGCGCCGCCGACGTTGTCGCAGTCCACGTAGGGCACCGGCTCGTCCTCCGAGCGGCGGCCGGTCATCACCACGGGCAGGCCCATCTCCGCCAGCTGGTCGGGCAGCGGATCGTCCCCGTGGACGGAGACCAGCAGCACGCCGTCCACCCGGTCGCTCGCCGCGTACTGCGCGAACCGCGCCCGCTCCCGGGGCGCCCGGATCAACGTCAGCAGCAGCTGGATGTCGGTGTCGACCAGCTCGGCGCTGACGCCGCGGATTATCCCGGAGAAGAAGGGCTCGGAGAACAGCCGGCCCTCCGCCTCCGGCACCACCAGGGCGATGGCGTTGGACCGGTTGGCGGCCAGCGCCCTGGCCGCCTGGTGCGGTACGTAGCCGAGGTCGGCGATCGCCTGCTCCACCGCCGCCCGGGTGCGGTCACTCACCCGCGGGGAACCGTTGATCACCCGGGAGACCGTCCCTCGGCCGACTCCGGCTCGCGCCGCGACCTGTTCAAGGGTCGGTCTTCCGTCGCGGCCGGCGCCGCGTCTTGCCACTGCCATCGCATCCCTCCGTTTGCCCCCAGGATCCAACTACATCACGGAATCCCTGACGAACCGCCCTGGCGCTTGACACACTGGTGACGGCTCAGGAACCCTTCAACCCATCACGATTGGGAGCGCTCCCATACCATCGAGACCCTACAGAACCCGTACGTTCCACGCCCAGGGCACCCCCATCCCCCACACGCCGCAGCGCTGGGAAGGCAACGTCAGTGTGCGCCAGGAGGACGAGCCGTTATGCGCAATGAGGCCATCGCACGTCGAACGCACCGCAGAAGGACCCGTGCACTCACCATGGGTGTCACCGGCGTCCTCGCCGTCTCGCTGCTCGCCGCCTGTTCGAGCGACAGCGACGACGACAGTGACGGCCAGATAACCCTGCGAGTCGGGGTGTTCGGCCAGTTCGGCTTCGAGGAGGCCGGACTCTACGACGAGTACATGGAGTTGAACCCCGACATCACGATCGAGCAGGACTCGGTCACCGAACTCGCGGACTACATCGCCCAGTTGCGCACCCGCCTCGGGCAGAACAGCGGGCTCGCCGACATCCAGGCCATCGAGGTCGGCAACATCGCCGAGATGACCAACGAACTCAGCGACGCCTGGGTCGACTTCAACGAGTACGAGAACGTGGACCCCAGCCACTTCATGCCGTTCAAGGTCGGCCAGGCCACCGACCCGGACGGCCGTCTGATCGGTCTCGGCACGGACATCGGCCCCACCGGCGTCTGCTACCGCACCGACTACTTCGAGGCGGCCGGGCTGCCCACCGACCCCGAGGAGGTGGGCGCGCTCTTCGCCGACTGGGAGTCGTACCTCGACGTGGGCGAGCAGTTCCAGGCCGACGGCCCCGAGGGCATCTCGTGGACGGACTCGGCCCCGGGCCTGTTCAACGCCGTGGTCTCGGGCTACGAGGAGCGCTACACCAACGCGGCGGGCGAGACCGTCTACCAGGAGAGCCAGGGCGTGTCCGACGCCTGGGACCTGGCCGTCGAGGCGTCCGAGCGCGGACTCACCAACCAGCAGCAGCAGTTCACCGACGACTGGAACCGCGCCATCGCCAACGGCGCCTTCGCCACCTTCTCCGCCTGCCCGTCGTGGATGCTCGGCCACATCGCGGCCCAGGCCGGGGACGAGGGCCAGGGCCTGTGGAACGTCGCCGCCTCCCCGACCCCGTCCAACTGGGGCGGCTCCTTCATCGGTGTCCCGGAGGCCGGCGAACACCGCGACGCGGCCGTGGAGTTGGCCGCGTGGTTGACCGCGCCCGAGCAGCAGGCCAGGCTCTTCTCCGAGCGCGGCAGCTACCCCAGCTCGGCCGAGGCCCAGCAGCTGCCCGAGGTGCTCAACGCCACCAACCCGTACTTCGGTGACGCGCCCATCGGCCAGTTCTTCTCGGCGGCCGCGGCGGAGATCCCGTCCAGCCCGATCGGCCCGAACGACCAGGTGATCCAGGACAGCATCTCGCAGGGTCTCGTCCAGATCGACGCGCAGGGCGAGTCGCCGGAGAGCGCCTGGGAGTCCGTGGTCAGCTCGCTCGACAACGCCCTCGCGGAATAAGCAGAACACGCGGATCCAACCGGGACAGGTAGATGACTACTGACCACCGAGAGGCCGCGCCCCCCGTCACCCCGGGGGGCGCGGCCCCGCGCAGGAAAGACCCCGGCCGCCGGCCCTCGGAGCCGGCCGACCCGAAGGCGGCCAAGCGGGCCGCCCGGCGCTCCCGACGCTACCGCTGGGACATCAGGTACAGCCCGTACGCGTTCATCCTGCCGTTCTTCCTCTTCTTCGCCGCCTTCGGCCTCTTCCCGCTGCTGTACACGGGCTGGGCCTCGCTGCACCAGGTGTCGCTGAGCCGCCCCAACGAGATGGAGTGGGTGGGCTTCGACAACTACACGCGGCTGTGGGACGACGAGTTCTTCTGGAACGCGCTGCAGAACACGTTCACCATCGGCGTGATCTCCACGGTGCCGCAGCTGCTGATGGCGCTGGGGCTCGCCCACCTGCTCAACTACAAGCTGCGCGGCAGCATGTTGTACCGGGTGGCGATCCTCACCCCGTACGCCACCTCGGTGGCGGCCGCGGCCCTGGTCTTCGCCATGCTCTACGGCCGCGACTACGGCATGATCAACTGGGCGCTCGGCCTCGTCGGCATCGACAACATCGACTGGCAGTCGGGCACCTGGACGTCGCAGTTCGCCGTCTCCTCCATCGTGATCTGGCGCTGGACCGGCTACAACACGCTGATCTACCTGGCCGCGATGCAGTCCATCCCCAACGACCTCTACGAGTCGGCGTCGCTCGACGGCGCGTCGCGCTGGCAGCAGTTCCGCCACATCACGCTGCCCTCGCTGCGGCCGACCATCCTGTTCACCATCGTGGTCTCGACCATCGGCGCCACCCAACTCTTCGGTGAGCCCATGCTGTTCGGCGGTGGCGGCGCCGAGGGCGGCGCCAGCGGCCAGTACCAGACGCTGGGCCTCTACCTCTACGAGATGGGCTGGTTCAACCGTCACCTCGGCCGTGCCTCGGCCATCGCCTGGACGATGTTCCTGCTGCTGATCGTCATCGGGCTCGTCTACTGGGTGCTCTCCCGCTGGGTGGGCCGCAGCAGCGGGGAGGAGGACTGATGGCGACCACGACCAGCGAGACGCAGCCGGTCACCGGGCCGTCCGCGGATCCGCCGGGGGCCCGTCGCCCCCGTCGGCTGCGACGTGCGGGCACCGCCGGGCGTCAGATGCACGCGGGCTGGCTGACGTACACCATCCTGACGGTCTTCACCGTCGGCTCGCTCTACCCGCTGGTGTGGCAGGCGTTCGCCTCGTCCCACACCAACGCGCGGCTCGCCGAGTCGACCCCGCCGTTCTGGTTCGGCGAGCGGCTCTTCACCAACCTCGAGTCGGCGTGGACCGACGCGAACATGGGCCGGGCCATGCTCAACACGCTGTTCGTGGCCGGCACCATCACGGTCTCGACGGTGCTGTTCGCCACCCTGGCCGGCTTCGCCTTCGCCAAACTCCGGTTCCGGGCGAAGAACCTCCTGATGCTGCTCGTCATCGGCACCATGATGGTGCCGCCGCAGCTCACCGTGGTGCCGATGTTCATGGCCATCGCCGAGTTGGAGTGGACCGGCCGGCTGCAGGCCGTCATCCTGCCGATGATGGTCAGCGCCTTCGGCGTGTTCTTCATGCGGCAGTTCCTGACGCAGGCCCTGCCGAGCGAGCTCATCGAGGCCGCCCGGGTGGACGGCGCCAACAGCCTGCGGATCGTCTGGCACGTGGTCTTCCCCGCCGCCAGGCCGGCCATGGCGGTGCTGGGCATGCTGACCTTCGTCATGGCCTGGAACGAGTTCTTCTGGCCGATCATCGCGCTCACCCAGCAGAACCCGACGGTCCAGGTGGCGCTGACCAACCTGGGTCGCGGCTACGTGCAGGACCAGGGCGTGATCATGGCCGGTGCGCTGCTGGCGACGATGCCGCTGCTCATCGCGTTCGTGCTGTTCGGCAGGCAGATCGTCGGCGGCATCATGAATGGAGCGCTCAAGGGCTGAGCCCTTCGGTTCGCCGGCCGGGCCGCCGCCCGGCCGGCGGGCGGGCACCCCCCGGCGCGCGGCGTTCGATACCCTCATCCACGAGCAAGAATGGGAGCGCTTCCATGACTGAGAATGACCCCACCGAGACCGCCGGGGCCCTGTCCTTCCCCTCCGACTTCCTGTGGGGATCGGCGACAGCCGCCTACCAGATCGAGGGCGCGGCACGGGAGGACGGACGCACACCGTCCATCTGGGACACCTTCGCCCGCACCCCGGGCAAGGTGCTGGGCGGGGATACCGGCGACGTCGCCTGCGACCACTACCACCAGTGGCAGAGCGACATCGACCTGATGGCCGAGCTCGGCCTCGGCGCGTACCGCTTCTCGGTCTCCTGGTCCCGGGTCCAGCCGACCGGCCGGGGCCCGGCCGTCCAGCGCGGTCTCGACTTCTACCGGGCACTCGCCGACGGCCTGCTCGAACGGGGCATCACCCCGTCGCTCACGCTCTACCACTGGGACCTCCCGCAGGAGCTCGAGGACGCGGGCGGCTGGCCGGTCAGGGACACCGCCGAGCGGTACGCGGAGTACGCCCGGATCGTCGGCGACGCGCTGGGCGACCGGGTGCGGCTGTGGGCCACCGTGAACGAGCCCTTCTGCAGCTCGTTCCTCGGCTACGGCTCCGGCGTGCACGCCCCGGGGCGCACCGAGCCGGAGTCGGTGCTGAAGGCGGCGCACCACCTCAACCTCGGCCACGGCCTGGCCACCCAGGCGCTGCGTTCCGTGCTGCCGCGCGACGCGCAGATCGGCGTCTCGCTCAACCCCGGCGTGATCAGGCCGCGCACCGACTCCCCGGAGGACCGGGACGCGGCGCGGCGGATCGACGCGCTGCACACCCGGATCTTCTCGGACCCGATGCTGCACGGCGGCTACGGGGAGGACCTGAAGCAGGACACGGCGCGCGTCTCCGACTGGTCCTTCGTGCGGGACGGCGACGAGGCGGCCATCCACCAGCCGCTCGACTACCTGGGCCTCAACTACTACACGCCGACCGTCGTCTCGGCGCCGGTCGCCGGCCGCCCGGCGGCCCGCAACCACGCGCACGGCGTCTCCGACCACTCGCCGTGGGTCGGCTCCGAGAGCGTCGAGTTCCACCTGGCGCCCGGCGACCGCACGGACATGGGCTGGGTCATCGACCCCACCGGCCTCACCGACCTCCTGCTGCGCTTCAGCCGGGAGGCGCCGGGGCTGCCGCTCTACGTCACGGAGAACGGCGCGGCCTTCGACGACAAGCAGGACGACTCGGGCGCGGTGCACGACCCCAACCGGATCGCCTACCTGCGGGGCCACCTGGCCGCCATCCACGAGGCCATCGGGCAGGGCGCCGACGTGCGGGGCTACTACCTGTGGTCCCTGATGGACAACTTCGAGTGGGCGTACGGCTACAGCAAGCGGTTCGGGGTCGTGCACGTGGACTTCGAGACGCAGCGGCGGACACCGAAGTCCAGCGCGCGCTGGTACGCGGACGTGGCGGCGACGGGGCGGCTTCTGTAGCCGAGGCCGTCGTGGCTGCCGCCGCCGACCGGCCGGTGCCAAGGCCGCCTTGCGGCGGCACCGCCGCGCAGGACCGGCTTCCGGGGGCTTCGCCCCCGGGAC
>NZ_SMKI01000455.1 GCF_004348415.1 Streptomyces hainanensis
GGGCGGGGCGGGCCCGTTCGCGAGTTCCTTGGAAAACCCAAGGAACTCGCGCGAAGGTGTGCCCATCCCTGCGACGGCGGAGGCGTCAGCGATCCCGACACGGCAGAAGACGCGCCGCGGTGGACCAGAACGGCATGGCCACCACCGGCACCCCCAGACGCACGCCCTCCGCGGGGAGGCCGAGCGCGACGGTGTCGGTGATGCCGGCGGCCCACTTGCAGGCGCTGGTGGTGGTCAGCGGCGCCACCAGCATCGCCTTCGCCTTCGGCAACACGTCCTTCTCCCAGGGCAGCTTGTACCGGGAGCGCACCGGATGCCCCGTCAGCTCGGCGAGCTCCGGGAGCCGCGGCTCCCACCAGCGGGCGGCGGACGGCGTGAGGATCAGGCACACGTCCCACCCGGCGGCCCGCGCCCGCCGAACGCCCTGGTCGAGGTACTGCGCGGGGCCGGCCGCGCAGGCGATGAGGTACAACACCCTGGTCTCTTCGGGAGCCGGCCACTCGGCCTCGGCGAGGGCGTCGACGGCTTCGTCACGCCGATGTGGTGACGACCGGGCGGGGTGGCCGGCTGGACGGGCCGCTCGACCATGTGGCGCGCGAGAGCGGCCGGGTGTTGGCCTTCTGGTGGCGGTGCCCGGCGACTCCCGACCGCGCCCGCCACCGGCGGCAGAGCGCGCGGAACCTGGATGACTGTGGGCTTCGGTTGGCGCTAGCGTGTGGTGGTGATCAGCTATGAGGGAGTACGTCGGGGTGGGGAGGCCGCACGCCGTCTGGCGGAGACAGGCCGTTATGAGTTCGAGCCCGGGCTGACGGACACCGAGTTCGAGTGCATCGAACGCGAATACGGCTTCGAGTTCGCGGACGATCACCGGGCGTTTCTCGCGGCTGGCCTTCCGGTCAACGCGCCACCCGAGGAGGGGCAGACCTGGTCCAGGCCGTGGCCGGAGTGGCGTGGCGGCGATCTGGACAGCTTGCGTCGGCAACTCGACTGGCCGGTCGAGGGTGTTCTGCTCGATGTTGAGCACAACGGGTTCTGGTACGAGGGTTGGGGTGAGCGTCCGTCTGACGGGTCAGCGGCGTTGGATGCGGCCCGGCATCATCTGCTGGATGTGCCGGTGCTGGTGCCCGTGTACGCCCACCGGTACCTGCCCGCCGGCCGGGGAGCCTTCGGGCATCCGGTGCTCTCGTTGTGGCAGACCGACATCATTTATTACGGGCTGGACCTGGTCGACTACCTGCACCAGGAGTTTGACGAGGCACGGGGTGAGGTCGATGGGAGCTGGGCCCCGCAAGCGACGGTTCCCTTCTGGCGGGACCTTCTCTGACCTGGCGCCTGGCGATACGCGCTTACGTTGCGGGTAGCTGGCGTCGCGCCCCGCGTCGTGATGGGGATCCTCCGTCACTCCCGGATCGGCATCACCATGTGCGTGCACACCCTTTGAACCGGTGCCCCCGGCAGGATTCGAACCTGTGACACCCGCTTGAGGAGGGCGGGGCTCAGCCCTGCTGCTCCCGCAGCCAGCGGATGGCCTCCCGGTCCACCGGGTCGGTGAGGTCGGCGAACTCGTCGTGCTTCTTGAGGTACTTGGCGACGTACGGGCAGACCGGCACGATCCGCTTCCCCGTCTCGCGCACGTCGTTCAGCGCGGCGGTGACGAGGATCGAGGCGAGGCCGTGGCCGGCGAAGGCGTCGTCGATCTCCGTGTGGTAGAAGACGCGTTGTTCGCCGCGGTCGCGGTAGGCGGCGAAGCCGGCGAGTTCGCCGGCCAGGCTGATCTCGTAGCGGTGGCGGTCGGGGGCGTGCTCGACGCGCGGCGTCTCGTCGGCGGGCTCGGTCATCGCTGGCCTCTCTTCGGCGCGGGGTTGCGGCGCGGGGTGATGGTGGCGTTCGGCAGGGCGGGGGCCGGCAGCCGGTCGCCCGGGTAGCCCGCGACGGCGCCGAAGCGGTCGGCGGCGTGTTCCCAGTCCTCCCTGGCCCGGACGATGTCCTCGTGGCTCCGGCCGATGAAGTTCCACCACATCACTATCTCCTCCCCGAACGGCGGGCCGCCGAGCAGGATCGAACGCGCCGGCTCCGCCGTCTCGTTGGTGAGGGTCAGCTCGTGGGCGCCGACGTCGAGGAAGCCCAACTCGGCGGCCTCAAGGGCCTGTTCCCCGAGGCGCACGACGCCCTGGTCGACGAGGACGCCGTGTTCGAAGCCGGGATCGACGGCGAGGGTGACGGACGCGCCTGGCTCCAGGACGAGTTGGGCGCCGAGCAGCGGGGTGAAGGTGCGGACGGGGGAGGTCACGCCGCCCAACGAGCCGAGGAACACCCGGAGTTCGCCGCCGTCCAGCGCGACGGGCGACGGCACGTGGTGCTGGAAGTCGCGGGGCGCGTTCCGGTCGGCCTCGGGGAGCGCGACCCAGAGCTGCACGCCGTGCAGCAGGGTGGCGCGTGCGGTGGAGACCTCTGAGTGGGCGATGCCGTGGCCGCCGGTCATCAGGTTGAGCTCACCGGGCCGCACGTAGGCGTGGTTCCCCATGCTGTCGCGGTGCTCGATCTCGCCGCTGAAGAGCCAGCTGACCGTCTGGAGGCCGGTGTGCGGGTGCGGGGCGACGTCCATGCCGCCGGACTCGGCGACGTCGTCGGGGCCGTAGTGGTCGGCGAAGCACCAGGCGCCGATGAGGGTCCTGGCCCGCTGCGGCAGGGTGCGCCGCACGGTCATCGCCCGGGGGCCGCCGAGCGGCACGGACCTGGCCGTCAGCACCTCCACCCGCGCGGGCCCGGCCTCCGGCTCCGGTTCGGTTCCACACCGCACCTCCGTGGGCTTCAGCTCGACGTTGCTCACCTGACGTCCTCCGCTCACCATGTGGTTTCATATTCAACCAACGACCACGGCTCGATGATAGGCCCACTGTGCCAGCAGACGAAGGAGACGGGATGAGTGACATGGCGGAGCGGGCCACGGGCCGGCGGGTGTTCGTCGACAAGCGGAGCCCGGCCGCGTACCAGGCGTTCGTCCAGGCGGCCGAGCAGGTCAGGGCCACGGCCGCCGAGGCGGGCCTCGACCGGGGTCTTGTCGAGTTGGTCAACGTGCGGGTCTCCCAGCTCAACGGCTGCGCCTTCTGCCTCAACCTGCACACCCGCGCCGCGCTGCGCGGCGGCGAGACCACCCAGCGCCTCGGCGTGCTGCCGGCCTGGCGCGACACCGAGCTGTTCACCCCGCGCGAACGCGCCGTGCTGGCGCTGGCCGAGGCCACCACCCACCCGGCGGACGCGGCAGCGCAGGAGGCCGCCTACGCGGCCGCCCGCCGCGAGCTCACCGAGGACGAGATATCCGCGGCGATCTGGGTGGCGATCACCATCAACGCCTTCAACCGGGTCTCGATCCTGAGCAAGCACCCGGTGCGGGCCGCCGCCCCGAGGCAGTAGCCGGGCGTCAGCGCGGGGCGCGGGACGGGACGGCGCGGACCAGGGCGTTGATGAGGCGGTCGGCCACGTCGCGGCCGTCGTCCGTGGTGTTGGTGATCAGCTGGGTCAGCACGCGCGCCACGGGCGGCGAGGTGATGAGGCGGCGGCTGAGGAAGGACGTGAACCGGGGCCGGCTCAGCAGCGCCGCCCACACGTTGCCGAGCCGGTAGTAGCGGCCGAGGCGCTGGTGGATCTCGCGGGGGTAGCGCTGGAGCGCGGACTCGCGGGACGGCCCGGCCGGGCGGGCCAGCGCGGTGACGGCGACGTCGGCGGCGAGCTCGCCGGCCTCCATGGCGTAGGCGATGCCCTCGCCCGCCCAGGGGCTGACCATGCCGCCCGAGTCGCCGACGAGCAGCAGGCCGCGGGTGTAGTGCGGCAGCCGGTTGAAGCCCATGGGGAGGGCGGCGCCGCGCACCGGCCCGTCGATCGAGGCGGGGTCGTCGAGGCCCCACTCACGCGGAGTGCGCGGCATCCAGTCGTCGAGCAGCCGGCGGGTGTCGGTCGAGCCGGAGGGCGCGCCGTGGACGAGGCCGAGGCCGACGTTGACCCGCCCGTCGCCCATCGGGAAGATCCAGCCGTAGCCGGGCAGCGGCGGGCCGCCGGGGCGCACGTCGAGGTCGCCCCAGATGCTGAAGTACGGGTCGTCGTGGCCGGCCGCCGAGCGGTGGTAGCGGCGGATCGCGGTGGCCATCGGCCGGTTGGGCAGCCGCTGCACGCCGAGCGCCAGCGCGAGCCGCGCCGACACCCCGTCGGCGGCGATCACCAGCGGCGCCGTGTAGTCGACCGGCTCGCCGCCGGCCCGGGCGGCCACGCCCGTGACCCGGCCGGCGCGGTCGAGCAGCGGCTCGGTGACGTGGGTTCCGGTGCACAGCCTGGCCCCCGCCTCGGCGGCGTGTCGGGCCAGGATCTCGTCGAAGTCGTGTCGGGAGCGGCTCAGGCCGAAGCCCGGGTAGCGGGTGTTCTCCCGGAAGTCGACCTCGACGCGCGTGTCGTGGGAGAAGAACCGCACGCCGCGCGTCCGGTGCCAGCCGGGGGCGTCGATGTCGATGCCCATCCGGATCAGGTGGCGCACCGAGCGGGGCGTCAGGCCGTCGCCGCAGACCTTCTCGCGGGGGAACTCGGACTTCTCCAGCAGCAGCACGTCCTTGCCGTGCCGGGCGAGGTGGTACGCTGCGGCGGAGCCGGCCGGGCCGGCACCCACCACGACGACGTCGGCGGTCTCGGTCACGTTCCGGCTGTCGGCCATGGGCACGCACCTCCGAGGCTCTGGCTACCCACGGCCGGCCCCGGGTCAACCATGGAGGCCGTCGTGCGACGGTGGCAGCGGGGGGGTGTCCGGGTGCGGCCAGTCGAGCCCGGTGGTGACGGTGCCGGCTTCCTCGCCCGGCTTGACCACGACGAACTGGCCCATCACGCCGGCGTCCTCGTGCCACAGCAGGTGGCAGTGGTACATGTACGGCAGGTCGGGGTCGCTGTACTTGGCGAACCGCATGACGAGCCGGAGCTGGACGCCGGGCGGGGCGAACACGGTGTCCTTCCAGCCCGCGAGCTCGGCCGGCGGCGGCTGTTCGTCGACGCTGACCACCTGGAACTGCATGCCGTGCACGTGGAAGTTGTGCGGAACGAGGCTGACGTTGGTGACGTGCCAGATCTCGACGGTGTCGACGGTGACCACCTGGTCGATCCTCGCCATGTCCATGTGCTCGTCGTTGATCCGGTCGCTGCGCAGCTCGAAGTCGCGGGTGGCCACGGCCGTGCCGGGGTCGAGCCGCCGCACCCGGGTCAGCCGGTGCGGCAGCTGGGGCGACGGGCGCAGCTTGCCGGCGGCGATCAGCGGCAGCACGTCGAACTGGTCGTCGGCGCCGGTCGGGATGCCGGGGGCGCCGAGGTCCTGCGGGTAGGAGTGCAGGACGACGCGCTCGCCGGGGGCCATGCGGACGACGATCTCGACGCGCTCGGCGGGGGTGAGCCTGACGCGGTCGACCGACACCGGGGCGTCGAGCAGGCCGCCGTCGCTGGCGATGATGTGGAACGGGCGGTCGTCGGAGAAGCCGAAGGAGTAGCTGCGGGCGGTGGAGGCGTTGAGCAGCCGGAAGCGGGTGAGCTCCGAGGTGACCTGGAAGGTGGGGCCGACCGCGCCGTTGACGAGCAGGGTGGTGCCGAGCATGCCGACACCGCGGCGGTCCGCCTCGACGAATTTGCCGAACTCGTCGAAGGTCTTGTCCTGGACGATGAGGGGGATGTCGTCCTGGCCGTAGCGGTGCGGGAGGTGTTCACTCGTCGTCTCGTCGTCGTCGACGAGGAGCATGCCGCCGAGGCCTCGGTAGACGTGGACCTCGGTGCTGCCGTGCGGGTGCGGGTGGTACCAGAGGGTGGCGCCCGGCTGGAAGACCTTCCAGGTCGGGGACCAGGTGGCGCCGGGCTCGATCTTCTGGTGCGGGCCGCCGTCGCAGGCGGCGGGCAGCCGCATGCCGTGCCAGTGCACGGTGGTCGCCTCGTCGAGGTCGTTGCGGACGTTGACGCGGATCTGCTCGCCGCTGCGCACCCGCAGGGTGGGGCCGAGCAGGGCGCCGTTGTACCCCCAGGTGTCGGCATCGCCGCCGGTGGTGATGGCCGATCGCCCGGCCCAGGAACAGCTCGCGGGCGAAGCTCGGTCCTCGCCACTCGCGCTGCCTGGCGCCCTCGGCCACCCGGCGGGCCTCGTCCTCGGAGACGGTCATGCAC
>NZ_SMKI01000456.1 GCF_004348415.1 Streptomyces hainanensis
GGTGGGTGGGGGGAAAACCCCCGGCCGTCGCTACTCGGTGGCGATCGCGTTGAGGACGTTCATCCGGCCGGCCCGGAACGCCGGCATCAGGGCCGCCAGCAGGCCCACCACCGCGGAGCCGATGAAGACCGTGATGATCGTGGACCACGGGATCTCCAGGACCCGCATCCCTTCGAGCGCCATCAGCTGCTGGCCCGCCGCGCCCCAGGCGAGGCCGAGGACGAGGCCGAGGAGCGCGCCGAAGAGGGCGATGACGACCGACTCCAGGCGGATCATCCGCCGCAGCTGCCGCCGCGACAGGCCGATCGCCCGCATCAGGCCGATCTCCCGTGTGCGCTCCACCACCGAGAGGGCGAGGGTGTTGATCACGCCGAGGATCGCGACGATGATCGCCAGCGCCAGCAGGCCGTAGACCATGTTGAGCAGCTGCCCGACCTGGTCCTGGATCAGCTCCTTGTACTCGGCCTGGTCGCGGACCTCCATCTGCGGATAGGGGTTCATGGCCGCGTCGAGCGCGGTGCGCGCCGCGTCCTCCTGGCCGTCGACCGCGCCGGCGAAGAGCATGCCCGGCAGCGGCATGGCCTCCTCGGGGACGGCGCTCCTGGCGGTCTCCGTGGAGACGTACCAGGTGCCGTTGCTGACCATGGCGTCGCTGGAGAGGATCGCCCGCACCGTGAGGGTGACCGACTCCCCGCCGTCGAAGGCGACCGGCAGTTCGTCGCCGATCCCGATGCCGTACTCCTCCGCGTCGTCGCTGCCCACCGAGATGGAGCCGGGGCCGAACGCCTCGTCGAGGTCGCCCTCGACCACGTCCATGGCGAAGTCCTGCTGGTAGGTCGGGTCGGCGGCGGTCAGGTCGACGTCGACGTCCTCGCCGTTCGGCATGACGACGGCCGTCTCCATGTACCGGATCTCGGTGACGTGGTCGAGCTCCGCCACGCCCCGCACCGCCGCGCTGGCCTCGGGGAGGACCGGCATGAAGTTGGAGGTGGTGATGATGTAGTCGGCGCCGGCCGACTCGTCTATCTCCTCGGTCGCGGAGGCCACCATCGAGGAGCCGACCACCGAGAGCCCGGCGACCAGCGCGAGGCCGATCATCAGGGCGGAGGCGGTGGCGCCCGTGCGGCGCGGGTTGCGCAGCGCGTTGCGCTCGGCGAGCCGGCCGACGGAGCCGAAGCCGCGGAGCAGCACCGCGCTGAGCCCGCGGACCACCAGGCCCACCAGGGCCGGGCCGACCAGGATCAGGCCGACGAGGCTGAGCACCACGCCGATGGCGAGGAAGCCCGCGCCGTCCGCGGCCGAGTCGACCGAGGCGGTGGCGGCCAGGGCGCCGAGGCCGAGGAGCGTGAAGGCCGCACCGAGGCCGGCGCGGATCCGGCCGGCCCGGACGTCGTCCGGCATGCCGGCGTCGCGCAGCGCGGCCATCGGGCTGATCTTGCCGGCCCGGCGGGCCGGGATGTAGGCGGCGAGCAGCGTGACGACGACGCCGAGCACGATGCCGACGATCGGCACGTTCGGGTTGATCGTCAGGTCCTCGGTGCTGAGGTTCATGCCGACCGCGCTCATCAGGGCCATCAGGCCCACGGCGATGCCGATGCCGACGCCGAAGCCGAGCACCGAGCCGATGACGCCGAGGAGCAGCGCCTCGATGAGCACCGAGCGGTTGACCTGGCGGCGGCTGGAGCCGATGGCCCGCATCAGGCCGATCTCCCGGGTGCGCTGGGCGACCAGCATGGAGAAGGTGTTGACGATCAGGAAGATCCCGACCAGCAGCGCCAGGCCGGCGAAGCCGAGCAGCACGTACTCGAGGATCGACAGGACGTCGCCGAGGGCGTCGCGGTTCTCCTCGATGTACTCGTCGGAGGTCTGGAGCTTGTAGGTGTCGGCGCCGACGACGGAGGCGATGGCCGACTTGAGGTCGGTGTCGCTGACGGCGCCGGTGGAGTCGACGTAGATCTGGGTGTAGCCGTCGGCCCCGCCCAGCAGGTACTCCTGGGCGGTCGGGAGGTCGAGGTAGAAGATCGCGGCGCCGGGGTTGGTGACGGTGAAGTCGACGATGCCGCTGACCGTGGTCTCGTAGTCGCCGATGGCGGTGATCAGCCGGATCGGGTCGCCGACGGCGATGTCCTTGTTGTCGGCGGTGTCGCCGTCGACCATGACCTGGCCCGGCCCGGACGGCGCCGCGCCCTCGCGGATCTCCGAGGTGCGCAGCTCGATGTCCGACCAGTTGGTGACGATGGTCGGGGCGCCGGTGGTGGGGCCGAGGTTCTCGTTGTCCGCGTCGGCGGCGACGGCGTTGGAGGCCGCGACGTTGCCGGTGACCTCGGCGACGCCGTCGACCGAGGAGATCTCGTCGACCACCGAGGCCGGCACGGCGTCCGGGATGCCGGTGGCGGGGCCGGTGTCCTCGAACGAGCTGCCCTCGTCCCCGTCCTCGGCGGGCGCGATCATGACGTTCGAGGCGGACTGGGCGAAGAGCTTGTCGAACGTGGTGTTCATGGTGGCGGTGAACACCAGGGTGCCGCAGACGAACGCCACCGAGAGCACCACGGCCATCCCCGAGAGGGCCATCCGGCCCTTGTGGGAGAAGAAGCTGCGCAGCGAGGTCTTGAGGACGGTCACGACGTACGCCCCTGGGCGTCGAAGCCACGCATGCGGTCCAGCACCCGGTCGGCCGTCGGCTCGCGCATCTCGTCGACGATGCGGCCGTCGGCCAGGAAGACGATGCGGTCGGCGTAGGCGGCGGCGACGGGGTCGTGGGTGACCATGACGATGGTTTGGCCGAGTTCGTCGACGGAGCGGCGGAGGAAGCCGAGGACTTCGGCGCCGGCGCGGGAGTCGAGGTTTCCGGTGGGTTCGTCGCCGAAGATGATCTCGGGTCGGGCGGCGAGGGCGCGGGCGACGGCGACGCGCTGCTGCTGGCCGCCGGAGAGTTGGTTGGGGCGGTGCTTGAGGCGGTCGGCGAGGCCGACGGTGGTGACGACGCGGTCGAGCCACTCGGTGTCGGCCTTGCGGCCGGCTATGTCCATCGGGAGGGTGATGTTCTCGATGGCGTTGAGGGTGGGCAGCAGGTTGAACGCCTGGAAGATGAAGCCGATGTGGTCGCGGCGCAGCTTGGTGAGCTTCTTGTCCTTCAGCCCGGTGATCTCCGTGGACCCGATCCAGATCCGCCCGCTGGAGACCGTGTCCAGACCCGCCAGACAGTGCATCAACGTCGACTTACCGGACCCCGAAGGCCCCATGATCGCCGTGAAGCCACCGCGCTCGATGTCGACCGACACGTTGTCCAGGGCCACCACCCGGGTCTCGCCCGAGCCGTAGGCCTTGACCACGCCCTCCGCTCGCGCGGCCACGGCCGAGTGCCCTCCGCTGCCCCCGGTCGTCGGATTCACTACAGCCGTTGTCACGTTCCGTCTCCTTCGAAGAGCGAAGCAAAGAGTGTGGATTCGGTTCTTTTCGGGCCCCTGCACGAATTCTCCCCAGAGCCTAGGCAACCCCCTGCCGGCTCCGCGTCGCCCCCAAGAACGACCCTGGGGTCGGAGAAAGTCGTGCTTTACCCCTAGGGGACCCCTGCCCAAGGGTGGTACCTCCCGTAGGGGAAAGGTCAAGTCGCCGCCGCACCACGTCAGGACCACGCCGGCGGGGTCGCCGAACGTTCACCGGCGGTTCACCCCGGCGTGGCCCCCACGGTGCGGGTGACGATGACCTGGTCTTCGCCGCTTCGTCTGCATAGGATCGAGCAGCCACCGACCGACCGGATCATCAGCACACGGGAGTGCTCAAGTGAAGCGTCGCCGTACGTCCGCGCTGTCCGTATCCGCCGCCGCCGTCGCGCTGCTCGCCGCCACCCCGCTGCTGACCGGCTGCTCCACGGACGCCCGCCCCGGCGACGCGGCCGTCGTGGGCGACCGCAGCATCTCGCTGGCCTCCGTGCAGGCAAGCGTCGACGCCGTGCGCGACGCGCAGCGCGAGCAGCCCAACGCGGACGAACTGATCTCCACCACCGCCGGGTTGACCCAGCAGACGGTCAACTCCCTGGTGTACATGGAGGTCCTGGAGCAGGCCGCCGCCGACGCCGGCGTCGAGGTGACCCGCCGGCAGGTGCAGGAGGAGCGGGCCAACGTCGTCGCCAACATCGGCGGCGAGGAGCAGCTGCGACAGGCCGCGTTGATGCCGCAGGGCGGCGTCCCGCTGGCCGGCGACGACCAGATCGACGCCACGATCCGCAGCCAGCTGCTGTTCCAGGGCCTCGCCCAGCGGATCGGCGCCGACCTCGACCCGAACGGCCAGCAGCTGTTCATCGACGAGCTGACCCGCACCGCGAACCGGGTCGGGGTGGACATCAACCCGCGGTTCGGCGAGTGGGACGCCGCCCAGGTCATGCTGGTCGCGGCCGACGAGCCGTGGCTGCGGAGCGGCGAGCAGGTCGACGACCTGCCGATCGTCGACCCGGCGTAGCCCGCCGGGGCGGCCGGCTACGCTCGAACGCGTGACGACCGACGACGCGCCGGCCCGCGGCACCACCACCGACGACAACGACGGCTCCCCCGGTGCCAACGGCGCCAACGGCGCCGCCCGCGCCGGCCGCATCGTGCTGCTGACCACCACCCACCGGGTGGCCCCCGGGCTGCTGTCCTGGCCGGCCTGGCAGGAGCTGCGCGACGCCGACCTGGTGCTCTGCCGGGACGCCGGGCACCCGCAGCTCCCCTACCTCAAGGACGCCGGCGTCACCGTCGAGACGCGGGACCCGCGCGCCACCGAACTGGTGGCGGCCTGCGCCGGCGACCGTTCCGTGGTGGTGCTGTCCGCCGCCGACGGCGAGCCGCGGCTCACCGAGGAGCTGGCGGCGCTGGCCGGCTCCGGCCGGGTCACCGCCCTGCCCGCCCTCGAACTGCTGCCCGGCTCCTACGACCTGCCGGGCGCGCGGCTGCTCGACCTGGTCCAGGTGATGGACCGGGTCCGCGCCGAGTGCCCCTGGTCCGCGACGCAGACCAGCGCCGGCCTCGCCAGGTACGGCGTCGAGGAGGTCTACGAGCTGGTCGAGGCCATCGAGTCCGGCGACGCGGCGGAGATCAGGGAGGAGCTGGGCGACGTGCTCCTCCAGGTGATCTTCCACGCCAGGATCGCCGAGGAGAACCCCGAGGAGCCCTTCGACATCGACGACGTGGCCGCCGGCATCGTCGCCAAGCTGGTCCGCCGCCACCCGCACGTCTTCGGCGACGCGCACGCCGAGACACCCGAGGACGTCAAGGCGCTCTGGTTCGCCGCCAAGGCCGAGGAGAAGCGGCGCGAGTCGGTGACGGACGGCGTGCCGCTCTCCCAGCCGGGCCTCGCCCTGGCCACCAAGCTCACCGCCCGCGCCCGCCACGCCGGCCTGCCGCTGCCCGGGCCCGCCGAGCCGGCGGCGCCGGCCGGGCGGGCCGACGACTACGGCTACCGCCTGCTCGTGCTGGCCGCCGAGGCGGAGGCGGCCGGCGTCGACCCGGAGACCGCGCTCCGCGGCGCGGCCCGCGCCTACCGCGACACGATCCGCGCGGCGGAACGGCCGCCGGCCCGGTAACCGCCGGCCCGGGTAGCCGGCGGCCCCGCCGGGCCCCCGGCTCAGTCCGGGTCGGGGGGCACCAGACGGTGCGGGCGCGTCCCGGTCAGTAACGTGCTGAGCCCGGTCAGCACGTCGTGGCCCAGATACCAGTCGCCCGTGTGGTCGACGCAGTAGAGCCGCCCCTGGCGGTCCACCGCCAACAGGGCCGTGCCGCCGCCCTCGGCGCCCAGCGGGCACAGCTCCGTGCCCAACGCGCGCCCCAACTCGCCCAGCGTCCTGGCCCAGTGCCGGCCGAGCAGCGGGTCGATCACCACGGTGCCGGCCGCGAGCTCCACCCCGGGACCGGTCGGGCGCAGCGTGACGGCCCCCAACTCGGCCCACGCCTCGAACGCGGCCGGAAACAGCTGGTGCGGGTGCCCGTGCGGGGAACGGTGCCCGCTGAGCGCGTCGGCCCACCGCTCGGCCTGCGCCGCGTGCAGCCGGCCCGGCTGCCAACCGGCCGCCGTCAGCGCCGCCCCGCACGACCCGCCGCGCACCGTTCTGCTGCGCCGCGGCGAGGTCCACAGCCCAGCCGACCCCTTCGCCACGGCCATGGCCGTCCAGGGGG
>NZ_SMKI01000457.1 GCF_004348415.1 Streptomyces hainanensis
GGCGGGTGGGGGCAAAACCCCGTCACCGCACCACGTCGGCCAGGTCCCGCAGGCGCCGCGCCTGCGCCGCGCGCTCCGTGGCGCGCTGTGTGTCGTAGTCCTGGCCGGAGGCCGCCCGTAGCAACGCCTTGGTCTCGATCACCGCGTCGCGCGGCGCGGCCAGCAGGGCCGCGACGAGGTCGGCGGTGGCGGCCGGGAGTTCGTCGGGGGCGACGACGAGGTTGGCCAGGCCGATGCGTTCGGCCTCAGCCGCCTGGACGGCGCGGCCGGTGGCGCAGATCTCCAGGGCCCGGCCGTAGCCGACGAGTTCGACGAGCGGCTTGGTGCCGCCCAGGTCCGGCACGAGCCCCAGCGAGGTCTCCCGCATCGCGAACTGCGCGTCGGCCGCGCAGATCCGCAGGTCGCAGGCGAGTGCCAGTTGGAAGCCGGCGCCGATGGCGTGGCCCTGGACGGCGGCGACGCTGACCAGGTCGTTGCGGCGCCACCAGGTGAACGCCTCCTGGAAGGAGGCGATCGTGGCGTCGAGGTCCGCGTCGGTGGCGCGGGCCAGGGTCAGGAAGGAGATGTCGCCGTCGATGCCCTCGGCGGTGAAGGCCCGCCGGTCAAGGCCGGCGGAGAAGGAGACGCCCTCGGCGCGCAGCACCACGATCCGGACGCTGCCGGGGAGGGCGCGGCCCGCCTCGGTGAGTGCCCGCCACATCGCGGGGGTCTGGGCGTTGCGCCGCGCCGCGACGGTCAGCGTGACCGTGGCCACGGCGCCGTCGACGGTGAGACGCACACCGTCCCTGTCGACGAGTGGGTTCTGCTGGTTCTGCGGGACCACGGCCACCTCCGGTCGCTACTCACCAGTAACTGACCGGTAGCGTAGCGGCCGCCGTGGGCCGTCGGCCTCAGGGGGTGGGGGCCGCCTTCTTGCCCCGGGTGGCGCCGCCGCGCCCGCGGAGTGTGACATCCGCCTCGCTGAGCATGCGGTGGACGAAGCCGTACGACCGGCCCGTCTCCTCCGCCAGTGCCCGGATGCTCGCACCCGACTCGTATTTCCGCTTGAGGTCCGCCGCGAGCTTCTCGCGAGCGGGGCCGGTCACCCGGCTGCCCTTCTTCAGAGTCTCGGCCACCCGTGCCTCCTCGTGGAAGTGCGCTCTGGACTTCTCATGATCACCCCTATCCGGCTTCCTGGCCACCCATTCGTCTGGGTCCGTACGACAAGCGGACAACGCGATTCCGGGCCCCGCCTGGGCCCACGGGCGGCGAGGGTTCCGAGGCGGGGGACGAAAGCGCAGGTCAGGGGCCGTCACTGGATCGGACCAGCGGATCGCCTGGACCGGGGGCACCGCCCGTTGCCCGGCGCGTCGACACGCCGGGGTACGAGCCGCCCTCACTCAGATGAATGATCAACCGTCGGCCGAATGATCCACCACGCATGATCACAAACGACCGTCGGAGGCACGACGCACACGCGCGCCAGGGGTGTCCCGCGGGTCAGGCGAGGGCGACGAGGTCCGCGTAGTCCTGGCTCCAGAGGTCCTCCACGCCGTCCGGCAGCATGATGATCCGCTCGGGCTGGAGCGCGTCGACGGCGCCCTCGTCGTGGGTGACCAGCACCACCGCGCCGCTGAAGCTGTGCAGCGCGCCGAGGATCTCCTCGCGGCTGGCCGGGTCCAGGTTGTTGGTGGGCTCGTCGAGCAGCAGCACGTTGGCCGAGGAGACCACGAGGGTGGCCAGGGCCAGGCGGGTCTTCTCGCCGCCGGAGAGGACGCCGGCCGGCTTGTCGACGTCGTCGCCGGAGAACAGGAAGGAGCCCAGCGTCTTGCGGACGGCGACCATGTCCAGGTCGGGGGCGGCGGAGCGCATGTTCTCCAGCACGGTGCGCCGCGGGTCCAGGGTCTCGTGCTCCTGCGCGTAGTAGCCGAGCTTGAGCCCGTGGCCCGGGGTCACCTCGCCGGTGTCGGGCTTCTCGACGCCGGCCAGCAGCCGCAGCAGCGTCGTCTTGCCGGCGCCGTTGAGGCCGAGGATGACGACCCGGGAGCCCTTGTCGATGGCGAGCGAGACGTCCGTGAAGATCTCGAGCGAGCCGTAGGACTTGGACAGGGCGTCGGCCATCAGGGGGGTCTTGCCGCACGGCGCCGGGTCGGGGAAGCGCAGCTTGGCGACCTTGTCCTGCTGCCGCTCGGCCTCGATGCCGGAGAGCAGCCGCTGGGCGCGCTTGGCCATGTTCTGCGCGGCGGTGGCCTTGGTGGCCTTGGCGCGCATCTTGTCGGCCTGGGCGTTGAGCGCGGCGGCCTTCTTCTCGGCGTTGGCCCGCTCCCGCCTGCGGCGCTTCTCGTCGGCCTCGCGCTGGATCTGGTACTGCTTCCAGCCCATGTTGTAGACGTCGATCTGGGCGCGGTTGGCGTCCAGGTAGAAGACCTTGTTGACCACGGTCTCGATGAGGTCGACGTCGTGCGAGATGACGATGAGCCCGCCGCGGTAGGTCTTGAGGAAGTCCCGCAGCCAGACGATGGAGTCGGCGTCCAGGTGGTTGGTGGGCTCGTCGAGCAGCAGGACGTCGGCGTCCGAGAAGAGGATCCTGGCGAGCTCGACGCGGCGCCGCTGGCCGCCGGAAAGGGTGTGCAGCGGCTGGGCGAGGATGCGGTCGGGCAGGCCGAGGCTGGCCGCGATGGTGGCCGCCTCGGCCTCCGCCGCGTAGCCGCCCCTGGTCAGGAACTCCGTCTCCTGGCGCTCGTACTTCCGCATGGCGCGCTCGCGGACGTCGCCCGAGCCGTTGGCCATCCGCTGTTCGCTGTCGCGCATGCCGCGCAGCACGGTGTCCAGGCCGCGGGCGGCCAGGATCCGGTCGCGGGCGAGCATGTCCAGGTCGCCGGTGCGCGGGTCCTGCGGCAGGTAGCCGACCTGTCCGCCGCGGGTGATGGTGCCGCCGGCCGGGATGCCCTCGCCGGCCAGGCACTTGGTGAGGGTGGTCTTTCCCGCTCCGTTGCGGCCGACGAGGCCGATGCGGTCTCCCCTGGCCACCCGGAAGGAGGCGGACTCGATGAGGATCCGGGCGCCGGCTCGCAGCTCGACGCCAGTGGCGGTGATCATGGACGTACTCCAGGCGACGGGACGTACGGACGTGCTGCCGTACGGGGACGGGTCTTGGCGGGAGGGATACGTCCGCTAGGGCACGAGGAGCGGAATGTCCATGCGGTCATTCTAACGGCGGCGGGCAAACCGTTTTCCGCGCTCTCGCGTTCGCCGCCGTGCCCCGGCGAACGCGGCGGCCGGGGCTGCGGACGTCAGGCGCCGCCGGTGTGGACCTGGAACGCGGCGCGGCGCACCCGTTTGGTGATGGCCGGGTCGGGGTGGGCGGCGGCGAGGGCCAGCAGGACCTGGACGGTGCGGGGATGGCCACAGACGCGGATCTCGTCCACCAGTTGGGCGACCGTCGGCTGGGGGGCGGAGTCGAGGTGGTCGAGGAGCAGCCGCTCGGCGCCGTTCTCGTGGGCGGCGGACGCGGTGTCGACCCAGAGCCAGGTGGCCTCGGCGCGGGTGAGCACGCCGATCGGGGTGTCGGTGTGGTCGCGGGGGTCGCCGCCCTCCTGGTCCGCGAGCCAGAGCAGGGCGTAGGGGCGCAGCACGGGCTCGTCGACGGCGGCGCGGACGGCGGCCAGGGCGGGGGCGCCGACGGCGCGCAGCGCCTCGAAGGCGAGGCCGCGGATCAGGGCGTCCTCGCCGCGGGCGGCGTCCAGCAGCTCGGTGACGGCCGGCCCGGTGGAGCGGGCGGCGAGCCAGGCGCGGTACTCGGCGCGGGCCGGCCCCGGGGTGAGGGCGGCGCAGCCGCGGAGCATGGCGACGGCGGACTGTTCGATGTTGCCGGCCGGGCTCTGGGCCGCGATGCAGATCTGTTCCAGCTTCGTCCAGACGGCCCAGCCGCCGAGGTCGGTGAGCCTGGCGTGTTCGGGGTGGCGGCTGCGGGCGTGCAGGGTGAGGGCGCCGACCTCGGCGAGGGCGTCCAGGGCCCAGCCGAGCAGTCGCACCAGTTCGCCGAGCTCGCGCTGCGCGATGCCCTCGGGTTGGGGTGGTATGTCGTCGGGTCCCTCGGCCGAGGTGGTGGGGCGTTCGGCGCGGAGTTCGGTGATGCGCTGGGTGAGGAGGTCGATGAGGCCGGCGGCGGTGACCGGGCCGTCCGAGAGCTGCATCACGGAGAGCAGTTGCGGGATGGCGGCGACGATCTCGCTGACGAGCCCCGGGTCGGCGTCCTGCGGCGCGGGGCGGGCGAGCGACCAGGCGTCGAAGAGGGCCACCCAGCCGCGCAGCGCGGCGGTGTCGTCCTGGTCCCAGGCCCGGAGCCGCCAACCGGCCCGGACTGCGGCGCCGTCCGCGCCCGGCTCGACGAGGCCGGCGAGCCTGGCGTGGCTCCACCGGTCACGGACCTGGCTCTCGGTCATGCCGAGTTCGGCGGCGGCCCGCCGGACGTCGGTCTCGGGGGAGACACCGGCACGCTGGGCCCAGTGGGCCAGGCGGACGGCCTCGGCGAGCAGGCCGCGGGCCTGCCTGGCCAGCCGGTCCTGGGGGGCGATGCCTCTGGGAGGCTTGGGAGGGCGTCTGGCGACCGCTGTTCGCCGGGGCGCCGCGGGGCGCTGGGCAGGCGTCTGTGGGACAAGTCGCAACCGGGGCTCACGCGGAGTTCGGGACGTCACGCGAGCAGTTTCTCCGTTCGGGGCTCCAAAGCTCAAACCCCGCACTCCGTGGTCCAGATGAGCGGCGGGTCGGCGCGGCTCGGCCGGACGTGGTCGGAGGCGCGACAGAGTGTGCCGGGGCCGGCGCCAAGCCCGGCGGCGAGCGCCAGACGACGGCCTTCCCGAGTTCATCCACCGTTCACCTATTCACCTTACGTTAACGGCGTTTGCCCCTCAGCCCGTCGAGCGGATTGTCGGATACATGGAACATGTAACGCTGTTGATCGCGATCGTGATCGTCACGGCACTCGCGTTCGACTTCACCAACGGCTTCCACGACACGGCCAACGCGATGGCCACGACGATCTCCACCGGGGCGATGGCCCCCAAGGCCGCGGTGGCGATGTCCGCCGTGCTCAACCTCGTCGGCGCCTTCCTCTCGGTCGAGGTGGCACGGACGATCTCCGGCGGGATCATCGACGAGGAGGCGGGCATCCAGCCGGAAGTCATCTTCGCGGGGCTGGTGGGCGCCATCGTGTGGAACCTGCTGACCTGGCTCGCCGGGCTGCCGTCCAGCTCCTCGCACGCGCTGTTCGGCGGGCTGATCGGGGCGACCGTGGCCTCCATCGGCCTCGGCGCGGTGAACGGGGACGCGGTGGTCACCAAGGTGTTGATCCCGGCGGTGGCGGCCCCGCTGGTCGCCGGGGTGGCCGCGACGCTGGCCACCCGGCTGACGTACCGGATCACCCGGGACGCGGACGAGCAGGCGACGGCCGGCGGCTACCGGGCCGGCCAGATCGCCTCCGCGGCACTGGTCTCGCTGGCGCACGGCACCAACGACGCGCAGAAGACGATGGGCGTGATGACGCTGGCGCTGATCGCCGGCGGCTCGCTGGCGCCGGGCGCCGACCCGCCGCTGTGGGTCATCACCTCGGCCGGCGTGGCCATCGCGCTCGGCACCTACCTCGGCGGCTGGCGGATCATCCGCACCATGGGCAAGGGCCTGACGGACATCCGGCCGCCGCAGGGCTTCGCCGCCCAGACCAGCGCGGCGACCACCATCCTGGCCTCCTCGCACATGGGCTTCGCGCTCTCCACCACCCAGGTCTGCTCGGGCGCCGTGATGGGCTCCGGCCTCGGCCGGCGCGGCGGCGTGGTGCGCTGGTCGACGGCGCGCCGGATGGTGGCGGCCTGGTTCCTGACGCTGCCGGCGGCCGGCCTGGTGGGCGCGCTCGCCGCGCTGCTCGCCGAGCGCGGCGACTGGGGCGTGGCGGCCGTCGCGGTGCTGCTGGTCGCGGCGAGCGCCGCCATCTGGCAGCGGTCGCGCCGTCGTCCGGTCGATCACTCGAACGTGAACGACGTCGAGTCCGATGTCGACGAGGTGAACGGGAGCACGGCGATCGGGGAGCCGATCCAGCTGGTCATCCCGGCGCCCGCCTCGGCCTCGACGCCGGCCTCCGCTTCGCCCTCCTCACCCCCCTCCGAGCC
>NZ_SMKI01000458.1 GCF_004348415.1 Streptomyces hainanensis
CTGTCCACGATACGGACTTAGCTCCGCCTGGCCACGCCGGAAATGGCGGACAAGACCGCCCAAAGCAATTCGGGGTCGACGGGTGCACCGCTGCTCGTCGACGAGGCCATGAGCGCCTTCTGCGAGGCGGCCGTGGACTGGGAGGCGTTCTGGGACGACCAGATCCAGGACCTCTGCGAGCCCTACCTCGCCGGCTGAGGCGCGCGGCGCGGAACCTCTATCCCCGGTAGGTCTCCAGGAGGCGGAGCCAGATCTCGTTGGTGGTCGGGAAGGCCGGGACCGCGTGCCACAGGCGGGGGAGCGGGACCTCGGCGGCGACCGCGATGGTCGCGGCATGCAGGAGTTCGCCCGCGCCGGGGCCGACGAACGTGACGCCGAGCAGCCGTTCGTCGTCCAGGTCGACCACCATCCGCGCCCGGCCCCGGTAGTCGTCGGCGTAGAGCGCGGCGCCGGAGACCGCGCCGAGGTCGTAGTCCACCGCCCGGCAGCGGTGCCCCGCCGCCTCGGCCGCCGCCAGGGTCAGCCCGACCGCGGCCACCTCGGGTTCGGTGAACACCGCCTGGGGCACCGCCGCGTGGTCGGCCGTCGCCGCGAACGGCCCCCAGGGCGCCTCGTCCACCGGCCGGTCGGCGGCCCGGGCCGCGATCGCCGCGCCGGCGATCCGCGCCTGGTACTTGCCCTGATGGGTCAGCAGCGCCCGGTGGTTGGGGTCGCCGGCGCAGTACAGCCAGCCGTCCGGCACGCCCGCCACCCGCAGCGTGTCGTCCACCTCCAGCCAGGAGCCGGGTTCGAGGCCGACCGTCTCCAGCCCCAGGTCGTCGGTGCGCGGCGCCCGGCCCGTGGCGAACAGCACCTCGTCCGCGGTCACCGGGTCCCCGTGGTCCAGCGTGATCTCCACCGGCCCGTCCTTCCGGTCGACGGCGGTGACCGAGACGCCCGTCCGCACGTCGACGCCGGAGGCGCGCAGCCCGTCGGCCACCAGGTCGCCGGCGAACGGCTCCATCCGCGGCAGTGGCCGTTCGCCGCGGATCAGCAGCGTCACCCGGGAGCCGAGCGCGCTCCAGGCCGCCGCCATCTCGGCGCCCACCACGCCGCCGCCCACGATGGCCAGCCGCCCCGGCACCTTCCGGGAGCCGGTCGCCTCCCGGCTGGTCCAGGGCCTGGCGGACGCCACCCCCGGCAGGTCGGGCACCACGGCCCGGCTGCCCGTGCAGACCACCACCGCGTGCCGGGCGGTCAGCGTCCGCCCGGCCGCCTCCACCCGGCGCGGGCCGACCAACCGTCCGTGCCCGCGGACCAGTTCGACGCCGACCGAGTCGAGCCACGAGACCTGCCCGTCGTCCTGCCAGTCGCCGACGAACGCGTCGCGCCGCGCCAACACGGCCGCCGCGTCCACCCGCCGGTCGCCCACCGCCTCCCGCGCCCCCGCCACCGACCTGGCGCCGGACAACGCCGCCGCCGGCCGCAGCAGGGCCTTGCTCGGGATGCAGGCCCAGTAGGAACACTCGCCGCCCACCAGCTCGCTCTCCACGATCACGGTGCGCAGCCCGGCGGCCGCCGTGCGGTCGGCGACGTTCTCGCCGACCGGGCCGGCGCCGATCACGATCACGTCGTAGGTGTCGTCGTCACTCATCAGACTTCCGTTCCTCGCTCAACCGGTCTTCGCTCAACCGTTCCATCGCCAGCAGCCCACGCTAGGCCCTGCCCTCCCGATCTTCGCGTGGCCGCGCCGGCAGCCCGACCCCGGCCGGGTCACGGTCCGGACGCAGCCCGCGCCACACCGGGTGCCGCAGTCGGCCGTCGGCGGTCCAGGTGCGGTGCGCCACCTCGCCGACCAGCCGGGGCGCCACCCAGTGGGCGCGCCGCGCGTGCGGTCCGGGCAGCGGTTCGTCGAACGGGCTGGTGTCGCGGGCCAACGGGGCCAGCCGGGCGCGCAGGTCAGCCAGCACCGCCTCGCCGAAGCCACTGCCCACCCGGCCGACGTAGCGCAGCCGGCCGGCCTCGTCGTGGGCGCCGACGAGCAGCGAGCCGATGGACTCGACACGCCGCCCCTCGCCCGGCTGCCAGCCGCCGACCACCACCTCGCGGGTGGTGAACAGCGCCTTCTTCACCCAGAGTCGGGAGCGCCGACCCGGCAGGTAGCGGGAGTCGAGCCGCTTGGCGACGACCCCTTCGAGCCCGTGCTCACGGGCGATCTCCAGCAGCCGCGCGGGTGCCACCTCCGCGCCGGTGTAGTGCGGCGGTACGGCGAGCCCCGGGGCGTCGGCGAGGCCGAGGCCGAGGAGCCGGTCCCGGCGGGCGGTGTACGGCTCGTCGAGCAGCGCCCGCCCGTCGTGCCGCAGCACGTCGAAGGCGAAGTACGTCACCGGCACCCGGGCCGACAGCCCGGCGGTCGGCCGGCGTTGGTGCCGCCGTTGGAGCAGCCCGAAGTCGGGGCGGCCGGCGTCGTCGAGGGCCACGATCTCGCCGTCCAGGACCAGCCCGCCGCGGGCGCCGAGCGACCTCGGCACGACGCCGGCGAGCTCCGGGTAGGTGTCGCTGAGGTCGTGGCCGTTGCGGCTGGTCAGCCGGGTGCGGCCGGCCGGGCCCGCGCGCAGGCAGCAGCGGTAGCCGTCCCACTTGAACTCGTAGCCCCACGGGCCGGTCGGCGGTTCGCCGTCCACCGCCAGCATCGGGGGCACCGCGTCCGGCACGCCGGCCGGCGGGCTCGGGTCCCGTTCCATTCCCCCAGTAGAGGGGCGTCCGCCGGCCGCCGCGGACAGGACGCCGCCGGCCGGCCCGTGCCCGCCCGAACGGCCCACGTCGGCGACGTATCCTGATCGCCGCGAAGATCGAACGGACGAGTGAGGCCGGGAGGACACGGTGGTGGACGAGGCGGACGCGCGCCATCTGCGGCGCTGTGTGGAGCTGGCGGCCGAGGCACTGGCCGCCGGGGACGAGCCGTTCGGTTCCGTGCTGGTCGCCGGCGACGGGACCGCGCTCGCCGAGGACCACAACCGGGTGGCCGGCGGCGACCACACCCGGCACCCGGAGTTCCGGCTGGCCCGCTGGGCGGCCGCCAACCTGACCCCGGCCGAGCGGGCCGCGGCGACCGTCTACACCTCGGGCGAGCACTGCCCGATGTGTGCGGCCGCGCACGCCTGGGTCGGCCTCGGGCGGGTCGTCTACGTCGCCTCCTCCGAACAACTGGGGGAGTGGCTCGTGGAGTTCGGCGTTCCGGCGCCGCCGGTGACCACGCTGCCGATCTCGGAGGTGGCGCCCGGTGTGCTGGTCGCCGGCCCGGTGCCGGAACTGGCCGACCAGGTGCGGGAGTTGCACCGCCGTTTCCACGGTGAGCCCAACTGGGAGCAGCGGGTCGCGCAGGCCTGGCGCACCATCGACGAGCACGAGGCGGCCGAGTTCCGGGCCCTGATCGAGGGTCTGGCGGCCGAACTCCCGGCGGACAGCGCCCTGGCCGCGTTCGAGCGCGGCTGCGCCCACGACTCCACCGGCCAGCCGGAGCGCGCCGTTCCGGAGTACCGGCGGGCCCTCGAACTCGGCCTGACGGGCGTGCGGCGCCGCCGGGCGGTGTGCCAACTGGCGAGTTCGCTGCGGAACCTGGGCGACCCGGCGGAGGGCGTCGAGCTGCTGACCGCCGAACTGGCCCGCACCTCCGACCACATGGACGACGCCGTCCGCGCCACGCTCGCCCTCTGCCTCGTCGACGTCGGCCGCGAACGCGAGGCCGTCTCCGCGGCGCTCACCGCGCTCGCCCCCCATCTGCCGCGCTACCAGCGCTCCATGGCGAACTACGCCCGCGCCCTGGGCCCGGAGGCGGACCCGCGGTGACGCCCGACGCCTTCGCGGTGCGGTCCGCGCGTCCCCACGACTACGACGCGATCGTCGCCGTCGCCGACGACTGGTGGGGCCGGCCCGTCTCCGAGGTCCTGGGCCGGCTGTTCCTCGACCACTTCCACGAGACCAGCCTGATCGCCGAACGCGACGGCGAGCTGGCCGGGTTCGTGATCGGCTTCCTGTCGCCCTCCGCGCCCGACGAGGCGTACATCCACTTCACCGGGGTGGCCCCCGAGCACCGCCGCGGCGGCCTGGCCCGCGACCTGTACCGGCGGTTCTTCGCCCTGGCCGGGGCCGGCGGGCGGACCACGGTGCGGGCGGTGACCTCGCCGGTCAACGAGCGGTCCATCGCGTTCCACCGCGCCCTGGGCTTCGAGGTGTCCGCGCCGCGCCCCGGGTACGACGGCCCGGGGCGCGACCGGGTGGTGTTCTCCCGCGCGCTCTAGGGAGGCCGCGGTCAGCCGAAGTGGTCCTTGCTGATCACGCCGTGCACGCCCACGGTGCGGTCGACCACCTGGGAGATGTGGAAGTCGGCCGCCGCCGAGAGGTAGGCGTAGCCGGTGGCCCGGTCCATGCCCAGGTCGTGCTCCAGGAAGTCGAGGGCGTTGACCACGGCCCGACGCATGGCCACGTCCAGGTCGCTGAGCTGACCGCCCTGGCTGCCGTCCGGGTCGGAGAGTCCCACCGGCAGCCAGGCGTCCTCGGTCTCGCCGAACGGGTAGCGGAACGCCACCGAGGGCGCGTCGCCGGAGCCCGGCTTGCAGACGGTGAGCCGGAACGTGGTGCGCAGCGAGCCCTCGACGGCGGTGAGCGCCACCTCGCCGTCCGCCATCGCGAAGTGCGGGTCCCCGGTGTAGAACAGCGCGCCCTCGGCGAAGACCGGCAGATAGAGGGTGGCGCCCTCGCGCAGCAGGTTGATGTCGATGTTGCCGCCGCCGAGCGTCGGCGGGATGGAGTTGAGCGCCGGGTCGGTGAGGGCGGCCGCCTCGGCGAACGCCACGCCCATGGTCCCCATGTGCGGCCGCAGCGGGAACGTCACCTCGCGCCCGCGCCGCGAGCCCAGCGGCAGCACCCCGTTCAACGCCCCGCCCCGGCCGCGCCTGACCGGCGTGAACACCGAGACGTTGCCGTATCCGGCCGGGTCGCCGCCGGCCCTGCCGTCGGTGGCCACCGGCGGCATCACCTCGTCGAGCGAGATCCCGTCGGGTGCCGTGCCGTCCGGGCGCCGGCCCAGCGCGCCCTTGCCGTGCCGGCTGGATATCACGCCGTAGGGGACGCGGGGCAGCAGCGAGAGCGGCTCCACCTTCAGCACGTCGCCGGGCTCGGCGCCGGCCACCGCGATCGGCCCGGTGATGACGTGCGGGCCGTCGGCGTCGAAGTCGCGCTCCGTGCGGTCGTACTCGGCGGCGATGGCGATCGCGTCGCTCAGCACCTGCCCGCGCGGCACGTCGTGGTCGCCGAAGAACGCCACCGGGTCGCGGCCCTGGTCCTCCAGGATGCCCTCGTGCGAGACCGAGTCGACGGTGACCGTCTCGCCCGACCTGATCCGTAGCACCGGATCGCTGCCGACCGCCGGCGTGTACCCCCAGCGGACCTGGTCGGGCAGCGACGGCAGGTAGTGCCGGCCGTGGATCGGTCCCCGGTGCGGCTGCAGGATCTCGCGCGGTTGGCCGCCGCGCGAGGCGGGCTCGGCCGCCGCGGCCGGGGCCGCGGCGGCGAGGCCGGTGGCGGTGCCGGCGGCGGTCACGGCGCCCGCCGCCTGGAGGAAGCGGCGCCGGCCGAGGGCGGCGATCAGGGTGTCACGGGCGGCGGCCGCGTCCGTGGTGGGGCCTTCGGGGCTGTGCATGGTGGGGCTCCTGTTCTGCCACGGAACGAGCGGCCGTGCCGTGGCGGTGGTCACCCTAGGTGATATTCGGGCCCTGTCTCGGTGCTGAGCGTGATTGACCCATGGTTCTCACCCGCCCGAAACATGCGCCCCACGGGCCGCCGTGCCCCGACACACCCCCGAAACGCGGACGCCGCGCGGGCCCTGTCATCGCCACCCTCGACCCCGCGCCCTGCCCGCGTCCGAGGAGTGAGACACCCCGGGTGAGCCGCTGACCGCTGTGCCAGAATTCCGGACAAGGTCACGAGTGACAGCGACAACGGCCCCGGCCCGCTGTCCGGCAACCCTCCGTCGTGGCGGGGTGCCCCGGGTGATGACCGGGCCGCGAGCAGCAGGGCTCGCGGCAAGTGCGGCCCAGGAGGAGTCCCTCGTGCGAATGCGAATGCGGTAGAGCGTCACGCTCCCCCCTCGCCCTTTCACCCC
>NZ_SMKI01000459.1 GCF_004348415.1 Streptomyces hainanensis
GGGCAATCCCCCTACCCCAGAGGCCAGAACGTCGGCCGGGGGCCGAGGTGGGTGGATTTGGGCGGCATGCCCGCACCACTCGCCGTGCCGGACCAGATCTGGTCCCACGTGGGGGGCGGCAGGATCAGGCCGACCTCGTCGGGGCCCGGCGGGTGGCTCGTGTACCGGGGCGCGGGCGGCACGCCCTGGTCCTCGCAGAGGGCCGGGATCAGCACGTGGTCGCTGATCGCCGCCGGCAGTTCCACCCACTCGGGAGGAACGAACCGCAGCCGTCCGGCCATCGCCGTCGGCGACACCTCGGACACCTCCCACACCCGGCCGGCACCGGTCAGCAGGAAGGTTCCGCTGCGCGGCGCGAGCCGCGCGGCGGACGGCAGTTCGGTGACGTGCGCGATGCGGCCGGCGGCCGCGACCGCGCGGCCGAGGTCGAGGCCCGGCACCGCGCGGTGGGTCGCGGAGAGCGTCAGCGGGAAGTGCCGGTGGTCGACGACCAGCGCCGGCAGCCGGTCGGCGGCCGTCCGCGGGGCGCCGCGGAGCCGGCGGCGGGCGGCTTCCAGCCGGTGGTGGCCGTCGGCGAGCAGCACCGGCGGCAGCGCCGGCCGCGACGCCGTCCACACCGGGTCGCAGGGCCACAGCAGTTGGACGCCGCCCTCGGGGGTGGGCTGTTCCCTGAGTGGCTGGCCCTTGATCGTCTCGTCCACGCACTCCTGGAACGCGCCGAGGTCGGGCGCCGCCAGGAGTAACGGTTGCGCCGGCGCCGCGGTCCGTTCCAGGAGGCGGAGTTGGTGGCGAACGGCCGGCTCGGCGACGTGCTGGTGGCGGAGCACGTGCCCGCTCTCCACTCCGTGCAGGCTCAACGCCCCGACGACGCCCCGTTGTTCGACCGCGCCGAGCGCGTCGCGGCGCTCCAGCACGTAGTAGGTGTCCGGGACGGGAAGGAGGAGGTCTGTCCGTGGGGCCGGGGTCCTGGGCAGGACCAGCTCGGGGAACAGCTCAGGCCGCAGTGTGCTCCTCCTCCTTCACGACCTCCCTCGGTACGTCCCGCGGGAACTGGCTCGTCATCGCCCCGGACAGGACGGAAGGCGCCGGCGCCACGACGGGGCGCAGCGTGTCCATGGCCTTGCGCAGCACCGCGTCCAGCTCCTGCGGGCTGTCGGCGACCGCCGTGACGTAGCCATGTCCGGCGACCCGGCTGGTGGCCTCCGGAACATGACTCCCCACGGGAACCGTGATCTCCAGCTCCCGTACCCCGGCGATCGCCCGCGCCTCGGCGATGCCTTCGACGGCCTCGAGGAGGCCGGCCGGCAGCCGCAGGAAGCGGCTGCCGGCGCACCGCCGGTCGTCGAAGGCGGGCTCCGGCGGCGGTAGTTCGAGCGCGCTGGCGATGCCGAGCGCGATCGGGTCGGTCCCGGTGGCCAGCCGTAGTAGTTCCTGCACGAAGGTGGCGCCCGGGTGGGCGTGCGACTCGATGAGCCGCGGCCCGTCCGCGGTGACGATGACCTCGGTCTGCGAGAGCCCGCCGCGCTGGCCGGCCGCGTTGAGCGTGGCGACGACCAGCCGGTGGATCCGCTCCCTCGTGTCCTCGTCCAGGTCGGCCGGCATGTCGTAGCCGGTCGTCCGGTACTCGGTGACGCCGACGCCCACGGTGTCGACGGCGCCGTACTTCCTGGTGATGGCCAGGATGGTGTGCTCGCCGGCCCGCGAGTGCGCCTCGATGCTGAACTCCGGGCCGTCGAGGAACTCCTCGACGATCAGGGCGGGTTCGCCCGACAGCTGGGCGGCCAGGTCCGCCGCGTCCGCCGCGCTGCGCAGCAGGTGGACGTCCTGGCCGCCCGAGCCGGTGCGTGGTTTGGCCACGCACGGGAAGCCGACGCGTTCGGCGGCGGCCACCAGATGCGCGGCGCGGTCACAGTGCTCGAACCGGACGGGGGCACCGGTGAGCTGGTTGACCTTGCCGCGCAGGGCCGCCTTGTCCGTGAGGTACGCGACGGCCGCATGAGGGTTGCCCGGGAAGCGCAGGGCCTCGTTCGCCCGGGCGGCGATCAGGGCGCTGGCTTCGGTGAAACCGAACACGCAGACCCTGGCGGGGAGGTTGGTGAGATGGCCGATGGCCATCATCAGCTGGGGGTGATCGGTCCAGTCGACCGTGATCGCCTGATCGGCCGCGCCTGCGGCCTCCCGAACTCCCGGTCGTGACAGGTCAGGAGCGAGCACCAACGTACGGGCGCCGACTCGGCGGGCCGCCTCAACCACCGCGGGGCGCGGGCTGAGCAGAACCGCCACCGGTGACTGCGGCGTCATCGTGCCGCCTCCTTGGAGTCCACGAGTTCCGGGGTCAGGTCGTCGACGGCTCCCGGGGCGATGCCTCTCGGTCCGGGTCGACGACGGAGATCAACGGATAGGGTCCTGGGACCGGGCCCCAGCGAGCCGCCGGTCAGTCCCAGACACTGGTCAGGGGGTTGGCCGCTTCGGACGAGGCCGCGGCGGCCGGTTCCTGTGCGGTGGCGACGCCGCTGGCGGCGGCCACCACAAGGAAGGCGGCGAGAACGCTGAGAACAAACTTCTTCACGGGATCCCTCTTCCACGTCCACATAGGCGAACATGAGTGGCATGCTGGCCCAATCATGCTCACGAGCATTCACCAAGAAGTCGATAGAATCGTTCTGGCATCATCTCGCCTGTCGAGTTGACGCCAAGGGGCTGGCCGATGTCGTTCGAGGACGGAGATCGTGAGCGAATCCGGCAAAATAGGCGCGGCGGCGGCCCGAGTTTACCGGCTCCGTGTGATTCACCCCACGAACTCCGTTGAATGGATTGCCGTTCGCGCCGGCCTTACACCGGAGCAGGTCAAAGAGGCCGAGTTCCAGCTCGCCGAGCTCGGGCTGCTGCGCCCTTCCCCCAGCGGCGGCCGGGTGGCGATCAGCCCGGAGAGCGCCGCGGACGCGTTGCTCGCGCCCCTGGAGCGCGACATACTGCAACGCCGCATCGCGATGGCCGCCACCCGGGCCCGGCTGCACGCGCTGTCAGGGGACTACCTGGAAGCCCGCAGCATGCGCTCGGCCAAGAGCAGCATCGAGATCGTCGAGGGCATCGACAACATCCGCGCCGTCATCGACGACCTCGGCCGCACCTGCACCAAGTCCCTGGACGCCCTGGTGCCGGGCGGCGCGGTCAGCAAGGCGGGGTTGGCGGCGGCGCTCGCCGTCGACCTGGAGCTGCTGTCGCGCGGCATCCGGATACGCTCGCTCTTCCAGCACTCGGCGCGCGGCGACCGCGCGACCACCGTGCACGCGGCCACCCTGGCCGACGCGGGCGCCCAGATCCGCACCACCGCGGTGCTGCCGTCCCGGATGCTGATCTACGACGACTGCGCGGTGCTGCCGCTCGACCCCCTGCACACGGCGAGCGGGGCGGCGCTGGTGCGCGACCCGGCGGTGCTGCGGTTCCTGAAGCAGCTCTTCGAGCACTACTGGGACCAGGGCCTGGACTTCGCCGAGGAGGAGAAGGCGGGTCCCGAGCCCGGCGGCATCGAGCGCGAGGTGCTGCTGCTGATGGCGGCGGGCAGGAAGGACGAGGCGATCGCCCACCAGTTGGGCATGTCGCCTCGGTCGGTCAGCCGGATCGTGGCCCGGCTGATGGAACGGCTGGGCGCGGAGAGCCGGTTCCAGGCCGGGGCGCGGGCGGCGCTCAACGGCTGGCTGTCCTGAGAGACTCGACGGTCCGATCGGGAAGAGGGGGTGCGGGGCTTGGACGACGGCGGTGTGCAGGCTGATCACGCTGAGCGGGCCGAACGGGCCGAACGGGCCGAACGGGCCGAACGGGCGGAGCGGGGTGGGGGAACCGGAGCGGGCGCCGTCGGCGTCCCCGAGGACCTCGCCCAGGCCGTCGCCACACTCGGCGACGACGAGGAACTCGACGCGGCGACCGTCCGCGTCTACAAACTGCGTGTCACCCATCCCACCGACCTGGTGAGCCAGTTGGCGGCCCGCGTCGGCCTCGACCGGGAGCAGGTCGCCCGGGCCGAGAAGAAGCTGTCCGCGCTGGGGCTGCTCCAACGCTCGCCCAGCGGCGGCTGGGTGGCGATCAGCCCGGAGAGCGCGGCCGAGGCGCTGCTCGCGCCCCTGGAGCGCGACATCCTGCAACAGCGGATCGCGATGGCGGCCACCCGGGAGCAACTGCACACGCTCTCCGGCGACTACCTGGAAGCCCGCAGCATGCGCTCGGCCAAGAGCAGCATCGAGATCATCGAGGGCATCGACAACATCCGCGCCGTCATCGACGACCTCGGCCGCACCTGCACCACGTCGCTCGACGCCCTGGTGCCCGGCGGCGGCCAGGCCGACGAGTCCCTGCGGGCGGCCCTGCCCATCGACCTCGAACTACTGGCCCGCGGCATCCGCATCCGGTCGCTCTTCCAGCACAGCGCGCGCCGGCACCGGGCCACCGTGCAGTACGTGGAGCGGGTCTCCGCCGCCGGCGCCGAGGTGCGCTGTGTGGGCACGATGCCGTCCCGGATGCTGATCTGGGACCGGGACTGCGTGGTGCTGCCGCTGGACCCGCTGGACACGGCCGCCGCGGCGGCGATCGTGCGTGACCCCTCGGTGCTGAGCTACCTGTGCCAGGTCTTCGAGCACTGCTGGGAGGAGGGCCGGGAGTTCCTGGAGCCGGACGAGGCGCCGCCCGGCGCCGAGCCGACGGGGGTCGAGCGCGAGGTGCTGCTGATGATGGTGGCCGGTCGCACCAACGACGACGTCGCGCTGCGGCTGGGGATCTCCCAGCGGTCGGTCAGCCGCATCGTCGCCCAGCTGATGACGCGCCTCGGCGCGGCCAACCGCTTCCAGGCCGGCGTCCGGGCGGTCGAGCTGGGGTGGCTCAGCCTTCAGGGGCGCTCCAGGGAACCGGCCGCGGGCCCGACCGAGGCGTAGAGCGCGCGGTCGGCCTCCGGGAGCCAGGAGCCGGCCGGCCTGGTCAGCCACGCACCGCGGTCGCCCAGGTCGCGGGCGGCCGTACCCAGCACGTCGAGCCCGGGGTGGCGCGGGCCGCGCCGCCACACCATCGACACCGGCGACAGCGGTACGGGCTCGACCAGCGGCCGCAGCACCATCCCCGGCACCCCGACGAACTCGGTGCTGGCCAGCACCGACCAGCCCTGCCGACGCACCACCCGCCCGAACTCGACGTCTCCCTCGATCTTGGGGAACGGCGGCGCGAGCCGGATGCCGCGGCCGGCGAACAGGTCGCGCGCGTAGTCCGTCCACTCGGTGGTGTCCTCGTTGCCGGCCGCCGCGTACAGCGTCTCGCCGGCCAGCTCGGCCAGCGGCACCCGGGGCAGCGCCGCCAGCCGGTGGTCGCCCGGCAGCAGCACGGCCACCCGCTCGAAGCGGATCAGCCGGTGTGCGAGACCGGCCCGCACGGCCGGGGCGAGGCCGGCGACCCGGCCGAACGACACGTCGAGCCGACCACCGGCGATCTCGGCCGCGGCCCTGGCCAGGCCGCTGTGGTAGCGCGCGACGAACTCCAACTCGGGCGCGATCAGCCGCGCCTCGTCCAACACCTGCTGGCCGGTGGCGACCGGCGCCGCCACGTCCACGACCAGCGGCCGCTCACCGCCGGCCGTCACGGCGGCGGACAAGCCGTCGTACGCCGCCAGCACACGGCGCACGTGCGGCAACAGGCGCTCGCCCTCCAGAGTGAGGGCGACATGGCGGGTGGACCGGTGGAACAGGGTGGTCGCCCACTCGCGCTCCAGCCGCCCGATGTCCCGGCTGAGCGCCTGCTGCGCCACGAACAGCCGGCCGGCGGCCCGGGTGAAGTGCAGTTCCTCGGCGACGGCGACGAAAGCGCGCAGCAGTCGGGGATCGGTGTCGTGGTGCACGGCCCCATTCTCACCCGCCCCACGGAATTCACAACCGGAGTGCGTGAATGGGCCCTGATCAGGTGTTGGACGCCGGCGGTCACCGTCGGCGACCGTTCTGTCATGCCAGAAACCCCCATGCGGTTCGCCCTCACCGGCGGCACGTTGGTCGCCGTCCTCCCCGCCGCGGTGGCCACCCACCGCCGACGCGGCTGGCGACGACGCGCGACACCCGCACCCACC
>NZ_SMKI01000045.1 GCF_004348415.1 Streptomyces hainanensis
GTCGCCGATCGCCGCAAGGTCCTGTCGAGCCGTGCGCGGCGTGTACCGCAGGTACTGGCGTTCCGCCAGTGCCACGAGCGAGCCGGGAAGCCGGTCTGGATCCAACTGCCCCACCGTACGGCCGAGTTCCAGGTGAAGAGGCCCTGGCCGATGGTGAAGAGGTCGTTGTCGGTGATCATCACCAGGGGCAGGAAGAAGTTGTTCCAGATGGCGATGAACTGGAAGAGGAAGATGGTCAGCGCGCCGGGCGCCATCAGCCGCAGCCCGACGGAGAAGAAGGTGCGCAGCTCGCCGGCGCCGTCGATCCTGGCGGCCTCCAGCAGTTCGTCGGGTATCGCGCCCGACGAGTAGGCGCGGGCCAGGTAGACGCCGAACGGGTTGACCATCACCGGCAGCAGCACCGACCAGACGGTGTCCGTCATCCGGATCTCGGCCATCATCAGGTAGAGCGGCACGATGATCGCGGTGTGCGGGATGAGCACGCCGCCGATGACCAGCGCGTACCACTTCTCGCGCCAGCGGAAGTCGAACTTGTCGAAGGCGTAGCCGGCGGCGACGGAGAGCAGGGTGGCGACGGCGGCGCCGCCCACCGCGTAGAGCGCGGTGTTGAGCATCCAGCGCCCGAACAGGCCGTCGTCCTGGGCGAACAGGTCGCGCAGGTTGTCGAGGACGTGGAAGCCGGCGGAGGGCGCGAAGCCGTTGCTGCCGTAGAGCTCGGGCAGTGTCTTGGTGACGCCGAACAGCAGCCACACCAGCGGCATCAGGGTGTAGAGGGCGGCGATCGCGGTGATCGTGGTGGCGGTGCCGCGCCGCAGCCACCAGGCCGTGCCGGGTCGGGGGGTGGGCTTCGCCCGCTCCTCGCGGGGGCGGGTCCTGGCCGGCGACACGTCGGTCATCGGGCGCTCCGTCGGTTGGCGAACGTGGTGACGGCGAAGGACAGGACGCCGGCCAGGACGGCGACCAACACCGAGACGGTGGCCGCGTAGTGGTAGTCGTTGGAGTTGAACGCGGCCGAGTAGGCGAGCATGTTGGGCGTCCAGGTCGAGGTGACCGACGACTCGGCGGAGCTCTGCACGATCTGCGGCTCGGTGAAGAGCTGGAGCGAGCCGATGATGGTGAACAGCGTGGCCACCATGACCGCCGGGAACACCTGCGGCAGTTTGACGCCGAGCGCGGTGCGGAGTTCGCCGGCGCCGTCCAGGGTCGCCGCCTCGACGGTGGCGCGGGGCACGGCCTGGAGCGCGACGTAGATCAGCACCACGTTGAACCCGAGCGACTGCCAGACGGCGATGTTGACGAGCGAGAACAGCAGCGGCGCGCCGTTGAGGAGATCGACGTCGGCGCCGAGGGATTCGAGCCCGTCGATGACCGGGCTGAGCCCCGGCGTGTAGAGGTACACCCAGACGATGGCGGCGATCAGGCCGGGCACGATGTGCGGCAGGAACAGCACGGTGTGGAAGAAGCGGCGGGCGGCCGTGAGCGCGGAGTCGAGCAGCAGCGCGAGGGCGGCGGCGAGCGCGATCAGCAGCGGCACGTAGATCAGGCCGTAGAGCAGCACCCGGCCGGTGCCGACCAGGAACTCCTGGTCGGTGAGGGCGCGGGTGTAGTTGTGCAGGCCGGCGAAGACCCGCCGCGGTCCTTCCCAGCCGACGCCGTCGTAGCGCTCGCGGAACAGGCTGAGGCCGAAGCCGTAGAGGATCGGGATGACGTAGGTGAAGGCGAAGAGCAGGAAGAAGGGGCCGAGCAGGAGCAGCGCGCCGCTGTGGCGCCGCCGCCTTCCGCCGGCCGTCCGCTGACTGACGAGTGCCATGACGGCTTGGGATCCTTTCTCGGCGCTCAGCCGCCGACGTCGAAGCCGCGTTGCCGCAGCTGGTCGCGGGTGGCGTCCTGCCAGCGGCGCAGCGCGTCGGCGAGGCCGCCCGGTCGGTCGAGGCCGGTGGTCGTCTCGTCGACGAGGCGGGCGAAGCCCACGGTCATGTCGGGGCCCCACTCCCAGCCGGGGTCGACGGTGGCGGCGGCCGCGGCGGCGGTCTCGGGCAGGTTCATGCCGTCGACGTAGGGGTTGGCGGCCTCGATGCCGGGGCCCCAGACCTCGGCCTGGCCGAGGTGGGCCGGGTAGGAGGTGTTGACGCCGGCGATGGCGTCGACGGCCTCGGGCGAGGTGGCGGCCCAGCGGATGAACTCGGCGGCGGCCTCGGGGTGGTCGGCTCCCTCCGGGACGGCGAGGGCCGAGCCGCCGTAGTTGGCGGCGGCCGGGCTGCCCGCGTCCCACTGGGGCAGCGGCACCGCACCCCAGGCGCCGGCGAGTTCGGGGACGAAGCGGGAGACGTTGGCGGCCGTCCAGGGGGCGCCGATCAGGGTGAGCGAGGTGCCTTCCTGGAGCGCGGTGACGTGTCGTTCCTCGAAGGTGGGTCCCACGGTCACCAGGCCGTCGGCGATCATCGACTCCCAGTAGGCGGAGAACCGCCCGGTCGGCTCGTCGGTGCCGCCCACCCGCCAGTTCCCCGACGAGGTGTCGAACCACTCGGCGCCGGCCTGCCAGGCGAGGGCGGCGAGCAGCGCGGCGTCGTTGGAGCCGAAGTTGGTGATCGCGGTGTCCGGGTGCTCGGCCCGCAGCCGCTCGGCGGTGGCGCGGTACGCGTCCCAGGTGGTGGGTGGTTCGAGGCCGTACTCCTCGAACAGGTCGGCCCGGTAGAACAGCACGGTGGGCCCGATGTTGAGCGGCAGGGCGGCCAACTGTCCGCCGAGTTCGGTCTGTTGCCAGGCCCAGGCGGGGAACTCGGGTTCCAGCTCGTCGAGGCCGAGGGGTTCGAGCGGCCGCACCACGTTCTGCGTGACGAAGCCGGGGAGTTGGGGGTACTCGACGGTCACGACGTCGGGGGCGCGACCGGCGCGGACGGCGTTGAACATCTTGGAGTAACCGCCGCCGGTGCCGGCCGGCACCCGCTCCAGGACGACCCGGACGTCGTCGTGGGTGGCGTTGAAGCGGTCGACCAGCTCCTCGGAGCCGGATATCCAGGACCAGTAGGTGACGACGGTGGGCCCGTTGCCGTTGCCGGACGCACCACCGCCGATCCCGCAGGATGCGAGCAACAGGGCCGCCGCCACTGCGGCGAGGACGCGCTGATACACGAAGGCGGCTCCTTCGACTCCTTTGTGAGGTGTGCCACCGCACCCTGAACCAGAACCGCCAACTAGTCAATAGAATCAAGCAGAAGTGCTCACCAACGGCTATATGCGCGCAGCATCGTGCACTACACTCCGACCGCATGACCGAGCTGCTCGTCCCCCAACGACAGGAGCTGCTGCTGCGCGAGTTGCGCGCCACCGGCGCGGTGCGGGTGGCCGCACTCGCGGCGCGTTTCGGTGTCTCGGCCGGCACGATCAGGCGCGACCTGTCGGAGCTCGCGGAGTCGGGGCGGCTCACCAGGGTGCGCGGCGGCGCGATACCGGCGGGCGCGGGCGCGGCCGCCGCGAGACCGGCCCCGGCCGCCGCCGGTCCGACCCTGGGCCTGCTGGTGCCGTCGGCCACCTACTACTACCCGAGCGTGCTGGCCGGCGTCCGCGAGGTGGCCGCCCGGCACGGCGCCCGCGTCGTCATCGCCCTCGCCGACCAGGGCCGGCCGCACGACGTGGCCCGGCTCGACGAGTTGCGCGCCTCGGGCGCCGACGGGCTGCTGGTCGCCACCCCCGGCGACCACCACCTGCCGTCCGGCACCCTGACCGCGCTCCGGGCCACCGGGCGCCCCTTCGTCCTGCTGGAGCGCCGGCCGCGGGATCCCTACGCGCCCTGCGAGTTCGTGGTCTCCGACCACCACCAGGGCGCCTACCGCGCGGTCCACCACCTGCACAAGCTCGGCCACGACCGGGTGGCGCTCTACCTCGCCGGCAGCCCCACCGCGCCCCTGGTCCGCGAGGGCCACCGGGCCGCCGTCGACCGCCTCGGCCTCTCCCCCGCCGCGCCGGTGCTGGACGTCGGCCGGCAGGCCGACCGGGGGTACGACGCGTTCGTCGACCGCTGCCTGGACACCGGTACCCGCGCGGCGCTCGTGCACTCCGACCGGGACGCGGTCGAACTCCTGCAACGGCTCCGCGCCCGCGGCCTGCGCGTCCCCGAGGACCTGGCCCTGATCGCCTACGACGACGAGATCGCCGCCATGGCCGAGGTCCCCCTCACCGCGGTCGCCCCGCCCAAACGCCAACTCGGCGAACAGGCCGCCCAGCTGCTCCTCGACCGACTCGGCTCGGGCCCGCTGCCGCACCGCCAGGTGACCATCCAGCCGCGACTCCGCGTCCGCGGCTCCTGCGGACAGGACGCCGGTTGAACCCGGCGGAGCCGGCGCGGGTGGCGACGCGCTCAGTAGCCGACGGTGAAGTGGCGGTCCCCGCGCGGGTTCTCCAGTTCGTCGAGGACGGCCACCGCCAGGTCCTCGGCCGAGACCCGGGAGGCGCCCTCGGCGTCGGCGATCAGCGTGGTGGTGCCGCGCCGGTACGTTCCCGTGCGCTGTCCTGGTTCGAGGAGGGCGGGTGGGCTGAGGTAGACCCAGTCGGCCGGGTGGGCGCGGCAGGCGTCGAGTTGCGCGGCGCTGGCGGCGGCGACGGCGCGGAAGCGCTCCGGCACGTACTCCGGGCTGTCGAGGACGCGTCGGTCGGGGCGGCCCGGGATCCGCAGCGGGGCCGCGCCGCCGACGACCAGGACGCGGGTGCCGGCCTTCGCCGCCGCGTCGAGCAGGATCGTCGTGGTCGGGGCGAGGGTGTGTTCGTGGCCGGGCGCGGGCCGGGTCGCGGCCACGACCGCGTCGGCGCCGGCGAACAGTTCGGCCATGCGGTCGGGGTCGTTCGCGTCACCCACCACGGCGGTCGCCTCCCCCGGCGGCACCCGCCGGAACACCGCCACGGGTTGGTGGCCCCGGCTCGCGGCCTCGGCGACGACGCGGGAGCCGACCATGCCGGCCGCTCCTACCACGGTGATTCTCATCGGAGTGCTCCTTCGGGTGCGGGTGAGCGGGTGGGCGCGGGGAGCTGTCCCGCGACGATGGCGGCGAGGGAGAGCCCGAAGCCCACGAGTTGGATCAGGCCGAGGGTCTGGCCGAGCACGAGGGCGCCGAGCGCGGCGGCGACCAGCGGCGAGAGCAGGCCGAGCACGGCGACGGAGGTGACGGGCAGGCTGGTGACGCCCTGGAACCACAGGGTGTAGGTGATCAGGCCGCCCACCAGTCCGAGCCAGAGGTAGCCGAGGGCGGCGGGCGCGTCGACGGCGGGCGGCGCCCCCTCGGCGAGGAACGTGACCGGCACCAGGAAGAGCCCGCCCGCCGCGAGTTGCCAGCCGGCGAACGTCATCGGGCCGACGCCGGCCGGGCGTCCCCAGCGTTTGGTGAGGGTCACGCCGAGCCCCATGGTGACGGCGCCGGCCAGGCCGGCCGCGATCCCGACGGCGTCGAGCGCCGCGTTCGGCCCGATCACCACCAGGCCGACACCGACGACGCCCACCAGGCCCCACAGGAGCCGCCAGCCGGACAGCCGCTCGCGGAGCACGGTCACGGCCAGCACGGCGACGACGAGCGGCTGGGCCGCCGCCAGCGTCGCGGCGACGCCGCCCGGCAGGCGCTCGGCGGCGACGAACAGCAGGGGGAGGAAGAGACCGATGTTCAGCACGCCGAGCGCCGCGGCCTTCCCCCACCAGGCCCCGCGCGGCAGCGTCCTGGTGATGGCCAGCGCGATCAGGCCGGCGGGCAGCGCGCGCAGGAGTCCCGCGAACAGGGGGTGGCCGGCCGGGAGCAGCTCCGTGGTGACGACATAGGTCGTGCCCCACACCGAGGGAGCCAGCGCCGTCAGGGCGGTCCGTTGGAGGTCACTGGTCATGCTCGAAGTCTCGTTCGAAGATGATCGATGAGTCCAACACATGCTTGTCAATCCATCGATCTCGATCCACGATGGATCGAATGGAGCTCCAACAGCTGCGTTACGTCGTCGCCGTCGCCGAGACCAACAGCTTCACCCGGGCCGCGGAGCGGTGCCTGGTGGTCCAGTCCGCCCTCAGCCACCAGATCGCGAAGCTGGAACGGGAGCTGGGGGCCCGGCTCTTCGAGCGCACCAGCCGCCGGGTGCGGCTCACGCCGGCCGGCGCCGCGTTCCTGCCGGCCGCCCGCCAGTGCCTGGAGGCGGCCGAGCGGGCGGCCGCCGAGGTCGCCGCGGCCGTGGGGGAGGTGCGCGGCCGGCTCGCCGTGGGCCTGATCCCGACCGTCGCCGCCGTCGACATCCCGGGCGCGCTGCGCGACTTCCGCCGGCGGTACCCGCGGGTGCGCGTCAACCTGGGGGTGGGCGCGAGCGACGACCTCGTCGAGCAGGTCAGGGAGGGCACGGTGGACGTGGCGTTCCTCGGGCTGCCGACCACGGCCCACCCCCGGGGCGTCGCCGTGCGCGAGCTCGCCAGGGACCGGCTCGTGGCCGTCGTCGCGCCGGACCACCCGCTGGCCGGGAGGCCGGTGGTCACCCTCCGGCGGCTCGCCACCGAGGTGTTCGCCGACATGCCGGCGGGGACGGCCGGCCGCGCCCAGTCCGACCTGGCCTTCGCGGCCGCCGGCCTCACCCGCGACGTGGCCTTCGAGGTGACCACGGCCGACTACCTCGCCCGCCTCGTCGCCCCCGGCCTCGCCGTGGCCATGCTCCCCTCCGCCTACGTGCCCCAACTCCCCCACGACGTCGTCACCGTCGAGGTCTCCGACGCGCCCGCCCGCGTCGAGTACGTCATCTGGAGCCGCGCCACCCGCACCCCGGCGGCCGCCGCCTTCCTCGACGTCCTCGGCATCGCCGCCGAGGACGTCGAGACGGTCGAGGAAGGTCAGCCGACGGACCGCGGATAGCGCTCCAGCCACACCGGGGCCGACTCGGCCGGGCCGTGCAGGGCCGGGCCCTGGGTCATCTCCATCGCGAAGTCGTCGGCCAACTCCAGCAGCGTCGCCCGGCCCTCCAGCTCCGCCACCCAGGCCGGTGGCAGCGCCGTCTCGCCGTGCAGGGCGCCCAACAGGTTGCCGCAGACCGAGCCCGTGGAGTCCGAGTCGCCGCCGTGGTTGACCGCGAGGAGCAGGCCGTGTCGCATGTCCTGCGCCACCAGGGCGCAGTACACGCCGATGGCCAGCGCCTCCTCGGCGACCCAGCCCTCGCCCAGCGAGGCGATCCGCTCGGGGCTCGGCAGGCCCTGGCGGACGGCGCCCAGGGCACGCTTCAGGGCGTCGGTGGTCTCCTCGTGCCCCGGCCTGCTGGCGAGGTGCACCAGCGCCTTCTGGATCGCGGCGTCCAGGTCGTCGCCGCGCACCAGGCCGTGCACGATGGCCGCGAACGCGCCGGCCGCCAGCATCCCCGTCGGGTGGCCGTGGGTCTGCGCCGCGCACTCGACGGCGAGTTGGAAGACCAACTGCGGCTCCCAGCCCACCAGCAGGCCGAACGGCGCCGAGCGCATCACCGTGCCGCAGCCCTTGGAGTCGGGGTTCTTCGGCCGCTCCACGGTGCCCATCGTCGCGTCGCCGAGGCCGCTGAGGCAGGCCCGTCCGGGGGCGCGCCGGGAGTACAGCCACTCCTCCCGCGCCAACCAGCCGTCGCCGGCCTGCCGTTCGTCCGGGCCCCACGCGTGCTGGGTGACGTACCAGCGGCGGTAGGCGGCGTGCACGTCGGTCGGCGGGTGCCAGGCGCCGGTGTCCCGGCGGACGTGCGCCCGGATCAGGCCGTCGACGGTGAACAGCGTCATCTGCGTGTCGTCCGTGATGGCGCCGCGCCGGCCGTAGGCGGGCACGTAGTCGGTGACGCCCTCCGCCCCGTGCCGCTCCCTGATCGCCTCCAGCGAGTCGAACTCGACGCCCGCGCCCAGCGCGTCACCGACGGCACCGCCCAGCAGGCAGCCGCGCACCCGGCTGCGGAAGTCCTGCTGGTCGGACTTGCCCCACAGCGTGCCCCCCGTCGGAACGCTCACCCCTCACCGCCCAACACCGGAAGGAGCTTGGGCAGTCGACCGCCCGCCGCCTCGGCGGCCGCGACCCGCTCGGCCGGCACCTCGCCGTAGGTCGTGGTGCGCGGCCGGGACGGCCGGCCGATCGAGTCCGCGATGGCCCGCAGGTCGGCCACCGAGCGGTGCGAGCCGTAGGTGGAGCCGGCCATCCGGGAGATGGTCTCCTCCATCAGCGTGCCGCCGACGTCGTTGGCGCCGGAGCGCAGCATCTCGGCCGCGCCCTCGGTGCCCAGCTTCACCCAGCTGGTCTGGATGTTGGTGATGTGCGGGTGGAGCAGCAGCCTGGCAATCGCGGTCACGGCCCGGTTGTCCCGGTGCGAGGGCCCGGGGCGGGCGATGCCGGCCAGGTAGACCGGCGCGTTGGTGTGGATGAACGGCAGGGTGACGAACTCGGTGAAGCCCGCCACCCCCTTCTCCTCGTTGGCCCGCTGGACCCTGGCCAGGGTGCGCAGGTGCCCGAGCCAGTGCCTGGGCTGGTCGACGTGGCCGTACATCATCGTGGAGGACGACCGCAGGCCCACCTCGTGGGCGGTGCTCACGACCTCGATCCAGGCGTCGGCGGGCAGCTTGCCCTTGGTGAGGATCCAGCGGACCTCGTCGTCCAGGATCTCCGCCGCCGTGCCGGGGATGGAGTCGAGCCCGGCCTCCCGGGCCGCGATCAGCCACTCGCGGATCGAGAGCCCGGTGCGGGACGCGCCGTTGACGACCTCCATCGGCGAGAAGGCGTGCACATGGATGCCGGGCACCCGCTCCTTCACCGCCCGCGCGATGTCGAAGTAGGCGGTGCCCGGCAGGTCGGGGTGGATGCCGCCCTGCATGCACACCTCGACGGCGCCCACCTCCCAGGCCTGTTCGGCGCGCTGCGCCACCTGCTCCACCGACAGGGTGTAGGCGTCGGCGTCGGTGCGGCGCTGCGCGAAGGCGCAGAACCGGCAGCCGGTGTAACAGACGTTGGTGAAGTTGATGTTGCGGGTGACGACGTAGGTGACGTCGTCACCGACGACGTCGCGGCGCAGCTCGTCGGCGATCCGGCAGAGCGCGTCGAGCGCCGGCCCCTCGGCGTGCAGCAGGGTGAGGGCCTGCTCGTCGGTGAGCAGCGTCGGGTCGGCGGCGGCCTGCCCGAGGGCGGCCCGCACGTCGCCGTCGATCCGCTCCACGGCCAGCCCCGGGGCGGCGAGTTCGCGCAGCTCGGCCCAGTCGCCGTACACCTCGTCGAAGTCGGCACGGCGGTCGCCGGTACGGCCCTCGGTGTCGATGGTGCGGTGCAGGTCGGTGCGGCCGGCGCCGGTCAGCGGCTCGTCGGGCTCCTGCCACGGCAGGCCGCGCGGGATGGCGTCCTCGACGGCCAGGCCGGTCTCGGGGTCGGCGAGCGCGGTGACGTGCGGCAGGATCCTGGGGTCCAGCCAGGGCTCGCCGCGCTTGACGAACTCCGGGTAGACCGGCAGCCGTTCGCGCAGCGTGAAGCCGGCCGCGGCGGTGCGCTCGGCCAACTCCTCGACCCGGGGCCAGGGCCGCTCGGGGTTGACGTGGTCGATGGTGAGCGGCGAGACCCCGCCCCAGTCGTCGATGCCGCAGCGGATCAGCAGGTCGTACTCCGCGTCGACGAGGTTGGGGGGCGCCTGGATGCGGGCGGAGGGGCCGAGCAGCAGTCGGGCCACCGCCACCGTGGCGGCCAGCTCGGTCAGCTCCGCGTCCGGCATGCCGCGCATCGCGGTGTCCGGCTTGGCGCGGAAGTTCTGCATGATGACTTCCTGGATGCCGCGGTAGGTGCGCGACACCCGGCGCAGCGCGAACAGCGACTCGGCGCGCTCCTCGTACGTCTCGCCGATGCCGATCAGCAGCCCGCTGGTGAACGGCACGCTGGAGCGCCCGGCGTCCTCCAGCACCCGCAGCCGCACCGCCGGCTCCTTGTCGGGCGAGCCGTGGTGCGGGCCGCCCGGCTCGGACCACAGGCGGGTGGCGGTGGTCTCCAGCATCATGCCCATCGAGGCGGAGACCGGCTTGAGCCGCTGGAAGTCCTGCCAGCTCACCACACCGGGGTTGAGGTGCGGCAGCAGCCCGGTCTCCTCCAGCACCCGCACCGCCATGGCGCGGACGTAGGCCAGGGTCGAGTCGTAGCCGGCCGCGTCCAGCCACTCGCGCGCCTCGGGCCAGCGGTCCTCCGGCTGGTCGCCGAGGGTGAACAGGGCCTCCTTGCAGCCGAGGGCGGCGCCGCGGCGGGCGATGTCCAGCACCTCGTCGGGCGACATGAACATCCCGTGTCCGTCGCGGCGCAGCCGCCCCGGCACGGTGACGAAGGTGCAGTAGTGGCAGCGGTCGCGGCAGAGCCGGGTCAGCGGAACGAACACCCCCTTGGAGTAGGTGATCACCCCCGGACGGCCGGCAGCCGCCAGGCCGGCGTCCCGTACCCGGCCGGCGGCGGCCGCCAGCTCCTCGAGGTCGTCGCCTCTGGCCCGCAACAGCACCGCGGCCTCGGTCACGTCCAGGGCCACGCCGTCCCTGGCGCGGCGCAGGGCGCGCCGCATCGCGTTGGCCGTGGGGCCCTGTCCGCTCTTTGTCATGGCATCGAGCATAAGAGCGGGGGTGCCGACAGCGCAGGTGGCCGCCTGCCGTTCCACCTGCCGTCATGTGGCCGTGTCGCCGGCGTGTGACCGTGGCCCGCAACCGCACCACGATCGAACGGAGTTGAGAGGGATGTCCGCAGTGAACCGACGCGCCGTGCTGAGACTCGGGGCGGCGACGGGCGGCGCCGCCGCCGTTACCCTGGCCCCCGTGGACTTCGCGAACGCGAGTGAAACCGGCCAAGCGTCAGAAACCGACCAGGACCGACCGCGCACCGAGACCCGCACCGTGCGCGGCCACCTCGACACCGGCGCGCCCGACTTCGTCTACGTCCCGGTGCGGGTGCCGAGGGGCGTGCGGCGGCTCGCCGTCGCCTACTCCTACGACCGGCCGCAGACGCCGGCCGGCACCCCGGGCAACGCGCTGGACATCGGCGTCTTCGACGAGCGCGGCACCGAGCTCGGCGGCGACGGCTTCCGCGGCTGGTCCGGCGGCTTCCGCACCGAGTTCGCCATCAGCGCCGAGGAGGCCACCCCCGGCTACCTGGCCGGCCCGGTCAACGCCGGCACCTGGCACGTGGCGCTCGGCCCCTACACCGTCGCGCCCCAGGGCCTGGACTACGAGCTGACCATCACCCTGGAGTACGGGGCGGCCGGCACCACCCCGCGCCCCAGCTACCCCCGGGAGCGGGCCGGCGGCCGCGGCCGCGCCTGGTACCGCGGCGACTGCCACCTGCACACGGTGCACTCCGACGGCCGCCGCACCCCCGAGGAGGTGGCCGCCGCGGCCCGCGCCGCCGGCCTCGACTTCATCGTCACCACGGAGCACAACACCAGCTCGGGCCACCGTGCCTGGCGCGGCCTCGACGGCGACGACCTGCTGATCCTCTGCGGCGAGGAGGTCACCACCCGCAACGGCCACTACCTCGCGCTCGGCATCGACCCGGGCACCTTCGTCGACTGGCGCTACCGCGCGCGCGACGACGCGTACCCCCGCTACGCACGCCGTATCCACCGGGCGGGTGGACTCGTCGTACCGGCGCACGCCCATGCCGCGTGCATCGGCTGCTCCTGGAAGTTCGGTTTCCGGGAGGCCGACGCCGTCGAGGTATGGAACGGCGAGTGGACGGCCGAGGAGGAGCTGTCGCTGGCCAGTTGGGAGGCGATGCTGCGTGAAGGCGGTGACTGGCTGCCGGCGATGGGCAACAGCGACGCGCACCGGGAGCCGCAGCCGGTGGGCCTCGCACAGACCGTGGTGCTGGCGGACGGCCTGGACCGCCGCTCCGTCCTGGCCGGTATCGCGGCTGGCCGCAGCTACCTCGCCGAGTCGTCCGCGGTGTCGCTGGCGCTGACCGTCACCGACGAGCGCGGCCACCAGGCCGGCATCGGCGAACGCCTCGACGCCCCGCCGGAGCGTCGGATCACCGTCCGCCTCGACGCCTCCGGCGTCCGGGGTGGGGTGCTGCGACTGATCACGGACCAGGGTCTCATGCGTTCGACGGAGCTTTCGTCGGACATCAATTCGGGGACCCTCACCTGGGAGACAACCGTCTCGCTGGTGGCCTATGTTCGGGCCGAGGTTCGCCACCGCCCGGCCGACGGCGGTGCGCCCGGGCTGCCCGGAGCGATGGCCGCGATGAGCAATCCGGTCTTCCTCGGGGGTCGTTGAGGCCGATAGACTCCAACGTTCGCCCCATACGTTAATGAGGTAAGAGGCAGAGGACACCATGACCTTTGGTGAGGGGACCCTGTACTTCTCCGTGCTCGGGCCCGTCCGTGTCCGGCAGGGCGAACGAGAGCTGCCCGCGGGCTCGCCTCAGTTGCGGGCGATGATCGCCACCCTGCTGCTGCGCCACGGTCGCACGGTCTCCGCCCAGGAGCTGGTCAACGCGCTGTGGGGCGAGGAACCGCCCTCGCACGCGGTCGCCACGGTCCGCACCTACGCCTCCCGGCTCCGCAAGATGCTGAGCTCGCGCTCCGACGTGTGGGTGAGCGAGTTCGGCGGCTACGCCCTCCGGCTCGGCCCGCACGACGAGTTGGACGTCGACACGCTCGCCAAGCTGACCGCCGCGGCCGAGAAGGCCGTGGCGGCCGGCGAGCTCAACCGCGCCCACGAGCTGTACGGCCACGCGCTCGACCTGTGGGACGGCGAGGCCCTGGGCAGCGTCCCCGGCCCCGAGGCCGAGCTCCAGCAGACCCGGCTGGCGGAGCAGCGGCTCGGCCTGCTGGAGCAGCGTCTCGACATCGGCCTCCAGGCGGGTCTACACGCGGAGTCGGTCTCCGACCTCACCGCCCTGACCACCGAACACCCGCTGCGCGAGCGCTTCCAGGAACTGCTGATGCTGGCGCTCTACCGCTGCGGCCGGCAGGCCGAGGCGTTGGCCGTCTACACGGACGCCCGCAACAGACTGATCGACGAACTGGGCGTGGAGCCGCGCGCCGAGCTGTCCGAACTCCAGCAGCGCATCCTGAACGCGGATCCCTCCCTGAACTACGTCGGCCAGCCCCAGGTTTCCGCGCCGCGCCCGGTTCGCCCGGCCCAGCTCCCCGCCGCCGTCCCGGACTTCACCGGCCGGGCGGCCTTCGTCGCCGAGCTCGGCGCCCAACTGGCCACCGCCGGCGGTCGGGTGATGGTCGTCTCGGCCGTGGCCGGCATCGGCGGCGTCGGCAAGACGACCCTCGCAGTCAAGGTGGCGCACGCCGCCCGCGAGCACTTCCCCGACGGACAGCTCTACATCGACCTCCAGGGCTCGGGCGCCAACCCCGCCGACCCCAAGGCCGTGCTCGGCGCCTTCCTCCGCGCTCTGGGCACCGCGGAGGAGGCCATACCGCAGAGCCTGCAGGAGCGCGCCGCCTACTACCGTTCGCTGCTCGACGGCCGCCGGCTGCTGATCCTGCTCGACAACGCCCGCGACGCCGCCCAGGTCCGCCACCTGCTGCCCGGCACCCCGGACTGCGCCACCCTGATCACCAGCCGGGTGCGGATGGTCGACCTGGCCGGCGCCCACCTGGTCGACCTCGACGTGATGAGCCCCGAGGAGGCACTGACCCTCTTCACCCGCATCGTCGGCGAGGAGCGTGTCAACGCCGAGCGCAAGGCCGCCATGGACGTCGTCGCGGCCTGCGGCTTCCTGCCGCTGGCGATCCGGATCGCCGCCTCCCGGCTGGCGTCACGCCGCACCTGGACGGTCTCCGTGCTGGCCAGCAAGCTCAGCGACGAGCGCCGCCGCCTCGACGAGCTCCAGGCGGGCGACCAGGCCGTCAAGGCCACCTTCGAGCTCGGCTACGGCCAGCTGGAGGCCGAACAGGCCCGCGCCTTCCGCCTCCTCGGCCTCGCCGACGGCCCCGACATCTCGGTCACGGCCGCGGCCGCGCTCCTCGACCGCGACCCCGAGACCACCGAGACCGTCCTCGAATCCCTCGTCGACACCTCCCTCGTGGAGTCGGCGGCGCCGGGGCGCTACCGCTTCCACGACCTGGTCCGCCTCTTCGCCCGCGCCTGCGCCGAGCGGGACGAGCAGCCCCCGGCCGAGCGCGAGGCGGCGCGGCTGCGGCTGATCGACTTCTACCTGGCCACCACCGCCCGCGTGTACGGCCTGGAGCGGCCGGGCGACCCGCTGCCCAGCCGCCTGACGCAGACCAGTCGCCACGGGCACCCGTTCGACTCGGCCGGGGCCGCCGTGGAGTGGCTGTTCACCGAGGCGGACTGCCTGCTCTCCTGCGCCCGGCAGGCCACCCGGCCGGCCCGGCTGCGCGCCGGAGCCGACCTGCTGCTCCTGGCCCGCGACCTGTCAGAGTCCGGGGTGTTCTCGTTCCAGTACGAGCGGGCCGCCGAGGCGCTGCTCCGCGCCACCCAGGAGGCCGAGGACCCCCGCACGGAGGGTCGGCTGCTGATCGCTCTCGCCCAGGCCGACAACCACGCGGGGCGCTTCGACTCCTCGGACGCGCACGCCCAGCGCGCCTGGCTCCTCGGCATCGCCGCCGAGGACCCCACCATCCGCTCCCAGGCGGCCAACCTGCGTGGCATCGCCGCCGGTTACCTCGGCCGCGAGGAGGACGCGGAGGGGTATCTCGTCAAGGCGATCGACGCCTTCCGCGAGTACGGGGACCGGCCGGGCGAGGCGAGTGCCCTGGCCAACCTCTCGCGGAGTTGCCTCAGCCTCGGCCGCACCGCGCGGGCCGTCGAACTCGCCTACCAGTGCCTGGAGATCCTCCAGTCGCTCGGCTCAGCGCTGCGGCTGGCCAACGGCCAGTACGCCCTCGGTCGCGCCCTCGCCGCCGACGGCCAGTCCCAGGCCGCGATGCAGCAACTGACCCTCGGGCTCGCCACCTTCACGTCGCACCGGCAGCGCCTCTGGGAGGGCATGACCCTCTTCCGGATGGCCGAGGTCCACCTGGGCACCGACCAGCCTGCCGAGGCGGCCCGCCTCGCCGAGCAGGCGCTCGCCCAACTCCGGGACGTCGGCGGCGACTTCCGCCGCGCGGACATCCTCACCCTGCTGGGCCACGCCCTGTCGGCCATCGGGCAGACCGGCCGCGCCCACGCCTGTTGGGAGCAGGCGCTCGCCACCTACGAGGAGTTGGGGAGCCGAACGGCCACGACCGTCCGCAACCTTCTGGGTTCGACCGCCGTCTGAGCCTTCAAACCTCGTACGCACCCTCATATATGGATCGTTTATCTCGGCATGCGAGGCTCATGCGCAGCAACCGCCACATTCGGGGGCAACGGTTGCCGGCCGGGCCGTCCGTTGGCCACGGGGGAGCCAGGGGACGGCCCGCGCCTGCTCATCATCACGACTGGAGTTGCACAGTGACCGAGAACGACAAGAAGCGGGCCACCAAGGACGCGCAGGGAACCACCGTCAAGCCGCTGGGGGACAACTACGGCACCAGCGAGCCCGCCGACACCGAGGACGACAACTACGGCACCAGCGAGCCGACCGTCAAGCCGCTGGCCGCCGCGTCGTCGACCACCAAGCCGCCGGTGAAGCCGCTGGGCGACAACTACGGCACCAGCCATCCGGCCGACACGCCTCAGAAGTAGGCCGGCCAACCACCAATCGACCGGCTGTAGCAGCGACTCGTCGCCGCTACAGCCGGTTCTTCGTGTGCCCAATCCGGGCACATTCGAATCAAGGGCGAATAGCCACTAGGAGAATCCGCATGACTCGCACTCAGAGGATCCTCGCCGTCTGCTTCACGACGGTGGCGTGTGTCGTCGGCGTCACGGCACCCGCGCTGGCCGTCGGACAGGAGGCGTCAACTCTGTCCACCGCACTGGCCGGAGACAACTGGGGCACGACGGCCCCCGCCACCATCGAGTAACCCGCTTCGACACCGCGGGGCGGGCCTGGTGGCCCGCCCCGCGCTTGTTTATCGGCTGTTTATTGCTGACTGTCATGCTCATAAGTGTTCGACCGCACAGGGGTGCGCGGTCGGTCTCACTCCCGGGTGATGCTCGGCGGCAACGGGGGAGCCGCTGGGCGGAGGCCGGCGCGAGGCGGCCCAGGCGACGCGGAGGGGGCGACGCCAGGGCCGAACGCGTCGGGGGTGACCGCGGTTCGGGGGAAATCGCGGTCGCCCCGGGAACCCGTCCGGTCGCCGCGGCGGCGGCACCGGACAGCGTCGGCGCTGGCCGGCTCGGAGGACACGGAGGGGAGTCGTCCGGGCCGTCAGCGCCGCTTCATGTGTTGTCCCCGTCGGACGCCTGCCCGTTCATCTCCGCCTGAAACGGGCGGTCGCGTTGGCAAACCTCTTTGTGATCTAGCTAGCAAGATCGCCGCGCCTCTCGCCCCGCTCACGCCGCTCCACCAAGCTGTCACCCGGAGATCGCAAGTCCCGGACCGGCAGGAGGAGAACACCCGCATGAGCAAACACCCCAGACTGCTGCGCGGCACGCTGACCGCGGCCCTGGCCGCCGCGGCGCTGCTCGTCGCCCAGGGCGGCGCGCACGCCGACGACGCCACGCCCAGGATCATCGGCGGCGGGGACGCCGCCGAGAACTACTCGTTCATGACGGCGATCGACATGCTGCGCGACAACGGCGAGTACCGGTTCCGCTGCGGTGGCGGGCTCGTCGAGGAGCAGTGGATACTCACCGCCGCGCACTGCGTCGCGGACCGCGACACCGGCGACGTGCTCGACGCCTCGCTCTTCACGGTCCGGGTCGGCTCCAACGACCGTACGGCGGGCGGCAGTACGTCGGAGGTCACCGAGGTCGTCGTCCACCCCGACTATCTCGCCGACCACGAGCAGATGATCGGCGACCTCGCCCTGCTGCGGCTCGCCGAGCCCGTCACCGACCAGGCGACGGCCGTGCTCGCCGAGGACGTCCCCGAGGTCGGCTCCGACCTGCGCATGATCGGCTGGGGCTACCAGACCAACGGCGCCACCACCCTGCCCACCCGGCTCCAGCAGCTGGACAGCGTCGTCAGCCCCGCCGAGGACTGCGTGGTCGGCGGTGCCTGGGACATCGGCGAGGGCGACTTCTGTACCAGCTCCGAGCCGGAGAGCGGCTACTGCGGCGGCGACTCGGGATCGCCCGCCCTCCAGTGGATCAACGACCGCTGGGAGGTCGTCGGCGTCGTGAGCCGCGGCGTCGGGGACGACTGCGCGACCGAGCCCGACGTGCTGCCGGCGGTCGCCGCCCACCAGGACTGGATCGCGACGACGGTCGACGACTGACCGTTCCCGGATCCGCGCGGGGCACCGGCGGGCTTCCCCCCACCCTCACTCTCGCCGGGCGCCCCGCGCGACGCGGACGCCGGTCCCGACCGCCAGCGCCGCCGCCAGCACCGACAACACCGCGAGCCACGCGAACAGTCGGGGGTAGCCGCCCAGCGGCCCGGCCAACGCCGCGGTGGCGAACGGCGTCAGCGCCCCCACCACCGTGACCGGCGCCGCCAGCAGCGCCGAGAGCCGCCCGTAGGCGGCGCTCCCCCACCGGTCGGGCACGGCCGTCGCCTGGAGCAGCGTCACGTTGCCGCGCACCATCCCGGCCAGCACCGCGACCACCACCAACAGCCAGGCGGGCCCCGGCACCAGGCCGAGCGCCAGCGTGGTCACCCCGCCGAGCGCGATCAGCACCACCGTCCGCGGCACCGTCCCCGTACGCCGCGCCAGCACCGCGTACAGGGCGCGCCCCAGGGTCTGGCCCGCGCCGCCGAGCCCCAGCGCCCAGGCGGCCGTCGACGCGGAGAGTCCGCGCTCGGTGAGCAGCGGGACGAGCGCGATGACGCCACTGAAGACCACGCAGCCGGAGAGCGTCAGCGCGGTGGCCAGGAGCACGAACGGGCGGCTGCGCGCCACGTTGCCGCCGCCCGCGTGGGCGGCGCCCGCCTCCGGCGGCTCGGGCCAGGGGGCGCGCAGCGCGAGCCAGTGGGGCAGCACGGTGACGGCGGCGAGCACGCCGGCCAGCACCAGATAGGAGCCGCGCCAGCCGAACGGCCCGGCGAGCGCGGCGGTCAGCGGCGCGAAGACGGTGGAGGCCAGGCCGCCGGCCAGCGTGATCGCGGTCAGCGCCCGCACCCGTCGCGGGCCCCACCAGCGGGCCACCGCCGCGAACGCCGGCTGGTAGAGCGTCGCCGCCATGGACACCCCGACCGCCAGCCAGGCCACGGCGAAGACGGCCAGGTTGGGCGCGGCGGCCAGCCCGAGGACCGCGACCGCGCCGAGCACCGAGCCGCCCGTCATGACGGCGCGCGGTCCGCGCCGGTCGATCAGCCGGCCGACCGGTATGCCGACGCCGGCCGAGACCAGCAGCGCGGCGGAGAACGCGGCGGTGCAGGCGCTCCCCGACCAGCCGGTGTCGGCCGTGATGTCGGACAGCAGGACGGGGAAGGCGTAGTAGAGGATGCCCCAACTCGTGATCGACGTCAGGCAGAGCGCCGGCAGAACTCCCCTGGGCGGACGCGGCGGTTCGGGCGCCGGCCCTTCCGCGGCCGTCGTCCGTTCCGCGGTGTTCGCACGTGCGTAGGGTTCGTCGGCCATCGTCCCAGCATGCCCGGCCGCTCTGCCGGGCGGAACGCGCCGTCCGTAAACGGATTGCGTCCGCGCCGTGGTCCGTGTTCGCTGGGGCGTCGTCTTCCTACCGACAGGAGCCTCACGTGGCACAGCCGCCGTCCCGCACCCGCACGGGCATCGCGTACGACCGGGCGGGGCCCGTGGGCGGACCGCCCGTCGTCCTGGTGCACGCGGGCGTCGCCGACCGCCGGATGTGGGACCCGATCTGGCCGGCGCTCACCGTCGAGCGGGACGCGATCCGCCTCGACCTGCGCGGCTTCGGCGACTCGTCGGACCGGCCGGCCGGCGAGCTCTCCCCGGTGGACGACGTGCGCGAGGTGCTGGCCGAGCTGGACGTCACCGGCCCCTGCCACCTGGTCGGCGCCTCCTACGGCGCCGGCGTCGCCGTCGAACTCGCCCTGACCAGCCCGGAGTCCGTCGCCTCCCTGCTGCTCGCCGCCCCCGGTGGCTCGCTGATCCCGGAACTGACCGCCGACCTGCGCACGTTCGTCGAGGCCGAGGAGGCCGCGCTGGCCCGCGACGACCTGACCGCCGCGGCCGAGGCCAACGTGACCTGGTGGGCCGACGGCGTCGGACGCCCCTCCCGGCAGGCCGATCCCGCCGTCCGGGACCTGGTCCGCACGATGCAGCGGCGCGCCTTCGAGCTGACGGCCGACTGGGACGACGTGCCGTCCGCCGAGCTCGACCCGCCGGCGCTCGACCGTCTCGGCGAGATCGGCGTCCCCACCCTGGTCCTGGTCGGCGGCCTCGACCTCCTGGCGATCCACGCCGCGGCGGACGCGGTGAGCGCCGGCATCCCCGGCGCCCGCCGCGTCGACTGGCCGGACGTCGCCCACCTGCCGTCGCTGGAACGCCCGACCGAGTTCCTCGCGCTGCTCCGCGACTGGCTGCCGTCCGAGGGCTGACCCGCCGCTAGCCCGCCTCGTCCAGCCGCACCCCGGTGGTGGGGCGGATGTGCGCCGGCAGGTCCTCGTGTGCGTCGCCCGTGTTGACGGTGCCGGTCGGCTCGAACATCAGGATGGACGCGCCGGTCGCCGACACCGGCCGGTGTTCGACGCCGCGCGGCACGGTGAACACGGCTCCGCGCCGCAGCGTCACGGCGCGTTCGCCCGCCGGTTCGCGCAGTTCGATCCTCAACTCGCCGTCCAGGACGAGGAAGAACTCGTCGGTGTGGTCGTGGGTGTGCCACACGAACTCGCCGCGCACCTTGGCGATCCGCACGTCGTAGTCGTTGACCCGGCCCGCCAGGCGCGGGCTGAACACCTCGTCGAAGGCGTCCAACGCCGCGTAGAGGTCGACGGGTTCGGTGGTGGTGGCGGCGTGGTTGTTCTCGTTCATGTCGGCCATCCTGCGTGAACGTCCCGCACGGCACGAGTGCTAGACATCGCACATGACGCAACGATCCTCGCGAGACGCCCCGCACCGGGTCGCGGTGATCGTCGACGAGGGCGCCAACCCGTTCGAGACGGGCGTGGCCGTCGAGTTGTTCGGGCTGCGGCGGCCGGAGTTGGCCGGGCTGCTCACCCGGCCCTGGTACGCGTTCTCGTTGTGCGGGCCGCGGCGCGCGGTGCGCATGCGGGACGGCTTCTTCACGATGAGCGGCGTCGAGGGCCTGGACGCGGCCGTCACCGCCGACACCGTGATCCTGCCCAGCCGGCCGGATCCGGTGACCGAGGCCCAACCCGAGGTGCTCGCCGCCGTCCGCGCGGCGCACGAGAACGGCGCCCGCGTAGTGGGCTTCTGCACCGGCGCGTTCGTCCTGGCCGCGGCCGGGGTGCTCGACGGGCGGCGCGCGACCACGCACTGGATGTGGACCGACCGGCTCGCGGCCCACTACCCGGCCGTCACCGTCGACCCCGACGTGCTGTTCGTCGACGCCGGCGACGTGTTCACGGCCGCCGGCAGCGCCGCGGCGCTCGACCTCGGACTGCACCTGATCCGACGCGACCACGGTGCCGAGGCGGCCGCCGTGGTCGCCCGCCGGCTGGTGTTCGCCGCCCACCGGGACGGCGGGCAGCGGCAGTTCGTGGAACGGCCGCTGCCGGACGTCGGGGACACGTCGCTCGCCCCGCTGATCGCCTGGGCCCAGGCGCGGCTCGACCAGCCGCTGACCGTGGCCGACCTCGCGGCCCGGGCGGCCATGAGCCCGGCCACGCTGCACCGCCGCTTCCGCGCCGAACTGGGCACGACGCCGCTGGCCTGGCTGACCGAGGAACGCGTGGACCTGGCCTGCCGCCTGCTGGAACGCGGCGAGCGCCGGATGGACGTCGTCGCCCACGCCAGCGGCCTGGGCACCGCCGCCAACCTCCGCACCCGCGTCAGACGCCGCACCGGCCTCTCCCCGACCGCCTACCAGCGCCGCTTCCGCGGGGACGCGGGCTAGCCACCGTCCTGGCTCGCGGGCCGGTTGTACTGATCCAGCATGGACTTGGAGGTCGACGCGTCGCGCAGGACGAGCTCCCAAGGGCCGGTGTTGACGTCGAACTCCTTGCCGAAACCGACCCACTTGCCGACCATCCGTCGCCCGGTCGGCTCGATCAGCAGCTGTATGGCGCCGTGGTAGCGGGCGCCCCGGTAGTAACCGTCCGACGCTGTCTGCTCGTTCCAGGACCCGGTGACGACGTTCCCGTCCACCTCGAGATCCATCATGAGCGGCGAGTCGGAGGAGCCGGGCAGGCTGCGGACCGTCAGCCGGCTGCCGTGCTGGAGGAGCACCACATAGTGCAGCCCCGTGTAGGTGCCCTCGCGCCCGGAGCTGAAGTACTCGTAACGGGACAGCCAGACCCCGGAGTAGGTGCCACGCGCACCGGCGTTCACCCCCGCACGCGGCCTCGCGGCCGCACCCTCCGGCGACGATCCGGCCAAGGAGGGGGCGACGTCGTGGCCGCCGCGGCCGTCGCCCGAGACCCGGGCGACCGGAACCGGGGTGGCGAACCCCAACGCCTCGATCGGCACTCCAGTGACCCGTTCGAGAGCCCTGGCGTGCAACGGCCGTGGGCTGCTGATCGTCCCCGCCTCCCACCGCTGCACCAGCCGCTTGGAGGCACCGGGAATCCCCACGTCCCGCAACGCCCGGGCCAGATCGTCCTGGCTCATGAGCAAACCCATGCGAACTGCCCTCAGGGCAGCGTTCGGTGTCACACCCATAGCTGCACACAGTAGCCCCAACCGCCCTGCAGTGTCACCGAAATGACGCCTATTAGGTCACCGGAATGACGTCTTCTTCGACGCCGCGCCCTCCGCATTCGGTCGGACACGCTGGGTCAGAGAGACGGGTTCGAGGAGGTCGACTGATGGCAGAGCCAGACGGGGACGCCCCCACACCGGAAGTGGGAGCGATGGCGCGGGACAGCACGGCTGACCGCGTCGGCCGAGTGATGGCGTACGAATGCGGACTGGTGTGGCTGCGCCCGCTGGGTGGCGGGCGGGAGTGGACCGCCCCCCTCGAACGGGTCAGGCCGGTCGGTCTGGGCGAATCGCTGAGTCCGCTGGTGGCGGAGGCGAATCGGCGTTCCGGCTGCCGGAACGGATACCCCTGACGATGGTCCTGTCCGTCAGGAGGCCGTGGACGAGCCGGCCGCGCCGACGCTGCCTGGCGTAAAGGTTTGACGGCGGAAAGCCGAAAGGGCTCAGACTGCCGTCATGGTCGACTACCGCCAAGGACACACCGCCGCCTGGATCGCGTACTTCGTCCGCCGGGGCCACCTCGCCGCCCGGCCGTTGGCCGCCGGTGTCGAAGGTGCCGTCTACCGGCTGGGCGAGGGCCTCGTCGCCAAGGTGTGGAGCGGCAGGCCACCGGCCGACCTCCCGCTCACCCGCCAGGTCTACGCGGACATCGCCCGCCACCGGCCTCCCTTCGCGACGCCGGAGATCCTGGACGTCGAGGAGCACGACGGCGTCCTCGTCACCTACGAGCGCGAGCTCGCGGGGTCGCCGCTCCGGCCGGACTCGGCGACGGAACCCGCGGGTCGCCACCTGACGCCCGAGGAGACCGACGCCCTGCTGACGGTGCTCCGCGGCCTCGCCGCGATCCCCGGCAGCGAGTCGATGCGCCGGCTCACCGTCCAGGGCGACGACCGCCCGCTGTGGCAGGGCCACACGCGCTTTCCCGACGCGCTCGCCGCCCTCGTCGAACGCGCCGCCGACCGGCACGGCGACCTGCTCGCCGCCCATGTCCCCGGTCTCTCCGGCACCGTTCGGTGGGCCGTTCGGTCCCTCGCGGCGCTCCGGGACACCCCGGTCACCGTCATCCACGGGGACCTCGTGCCGCCCAACGTCCTTGTCGATGACGGCGGCCGGCCCACCGCCGTCCTCGACTTCGGGTTCTTCACCACCGCCGGCGACCCCGCCTTCGAGGCGGCGGTCACCGCGGCCGTGTGGGACATGTACGGGCCGCACGCCGACGAGCATGTCACCGCGCTCACCAGGCTGTTCGCCACCGAACTCGACCACAGCCCGGCCACGCTGGCTCTCTACCAGGCGGCCTACGCGCTCACCACGTACGACCTGTTCGCCACGGACGGCGGCGACGGACACTTCCGTTGGTGCGCTTCGCTGCTCAACCGGGGCGCGGCCGGACGCTGAGGAACGGCCGCGCCGCCAGTGACGACTCCCCTACGAGGTCGTCGCCACGCAGCTCGGCGCGAGCAACGTGGCGGCCGGCCACGGGGTGGCGCCCAGGTAGCCGAAGGTGGTGGACTCGCCGGGGGCCAGCGTCGCGTTCCAGTCGGCCGGGGTGGCACGGGCCGTCGAACCGGCGGCCGCCACGCGGGCGTTCCACGCGGTGCCGAGGGTCTGGCCGGCGGCCAGCGGCCAGGAGACCTGCCAGCCGGTCAGCGGCGTGACGCCCGTGTTGGTCACGGTCACCTCGGCCCGATAGCCGGTGCCCCAGCGGGAGACCGCCCGGTGGGCGGCCACGCAGCCGCCCTGTTCCCTGAAGTCGCCCAACTCGTCGAGCGTGATGACCCGTTCGTGGTCGTAGACGTGCCGCAGGTGCTCGCGGGAGTTGGTGACGCCGTCGCGGATGAAGTCCCCGCTCCAGGTGACGAACCAGCTCCAGTCCGCCTCGTAGGCGGCGAGCAGGTCGGGGTCGGGGATGCCGCTGTTCTCCGTCATCGCGACGATCTTGGCGTCGTCGACCAGGTCGACGAGACGCTCGTAGGTGCCGCTCACCGGACCGTGGTCGCCGGCCGGCGGGTAGGAGTCGGCGCTGACGATGTCGACCACGTCGTCACCCGGGTACCAGGCGGGGTCGACGGAGTTCCAGACCCAGATCAGGTTGTGCAGGTCGTGGGTGTTGGTCAGCCGGTCGTACATCAACCGGTAGAGCTCCTTGGCCGGTTCCGGGCCCTTCGCGCCCCACCAGAACCAGCCGCCCTCCGCCTCGTGCAACGGCCGCCACAGGACGGGGATGCCGGCGTCCTGGAGCCGGCCCAACTGGACGGCGATGGCGTCGATGTCGCGGAGCAGCAGCGCGTACTCCTCGGACGACGGGTCGGCGAGCGCCGCCGCCACGTCGAAGGTGGTGGAGTCCGTGTAGAAGCCGCGCCACCACTCGCGCCCCGGCTCGTCGATCAGGCCGGCGGGGGCGTTCCAGTGCCAGGCGAACGTGGTGATGCCGCCGCGCGCGTCCCAGGAGACGGCGTTCTCCACCTCCTGGGAGGTGGTGCCGCGCTCCACCCGGCTCGGCGAGTAGTCGATCAGGTCGAGGCCGGCGATGGCCGGGGTGCGGCCGATGTTCTGCTCGATCCAGGCGATGTCGTCGAGGCTCTGCTGGCCGCTGAGGATGGTCTCCCCGTACTGGGAGGCGAGATAGCTGAGCAGCGAGCGCGCCTCGGGCGTGGCCTCCGGGTCCACCGGCACGTCGGTCACCTGGTGCGGCGGACGCGGCGGCACCGGCGAGACGGTGATGGCGTCGATCTCGTACCAGCCCCAACCGCTGCGGACGGTCACGGTGTTGTCGCCCGGCTCCAGCAGCACCCGGCCGGCGGAGACCGAGGTGAACGCGTCGGTGGGGGTGAGGGTCACCTCGCCGTGGCCGGCGCCGTTGAGGAGCAGCACGGCGTTCTTCTGGCCGTAGGGGGCGCGGTAGACGACGCCCAGTTCGTGGAGGCCGCCGGGGCTGTCCGGGATGGTGATCTCCACCTCGTCCTCGGCGACGTCGAAGCCCTCGACATAGCCGGTGCCGGAGTAACCGGGGGCGGTGGAGGCGACGTTGACGCCGCGCAGCGTGCCGTCCTCCGCCTCGTAGGTGGAGACGGCCTGCGTGTCGGCCGCGACCGACGGGTCGGCGGCGGTGGCCGCGGCCGTGGCCGTGGCCGGTGAGAGCAGCGGCAGGGAGAGCGCGGTCAGCAGGCCGGCCGTCAACACGGCCAGCCGGGGTCGGGGTCGGGGTC
>NZ_SMKI01000460.1 GCF_004348415.1 Streptomyces hainanensis
GGGTGGAGGGGCGCTGGTCGGCGTCGTAGCCCCAGGACTTGCGGCTGATGGCGAACTCGGTCCAGGGCCGGAAGTCGGTGGCGTCGGTGAGGACCTGGTAGCCCATGAACTCGGCGAACGACTCGTTGAGCCAGGTGTCGTCCCACCAGCGGAGGGTGACGAGGTCGCCGAACCACATGTGGGCCATCTCGTGGGCGATGACGACGCCGCGCACCTCGCGCTGGGTGTCGGTGACGGCGGAGCGGAACACGTACTCGTCGCGGAGGGTGACGAGGCCGGGGTTCTCCATGGCGCCGGCGTTGAACTCGGGGACGAACGCCTGGTCGTAGGAGTCGAACGGGTAGGGCTCGTCGAAGAGTTCGTGGTAGCGGTCGAAGCAGCGGCGGGTGATGTCGAGGATCTCCTCGGCGTCCTTGTCGAGGTGCGCGGCGAGGGAGCGCCGGGTGTGGATGCCGAAGGGCAGGCCGGCGTGCTCGGTGCGGACCGAGTGGTAGGGGCCGGCGGCGACGGCCATGAAGTAGGTGGAGATCGGCGGGGTGGTGGCGCAGCGCCAGCGCCCGGGGTTCTCCTCGGTGGCGATGCCGTTGCCGAGCACGGTCCAGCCGACGGGCGCGGTGACGGTGAGGTCGAAGGCGGCCTTGAGGTCGGGCTGGTCGAAGGCGGCGAAGACGAGGGGGCCCTCGGTCATGCAGCACATGCTGTAGAGGTAGGTGAGGCCGTCCTCCGGGTCGGTGAAGCGGTGGACGCCCTCGCCGGTGCGGGAGTAGGGCATGTCGGCGTGGACGAGCAGTTCGTGCTCGCCGGCGGTGAGGGCGCGCAGCGGGAGCCGCCCGGCGACGAGGGTGGCGGGGTCGAGCGGGCGCCCGTCGAGGGTGGCCTCGCGGAGGGTGGTGGGCCGCAGTTCGACGAAGGTGTCGCCCGGCCGGCGCGCGGTGAACCGGATCCGGGTGGTCGAGGGGAAGGTGTCGGCGCCGTCGGCGGCGAGGCCGAAGTCGAGATCGACCGTGTAGTGGTGGACGTCGAGCAGCGCCGCACGCGTGTCGGCTTCGATGCGGGTGAGGGAGGTGGTCCCGGTGGGTGTCGCCATGGGGGTCATGCTGCCGCAACGCAGGTGGCGACGCAGTCGCTTTTGCCCGCGGTCCGGGCCGTTCCGGCCGGTCAGGTGGGCTCGGGGTCGTGGTCGTCCGCAGCGCCCCTGGCGATGGTCTCGTGGTGCCTGATGACCTCGGCGATCACGAAGGTGAGCAGCTTCTCCGCGAAGGCCGGGTCGAGCTTGGCGTTCTCGGCGAGTTCGCGGAGCCTGGCGATCTGTCGGGCCTCGCGGGCCGGGTCGGCGGCGGGAAGGCTGTGGTCGGCCTTGAGCCGGCCGACGCGCTGGGTGCACTTGAAGCGTTCGGCGAGCATGTGGACCACGGCGGCGTCGATGTTGTCGATGCTGTCGCGCAGCGCGGACAGCTCCGCGCGAACGCTCTCGTCGAGCTCGGTGCTGCTGCTGTTCATACCGCGAAGCCTATGCTGCGAACATGATCGCGACTCTGCAGTGCACGGTGATCGACTGTCCGGAGCCGGCGGCCCTGGCGGGCTTCTACCGGGAGATCCTGGGTGGTGAGGTGGACGACTCGGATCCGGACTGGGTCTGGCTGGCGCCGCCGGCGGGCGCCAGGTTCGCCTTCCAGCGGGTGTACGGCGAGTACCGGCCGCCGCGTTGGCCCGACCCCGAGCACCCGCAGCAGTTCCACCTCGACTTCGACGTGCCGGGGATCGAGGACATGGCGGCGGCGCAGGAGCGCGTGCTGGCGCTCGGCGCCACGCTGCTGCACGACAGCGGCGGGGAACGGAGCGGGTTCCGGGTCTACGCGGACCCGGCGGGGAAGCCCTTCTGCCTCTGCTACGGGCAGGGGTGAGCGCGGGCCATGGTGGAGGTGGGGACGGCGGCGCCGCACGACGAGGCGATACGCCGGCTGGCCGGGCGCTGGTTGGCGCGGGTCGCGGCCGACGAGGGGACGCGGCGGGCCGGCGGGGACTTCGCGTGCTCGCCGGCCGGACTCTGGCTGGCGCTGACCGCCGTCGCGGGCGGCGCGGCGGGTGCGACGGCGGCGGAACTGCGCGGCCTGCTGGGGGTGGCGGGCCAGGACGCGGCGGCGGCCGCCACGGCGGTGGCGCGGCGGCTCGGGCGTTGCGACGCGCTGTCGGCGGTGACCGGCGTCTGGGCCAGGACGCCGCTCTACCGCGCGTACCGCGAGTCGTTGCCCGACATCGGTTTCGGGCAGCTCGGCCCCGAGGCCGCGGCGGAGCTCGACCGCTGGGTGCGGGCGGCCAGCGGCGGGATGGTCGAGCGGCTGCCGGTGACGTTGTCGCCCGACGTGCTGCTGGTGCTGGTGAACGTGCTGGCGTTCAGGGCCCGTTGGGAGTCGCCGTTCGCGCCGGCCGCGACGCGCCCCGCGCCGTTCACCGACGCCGGCGGGCAGCGGCACGAGGTGCCGACCATGCGGACGTTCCTCTCGCCGGCGGACGCCTGGCGGGTGGCCGGCGACGGCGGGCCGGTCGACGTGGCGCAGTTGCGCTGCGCGGTGGGGGCCGGCGAGGGCCGGCCCGCCGTGGTGCGCTGCGTGCTGGGCGCGCCCGGCGCGCCGGCCGCGTCGGTGCTGCCGGCGGCGTGGGCCGCGCCGGGGGCGCGCGCCGGGGTGGTGGCCGACCGGGTGCGGGTGCTGCTGCCGCGGCTGACGCTGCGGTCCCGGCTGGCGGTGCTTCCGCACCTGTCGGCCCTCGGGGTGCGGCTCGCGACGTCGGAGCTCGCCGACTTCTCGGCGCTCTCGCCCGAGCCGCTGAGCGTCGGCGAGGTCGCCCAGGAGTGCGTGGTGGCGCTGGCCGAGGAGGGCGTGCGGGCGGCGGCCGTGACCGTCGTGCCGATGGCGGCGGGCGCCGCGCCACGCCCGGCACGGGTCCACGAGCTGGCGTTCGACCGCCCGTTCGGCGTCGTCGTGTTGGACGGCGAAGGATCGGTGCCGCTGTTCACGGCCTGGCAGGCGACCGCGCCGGCCGGCGCGTGAGCGGCCCGGCGGGCGGCCAGGTCAGCGGATGGCGCCGGCGGCCAGGCCGCCGGCGAGGCGGCGCTGCACGAGGACGAAGAACACCAGCACCGGCAGGGTGATCAGGGTGGAGCCGGCCATGACGGCGCCCCAGTCGGTGCTGTACTGGCCGAAGAAGCGGTGCAGCCCGACCGCCGCCGTGTACTTGCTGTCGTCCTGCATGAAGACGAACGCGAAGACGAACTCGTTCCAGGCGACGATGAACGCGAAGATGCTGGTGGCGACGAGTCCCGGGGCGACGAGCGGCAGCAGCACGCTGGAGAACATCCGCCACCAGCCGCAGCCGTCCAGGTAGGCGGCCTCCTCGACCTCCTTCGGGACGGTGGCGACGAAGCCCCGCAGCGTCCAGATGGCGAACGGCAGCGAGAACGCCAGGTAGACGATGGTCAGCCCGAGGAGGCTGTTGAGGAGTTCCAGGCTGCGCATCTGGAGGAAGAGCGGGATCACCAGCGCTTCCAGCGGCACCATCTGCACGACCAGGATCATCACCAGGACCTTGGTGCGCAGCCGGAACTGGAAGCGGGCGACGGCGATGGCGGCGAACAGCGCGAGCGCCCCGGAGAGCAGCACGGTCCCGACCCCGACGAGCGCGGAGTTGACGAGGTACTGGCCGAACTCCCCCGTGTCGAAGACGTAGCGGAAGTGGTCGAGGGTGAACCCGGAGGGCAGGACGGCGGATCCACGGTGGTCGGCGCCGGGATCGAAGGCCGAGGAGACCATCCAGTAGACGGGGAACAACGTGAAGCAGAGCAGCGCGGCGACGGCCACGCCGAGCCAGAGCCGCCCGGCCGTCGAGGTGCGGTTCACAGGTGGTCCCTCTCGTTGGACAGCGCCCTGACGTAGGCCACGGTGATGCCCAGCAGCAGCAGCGTCAGCAGCACCGCGATGGCGGAGCCCATGCCGTACTGGTTGCGGCTGAAGGACTGGATGTAGGACCAGACGCCGAGGTTCAGCACCTCCGGGTTGGAACCGGCGCCGCCCGGCATCAGGTAGATCTGGGCGAAGACCTTGAAGTCCCAGATGGTCGACAGGATGGTGACCACGAGGAAGACGGGCCTGATGGTGGGGACGGTGACGTTCCAGAACCGCTGCCAGGCGTTGGCGCCGTCCATCAGGGCGGCCTCCGGCAGCTCCCTCGGGATGGTGAGCAGCGCCGCGTAGACGGTGATGGCCACGAAGGGGAAGCCGTGGTGGACGACGTTGAGCGCGGCGATGGCGTAGAAGGACCAACGGTCCGTGAACCAGTTGGTCTCCCGGGGCTCGATCGCGCCCAGGCCGTCGAGGCCGCCGCTGACGACGCCGTTGAGCGGGTCGAAGATCCAGACCCAGACGTAGGTGCCGGTGACGGCCGGCATGGCCCAGGCCATCATGACCACGCTGGAGCAGATGATCCGCCAGACGCGGCCGAGGCGTTGCAGGAGCAGCGCGACGAGCGTGCCGACGACCACGGTGGCCAGCACGCAGACCACGGCGAACAGCACGGTGTTGGGCAGCACCGTCCGCCAGAGGAACGAGTCGCCCAGGATCTCGCGGTAGTTGCCGAGGCCGATGTAGTTGCTCTCACCGGTGTTGATCTGCCGGAGGCCGTAGTCCTGGAACGAGAGCAGCAGCACCCGCACCAGCGGCCAGAACAGCAGGACGGCCAGGACCGCGAGGGCGGGCGCGAGGAGCAGCCAGGGGCGGAGGGCGCGCAACCGGGCCGCACGCCTGGCCGCGGCGGCGCGCGGGCCCGCGGGGGCGCCGGCCGGGGCCGGCGCCCGCTCGGGGTCCTTCCTGGTGAGCTCAGCCGCCAAAGGTCTGATCCATGGCCGCCGCGGCGTCGTCGGCCGCTTGCTGAACGCTCTTGTCACCGGAGAGGATCGACTGGAGCATCTGCGGGATGAGCTGCTCGCCCTGGATGGCGCCGTACGCCTCGGTCACGGGCACGCTGGCCCCGGCCTCGCCCATCTGCTGGGCGAACGGCGCGACCAGCGGGTCCTGTTCCTGCTGCACGGCCTCCAACAGGGACTGCTGCCCCGGGAAGTAGCCCGACGCGTCGGCCCACTGGGTGGCGAGGTCGCCGGTGGTCATCAACTGGATGAGCTGCCAGGCGAGTTCGGGCTCGTCGCTGCTGAAGTCGCCGAGCAGCGAGCCGCCGACGAACGACGGGCTGAAGCCGCTCTCCTGACCGGGGAGCGGCACGACGCCGATCCGGTCGGCCCAGGAGGCGTCGTCGGCGATCAGGGTGTTGACGGTCCAGTTGCCGTTGATGACCATGGCGGCCTCGCCGTTCTGGAAGCTCTCCAGCTGGTCGGTCTCCAGCCAGGTGCTGGCGGCGGCCACCGACAGGTCGTCCTCGGTGGCGAGCGAGGTGTAGAACTCGATGCCCTCGACGGCCTCGGGCGAGTTGATGGTGGAGGCCCACCGCCCGTCGGAGCCCTGCTCGGCTATCTCGCCGCCGGCGCCCCAGATGAACGCGTCCACGCTGTACTCGCCGCCGCCGATGACGGGGAACGGGATCATGTCCGGCTCCAGCTCCCTGAGCTGAATCGCCACCTCCCGCAACTCCTCCCAGGTGGTGGGCGGTTGCAGGTCGTGCTCGGCGAAGACGTCGGCCCGGTACATCAGCGACCTGGTACCGGCGTACCACGGCATGCCGTAGACGGCACCGTCCACCGTGGCCGCCTCCTCGAGGGCGGGCACCAGGTCGTCGGCGAGCCCGCTCTCCTCGATCTGGCCCGCGATGTCGCTGAGCGCCCCGGCCGCGCCGAACTCGGGCGCCCAGGTGCTGCCGATCTCCGCCACGTCGGGCAGTTCACCGCCGGCCATGGCGGTGGTGATCCGGTCGTGGGCGTCGGCCCACTGGATGAACTGCACGTCGAGCCGGGCGCCGGTCTGCTCCTCGAACGCGGCCTGGAGATCCGCGACATAGGGATCCGCGTCCGGGTTCGTTCCCTCCATGATCCACAGCTCGACGGTCGTGCCCTCGCCCGACCCGTCCCCCTCGTCGTCCC
>NZ_SMKI01000461.1 GCF_004348415.1 Streptomyces hainanensis
GGGGGAGGGAACCCGAAGTCTCAGGCCGGGGCGGCCAGGACGCCCCTCAGCAGGCCCGTCAGGGCCCCCGTCAGTTCGGTCGGGTCGACCGGGTGGGGGACGGCCGCCTCGGCGCGGCTCCAGGAGGCCAGCCACGCGTCCTGGGGGCGGCCGATCAGGACCAGCACCGGCGGGCAGTTGAAGATCTCGTCCTTGACCTGCCGGCACACCCCCATGCCGCCGGCCGGGACGGCCTCGCCGTCCAGCACGCAGACGTCGACGCCGCCCTGTTCGAGCGCCGTCAACACGGCCGGCAACGTCGCGCACTCCAGGTACTCGATCGGTGGAAGGTCGGCCGCCGGCCGCCGGCCGGCGGCCAGCCGCACCTGCTCGCGCGTGTTGGCGTCGTCGCTGTAGACCAGCACCGTGACGGTGCGCTGCATCGTTCCTCCGCGGGTCGAGCCTGTTGCCGTTGCGCGGATCGTACTCCGTCGGGCCCGGCCCGGGGCAGGGTCGCGCGGGACGTCAACCGCCGGTCGCGCCGCCCATGGACGTCGTGGACACACCGAACCCCACCCCCGGGGCAAGCCCCGGAAAAGCGCCCGACATAATGACGGGCGTGGCGACAGCAACAGCAGTAGATTCCGGGCACGCGATTCCCTCGGTCAACCGGCCGAACGTCACCAGCGTCGGTACGGTCATCTGGCTCAGTTCCGAGCTGATGTTCTTCGCGGCCCTCTTCGCGATGTACTTCACCCTCCGCTCGGTGATGGGTGCGGAGTTCTGGTCCGAGCAGGCCGGTTCGCTCAACGTGCCGTTCTCCACGGCGAACACCGCGATCCTGGTGCTCTCCTCGCTCACCTGCCAGCTCGGCGTGTTCGCCGCCGAGCGCGGTGACGTGAAGAAGCTCCGGTTCTGGTTTGTGATCACCTTCATGATGGGTGCCATCTTCATCGGCGGTCAGGTGACCGAGTACGTGGAGCTGGTCGTGCACGAGGGGATCTCGCTCTCCTCCGGCCCCTACGGCTCGGCGTTCTACCTCACCACCGGGTTCCACGGACTGCACGTGCTCGGCGGCCTGATCGCCTTCCTGCTCGTCCTGGGCAGGACGTACGCCGCGCGGCGGTTCACCCACGAGCAGGCCACCACGGCCATCGTCGTGTCCTACTACTGGCACTTCGTCGACGTCGTGTGGATCGGCCTCTTCGCCACCATCTACCTGATCCAGTAGCCGCCGGTCGCCGCGCCGTACGACGCACCTCCACCGCACCGACGTTGAAGATCCTGACACCGGGGTAATCCGTGAAAAAGCTCTCCGTACGACGGCGCCATCCGCTGGCGGCGTTCGTCGTCCTCCTCCTCGCGCTGGCGGCCACAGGGGGGCTGTACGCCACACTCGCCCCCGCGGACGAGGCCCAGGCCGAGACTTCGGCCCAGTCGCTGGCCATCGAGGAGGGCAAGCGGCTCTACGAGGTCGGCTGTTCCAGCTGCCACGGCCGGGGCGCCCAGGGCGGCTCCGACGGCCCCAGCCTGGTGGGCGTGGGCGCCGCATCCGTCGACTTCCAGGTCGGCACGGGTCGGATGCCGATGGCCCAGACGGGGCCGCAGGCCCCGGAGAAGCCCGCCGTCTACACGCAGGCCGAGATCGACCAGCTGGCCGCGTACATCGCCTCCCTGGGCCCGGGCCCCAACGTGCCCGAGGAGTCGGCGTACGACCCGGCACGGGGCGACGCGGCCCGCGGCGGCGAGCTGTTCCGCAGCAACTGCTCCCAGTGCCACAACTTCGTCGGCTCCGGCGGCGCGCTGACCAACGGCAAGGAGGCCCCGAGCCTCCGCGACGTGGAACCGCGGTACATCTTCGAGGCCATGCTCACCGGCCCGCAGAACATGCCGTCCTTCCCCGACACCACGCTCACCGAGCAGGACAAGCTCGACATCATCGCCTGGCTCGACGAGGTCGCCACCTCCGAGTCGCCCAGCCCCGGTGGTTTCTCGCTCGGTGGCTACGGCCCGGTCGGCGAGGGTCTCTTCGCCTGGACCTTCGGCATCGGTGCCCTGATCGCCGTGGCCGTCTGGATCGGCGCCAGGAGCACTAAGGCCAGGAAGTCATGAGTACCCACAACGACGACAACACTCCACACGACGAAACCCCCGGCGAACACCTGCCGGAGGGGCGCGGCCACGGCGCGGGCGAACTGTCCCCGGCGGACGACCCGTTCGCGGACCCCGGGCTGCCGGCGCACGAACACCGCAGGCAGGACATCGACGAGCGGGCCGCCCAGCGCTCCGAGCGCACCGTGGCACTGCTCTTCACCGTCTCGGTGCTCGCCACCATCGGGTTCATCGCCTCCTACGTCGCGATCCCGATCGACCGGATCGTCTACATCTGGCCCTTCGGCCACGTCAGCGGGCTCAACTTCGCCCTCGGTCTGACGCTCGGCCTGGCGCTCTTCTGCATCGGCGCCGGCGCCGTGCACTGGGCGCGGACGCTGATGTCGGACGAGGAGATGGTCGACGAGCGGCACCCGGTCGCGGCCTCCGAGGAGGTCAGGGCGCAGGTCTTCGAGGACTTCCGACAGGGCGTCGCGGAGTCCCAGTTCGGCCGCCGCAAGCTGGTCCGCAACACGATGTTCGGCGCGCTGGCCCTGGTGCCGCTCTCCGGCGTGGTGCTGCTGCGCGACCTCGGCCCGCTGCCGCACGACAAGCTGCGGCACAGCCGGTGGAAGGAGGGCTCGCTGGTCATCAACGAGTCCACCCAGACGCCGCTGCGCCCCGAGGACATCCCGGTCGGCGCGCTGGTGCAGGCGATGCCCGAGGGCCTCGACCCGCACGACGAGGACTTCCAGGTGGAGATCGCCAAGGCCGCGGTCATGCTGGTGCGCCTCGAACCCGAGGACATCAAGGACCAGCGGTCCGCGGACTGGGGGCACGAGGGCATCCTCTGCTACTCCAAGATCTGCACCCACATCGGCTGCCCGGCCACGCTGTACGAGCAGCAGACCCACCACGCGCTCTGCCCCTGCCACCAGTCGACGTTCGACCTCGCGGACGGCGCGCGGGTGATCTTCGGCCCGGCGGGGCACCCCCTGCCGCAGCTGCGGATCACGGTGAACGAAGACGGCTACCTCGCTGCGCTCGGCGACTTCGAGGAGCCCCCAGGCCCGAGCTTCTGGGAGCGCGGATGAGTACGGCAACGGAATCCCCGAAGACGACGGCGGACGCGCCGAAGAACCGCGGCAAGGCGCCCGCGGGCGAGCGCGTCGCCGACTGGGCCGACGGCAGGCTGGGCATCTACAGCCTCGCCAAGGCCAACATGCGGAAGATCTTCCCCGACCACTGGTCGTTCCTGCTGGGTGAGATCTGCCTCTACAGCTTCGTCATCCTGATCCTGACGGGCGTCTACCTCACGCTCTTCTTCGTGCCGAGCATGGCCGAGGTCGAGTACCACGGGTCGTTCGAGCCCATGCAGGGCCTGCTGATGAGCGAGGCCTACGCCTCGGCCCTCGACATCAACTTCGAGGTCCGCGGCGGTCTGCTGGTCCGGCAGATCCACCACTGGGCGGCGCTGATCTTCGTCGTCGGCATCTTCCTGCACATGTTCCGGGTGTTCTTCACCGGCGCCTTCCGCAAGCCGCGCGAGGTCAACTGGCTGTTCGGCTTCCTGCTGCTGGTGCTGGCGATCTTCACCGGCCTCACCGGCTACTCGCTGCCCGACGACTCGCTCTCCGGCATCGGCATCCGGCTGATGGAAGCGGCCATCCTGGCCGTGCCGGTGGTCGGCTCGTACCTGCAGATGTTCATCTTCGGCGGGGAGTTCCCCGGCCACGACATCATCCCGCGGTTCTTCGTGACCCACGTGCTGCTGCTGCCCGGGATCATGCTCGGCCTCGTCGTCGCGCACCTGATCCTGATCGTGTACCACAAGCACACGCACTACGCCGGGCCCGGCAGGACCAACGAGAACGTCGTCGGCTACCCGCTGCTGCCCGTCTACATGGCGAAGGCCGGAGGCTTCTTCTTCCTGGTCTTCGGCGTGATCACGATGATCGCGGCCACCGTGACCATCAACCCGATCTGGCTGCTCGGCCCCTACCGGCCCGACCAGGTGTCCACGGACGCCCAGCCCGACTGGTACCTGGGCTTCTCCGAGGGCCTGGTCCGGATGATGCCCGGCTGGGAGTGGGTGATTCCCGGCGGCTACACGCTCAACTTCGGTCTGCTGATCCCGCTGGCGGTCTTCCCCGCGATGCTCGCCGTGATCGGGCTCTACCCGTTCTTCGAGTCGTGGGTCACCAAGGACAAGCGCGAGCACCACATCGCGCAGCGGCCGCGGAACTCGCCGACCAGGACCGGCCTCGGCGTCGCGTGGCTGACGGCGTTCGGCGTGACCACGATCGGCGGCGGCAACGACCTGTTCGCGGTCCACTTCAACCTGTCGATCAACGCGATCACCTGGTTCTGCCGGATCGGCTTCTTCGTCCTGCCGGTGCTGGCGTTCTTCATCACCCGACGGATCTGCATGGGCCTCCAGCGCCGCGACCGGGACAAGGTCCTGCACGGCCGGGAGACCGGCATCATCAAGCGGCTGCCGCACGGCGAGTTCGTCGAGGTGCACCAGCCCCTGCCGCAGGACCAGCTGCACGTGCTCACCTCGCACGACCAGGCCACGCCCATGGAGGTCGGCCCGGAGACGGACGAGAACGGCGTCCGGCGCCGGATCAACCCCGTCGAGCGAGTGCGGGCCAGGCTCAGCCGCACCTACTACGGCGAGCAGGCGCAGATCCCCAAGCCGACGAGCGAGGAGTACCACGAGATCACCAGCGGCCACGGTCACCACTGACGGCCCCTGGACCCCACCACCGAGTGGCCCCCGCCCGTTCCGGGCGGGGGCCACTCGCGCTATAGGCTCTGGCACCACAGGCCCAGCGAAGGCTGCCGGCCCCCGATGCCAGAGGTGATTCCCCATGAGCGCTGTGATCCCGGCCGGAGGCGACCGAGCGGCGGCGCGCACCTGGCCCGACGTGCTGAGCACGCTGATCGCGGGCCACGACCTCACCGCGGACGAGGCCGCCTGGGCCATGGGCAGCGTCATGGCCGGCGAGGCCACCGACGCCCAGATCGCCGGCTTCGCGGTCGCGCTGCGGGCCAAGGGCGAGACGGTCACCGAGGTGTCGGGGCTGGTCGAGGCGATGTACGAGCACGCCAACCGGATAGAGGTGCCGGGCACCACGGTGGACATCGTCGGCACCGGCGGCGACCGGGCCAAGACCGTCAACATCTCGACCATGGCCGCCATCGTGGTCGCCGGCACCGGCGTACGGGTGGTCAAGCACGGCAACCGCGCGGCGTCCAGCGCCAGCGGCGCCTCCGACGTGCTGGAGAAGCTCGGCGTCAACCTGGAACTGACCCCCGAGCGGGTGGCGGAGATCGCCCTGGAGGCGGGCATCACCTTCTGCTTCGCGGTCAAGTTCCACCCGGCGCTGCGCCACGTGGGCGCGGCGCGGCGCGAGCTGGGCGTCGCGACGGTCTTCAACTTCCTCGGCCCGCTGACCAACCCGGCCCGGGTCCGGGCCCAGGCCACGGGCGTGGCGGACGCCAGGATGGCGTCGATCATGGCCGGCGTGCTGGCCGACCGCGGCTCCTCGGCGCTGGTCTTCCGGGGCGACGACGGTCTGGACGAGCTGACCGTCACCGCGCCGTCCACGGTGTGGGTGGTGCGGGACGGCGAGGTCCGCGAGGAGCGGTTCGACCCGCGGAGCGTCGGCCTCCGGCTGGCCCCGGTGGAGGCCCTGCGCGGCGCGGACTCCGCCTACAACGCGGACGTCGCGCGGCGCGTCCTCGACGGCGAGACGGGCCCCGTCCGCGACGCGGTGCTGCTGAACGCGGCGGCGGCGCTGGTCGCGGTCTCCCCGACGGAGGCGTCGCTCCCCGAGCAGCTGGAGGCGGCGATGGCCCGCGCCGCCCACGCGATCGACTCGGGCGCGGCCGCCGAAACCCTCCACCGCTGGGCGGCGGCCACGCACGCCTGATGTGGTTCTGCCTGCTGTGCACGGCGGGCGTGAACATCTTCGGCATCGCCT
>NZ_SMKI01000462.1 GCF_004348415.1 Streptomyces hainanensis
GCCCGGGGCGGGGCAGGGGCCTTCGGTCAACGGTGGCGTTCAGGCTCCGGTGGCGCCGCGCAGGCCGCGCACGCACTCGGCCAGGCCCGCCAGGTCGGAGCCCGGCAGCGAGGCGGCCAGGTGCCCGTCGGGGCGGACGACGAGCAGCGTGTGGGCGCCGGCGCCCGGGTACTCCTCGGTGACCATCAGCTCCGCCGGCAGCGGCAGGCTGCCGACCGTCACGGCGAGTCGGGGCATCAGCCCGGCCGTCAGCCAGTGCCTGGCGTCCCAGACCCGCGATCCCGGTGCGGTCAGCACCAGCAGCAGCGGGCCGCCGAGCCGCTGCCGCAGATAGCTCTGGGCTCCGTCCAGGGTGGTCACCCGCACGTCGCCGACGAGCGTTCCGGTCGGCTCGGTCACGGTGGCCCGAGGCGCGGGGCGGGCCAGTGGGGAGGCCGGGTAGCCGGCCGGCGCCCCCAGCGTGCCGCGGCCCAGGTGGCCGTCGGCGAGCAGCGTGAGCCGACCCCGGCCGCGCCCGGCGAGGCGGGAGGTGAGCCCGCCGCCACGCACCAGCGGCAGCGCCTGGTCGACCGCCCGCAGCCGGTCCGCGACGGCGGTCCTGCGCTCGGCCTCGTAGCTGTCGAGCAGGGCCTCGGCGTCGCCCTCCCGGCAGGCGATGGCCAGCTTCCAGGCCAGGTTGTCCACGTCCCGCAGCCCCTCGGCCACCTGCTGGGTGCCGAGCGCCCCGAGCAGATGCGCCGCGTCGCCGGCGAGGAAGGCGCGGCCGGCCCGCCAGCGGCGGGCCAGCCGCTGGTGGCAGATGTGCACGCCCGCGTCCAGCAGCTCGTAGGGCGGGAGTTCGCCGTCGTGCCAGGTGGTGAGCGCGGAATGCACCCGCTCCAGCATGGCGTCCGGGGTGACCAGGCCGTCGTCGGGCGGCAGCGGCCAGTCCAGCCGCCACCGGTCGCCGGCCAGCGGCCTGGCGATGACCTCGGCGTGCGGCACGCCCCGGTGCAGCCCGGCCTCCCCCGGCCAGGGCAGCTCGGCACGGAGCGCGGCCACCGCGTAGCGCTCCACTCCGGTGCGGCCGGGGAAGGCGATGCCCAGCAGCTTGCGGGCGGTGGAGCGGGCACCGTCGCAGCCGACGAAGTAGCTGCCCCGGAAGGTCCTGGCCTGGCCGCGCTGCCCCTCGGGCGCCCGGCGCACGGTGTGCGCCAGGATCTCGCGGTCGTGCTGCTCCAGGTCCGTGAGCCGGTGCCCGCCGGCGATCCGGATCAGGTCCTCGTGGCCGGCCGCCTCCCGCAGCGCCGCCTCCAGGACGTGCTGGGGCACATGGCGCGGCTCGGCACGCTCCGGGAACTCGTGGCGCAGGACGTCGCGCCCGCGGAGGGTGGTCCGCCAGGCGGTCCACGCCGCGGTGTCCTGGCCGAGGCCCGGCAGCGCGGCCCATCTGGCCAGGTCGGGCGGGAGCACACAAGTACGGGCGAGGCGTTTCGGGGCAGGCCCCTCTCCGCCGTCGACTATCACGGAGGGGACGCCCTGCCCGGCCAGGGCAAGCGCCAGCGCGAGCCCGATCGGGCCCGCGCCGGCAATGATCACGGGCAGCACACCACGTATGCAACCCAGCGGCTGATCGGGCGTCAAGTCCGTCCCGATCCGCGATGATCCACTAGCTCGTCACATCGGTCCTGGCCGAGTCCGGGGAGGCCCCGGTCGTCGCCACGGCCCGGGGCTCCGGCACGCTGACGTCGGGCGTCAGCGCCACCCCACCGGGCTGGTCCATCAGGCCCGAGGGGTCGACCTTGACGACCGTGCCCGTGCCGCGCTTCCCGCGCCGAAGCCGCTTCTCCAGCCAGGAGGCCAGGCTGGTGAGCAGGAAGTTCAGCGCGATGAAGATCAGCGCGGCCACCGTGTAGGCGGCGATGGTGTTCGCGTAGTTGGTGGACACCAGACGCGCGTTGGTCAGCAGTTCGCTGTAGCCGAGCATGGCGCCGCCGAGCGTGGTGTCCTTCACGATGACCACCAACTGGCTGACGATCGCCGGCAGCATCGCCGTCACCGCCTGGGGCAACAGGACGAAGACCATCGTCTGCCCCTTGCGCAGGCCGATGGCCCGCGCCGCCTCACCCTGTCCGCGCGGCAGCGTCTGCACGCCGGCCCGCACGATCTCGGCGAGCACCGAGGCGTTGTAGAGCACCAGGCCGGTCACCACCGCGTACAGCGGCCGCACGTCGCGGTCGATGTTCGACCACTCCGCGTACGCCGCGTTGGCGAAGATCATCATCAGCAGCACCGGGACGGCCCGGAAGAACTCCACGATGACGTCGCAGGGCCGGCGGATCCACCAGTGGTCGGAGAGCCGGCCGATGCCGAAGAGGACGCCGAGCGGCAGCGCGATGACGAGGGACAGGCTCGCCGCGATCAGCGTGTTCTGGAGTCCTGGCCACAGGAAGGTGGTCCAGATCCGGGAGTCGGTGACGAAGACGTCCCACTTCTCCGCGTCGAGCTGATTCTTGTCGGCCATCGTCTGGAGAACCCACCAGAAGAAGGCGCCGAGCACGGCAACAAACAGCACGGCGTAGAGCACGTTCCGCCGCTTGGCCCGGGGGCCGGGGGCGTCGTAGAGAACGGAGAGATTGGTCATCGCTTCACCGCCACACGCTTGGCCAGCCAGCCGAGGAGAAGTCCGGTCGGAAGGGTCAGGATGATGAACCCGATGGCGAACAGCAGGGCGATCGGGATGAGGTTGGCCTCGTTCTCGATCATGGTCCGCATCAGGGCCGCGGCCTCGGCGACGCTGATGGCGGCTGCCACCGTTGTGTTCTTGGTGAGGGCGATGAGCACGTTGGCCAGCGGGGCCACCACCGAGCGGAACGCCTGCGGCAGCACCACGATGCGCAGCACCTGGGTGAAGGAGAGCCCCAGGGCACGGGCGGCCTCCGCCTGGCCCACCGGCACCGTGTTGATGCCGGAGCGCAGCGCCTCACAGACGAAGGTCGAGGTGTAGGCGATGAAGCCGAGGACGGCCAACCGGAAGCCGATCGTGTCGACGTTCCCCTCGGCGAACATCGTCATGCCCAGCGTCTGGTACAGGCCCAGCGAGCAGAAGACGATGATCAGGGTCAGCGGTGTGTTGCGGAAGATGTGCACGTAGGCCGTGCCGAAGGAGCGCATGATCGGGACCGGGCTGACCCGCATGCCCGCAAGGATCGTGCCCCAGATGAGCGAGCCGATCGCGGAGAAGACGGTGAGCTGCACCGTCGTCCAGAACGCGCCGAACAGGTCGTACTGTTCGAGATCTAGGAAGTCGAACACGGAGTCTCTCAGTCTCGACTAGGGGGTGCGGAATGGGCGCGGCGCGCCGCCGGTCGAGGCGGCGCGCCGCGGGGGGACCCGGTGGGTCAGACGATCTCCCCGATCGCGGGCGCGGCCTCGGCCTCGTAACCGGCGGGGCCGAAGTTGTCCTCCACGGCCTGGTCCCAGGCACCCGACTCGACCATGCTGGTGAGCGCGTCGTTGATCTGCTGCTGCAGCTCGGTGTCGTCCTTCGGGATGCCGACGCCGTAGTTCTCGTTGCTCAGCTCCAGGCCGGCCAGCTCGAACTTGCCCTGGTTGGCCTCCTGCGAGGCGTAACCGGCGAGGATCGAGTCGTCCGTGGTCAGAGCGTCCACCGTGCCGTTCTCCAGGCCGGTCAGGCACTCGGAGTACGTACCCATCTCCAGGAGCTGGGCGTCCGGCGCGAAGTCGTTCTGGACGTTCTGCGCGGAGGTGGAACCGGCGACGGAACAGAGGGTCAGTTCGTTGATCTCGTCAGGCGACGAGACCGTCTCGCCCACCCGCATCAGCAGGTCCTGGTGGGCCAGGAGATACGGGCCCGCGAAGCTGACCTGCTCCTCGCGCTCGGGGGTGATCGAGTAGGTGGCCGCGATGAAGTCGACATCGCCGCGGCTGAGCAGGTTCTCCCGCTCGGCGCTCGGCGACTCGACCCACTCGATCTGGTCGGGCTCGTAGCCGAGCTCGCCCGCGATGTAGGTGGCGACGTCCACGTCGAAGCCGGCGTAGTCGCCGTCCGGGGTCTGGAGACCGAGACCCGGCTGGTCGAACTTGATGCCGATGGTGATGCTGTCGCCGCCGCCGCTGCCCGCGCCGTCGCTCCCACCGTCGCCGCCCTCGTCGTCGCTGGAGCCGCACGCCGTGGCGGCGAGCGAGAGAGCGAGAACGGAGGCGGCCAGCGCGCTTGCCTTGCGGAGTCTCATTGCGTAATCCCTTGTTGTCGAAAAGGTGGTGCGGGTCCGTGGGCGACCGGGCTCGGTCGCGAATGCGAATCCAGCGTCAGTGCTTGAGGATCTTCGAGAGGAAGTCCTTGGCCCGGTCGCTGCGGGGGTTGTCGAAGAACTGGTGGGGAGTGGCTTCCTCGACAATTCGGCCGTCCGCCATGAACACCACACGATCGGCGGCGGAACGGGCGAAGCCCATCTCGTGGGTGACGACGACCATCGTCATCCCTTCCCTGGCCAGCTGCTGCATGACCTCGAGGACCTCGTTGATCATCTCCGGGTCGAGCGCCGAGGTGGGCTCGTCGAAGAGCATCACCTTCGGCTCCATGGCCAGCGCCCGGGCGATCGCCACCCGCTGCTGCTGACCGCCCGAGAGCTGCGCCGGGTACTTGTCGGCCTGCGAGCCGACACCCACCCGGTCGAGCAGCTTCCGCGCCCGAGCCTGGACCTCGTCCTTGTTCTGACGCCTGACCTTGATCGGACCGAGCATCACGTTCTCGAGCACGGTCTTGTGCGCGAAGAGATTGAAGGACTGGAAGACCATGCCGACGTCGGCACGCAGTCGGGCGAGACCGCGCCCCTCGTCGGGCAGCGAGTCACCGTCGATGGTGATCGACCCGTCGTCGATGGTCTCCAGGCGGTTGATGGTCCGGCACAGGGTCGACTTGCCGGAACCCGAAGGGCCGATCACGACGACCACTTCACCGCGCTTGATCGTCAGATTGATGTCCTGGAGCACGTGCAGCGCACCGAAGTGCTTGTTCACGCTGTCCAGGACGACAAGGTCTTCCGCCAGGGGCGCAGCCTCCTCAGCGGCATCCTTGGTCAGCGGCACATTGCTCATCGTGGCTTTGCTCCGTCCTCGTCGGTTGACGGGACCTTAGCCAGCGTTAACGAGGAGCGTCAGCACATCTGAGCGGAACTTGAGGGTCACGATGTGATCGCGGTCTCGTTGCCAAAAGTGATCATGTCGCGCCGTTCGGTGAGGTCCGGGTAACGGAAGCGTTCAGCTCGTCTTCACCCCCTTGACGCCACCCACGTCCATCGGCATGGATGCGGGGATACGCTTCAACAGCTGTGGAAGGGATGCGCGGGTGAGACTCCTGCTGGTCGAAGACGACGAGCATGTCGCCGCCGCCCTGGTCGCCGTGCTCAGCAGACACGGCTTCGACGTGGTCCGCGCGCGTGGCGGCGAGGAGGCCATCACGCTGGTGCGGGACCGCACCTTCAACGTCGTGCTGCTCGACCTCGGCCTGCCCGACGTGGACGGCTTCGAGGTCTGCGGCCGGATCCGCCGCGTCGCCTCGGTGCCGGTGATCATGGTGACCGCGCGAAGCGACGTCCGGTCCCGTATCCACGGCCTCAATCTGGGGGCCGACGACTACGTCGTGAAGCCCTACGACACCGGCGAGCTGCTGGCCCGGATACACGCGGTGAGCCGCCGCAGGAGCGCCGACGAGGAGCCCTCGGGGCCGGAGCCCGCGCCCGACGGGGTGCTCAACCTCGGCCCCGTCACAGTGGAGCTCGCCACCCGCCAGGTCTCGGTGGACGGCCGGCAGATAGCGCTCACCCGCAAGGAGTTCGACCTGCTGGCACTGCTGGCCCAGCGCCCCGGCGTCGTCTTCCGCCGGGAGCAGATCATCAGCGACGTCTGGCAGACCAGCTGGGAGGGCACCGGGCGCACCCTCGAGGTGCACGTCGCCTCACTCCGGGCCAAGCTGCGCCGGCCCGGGCTCGTCGAAACCGTCCGCGGCGTCGGCTACCGGCTGGCGCTCCCCGCCTCCTGACCCCACCC
>NZ_SMKI01000463.1 GCF_004348415.1 Streptomyces hainanensis
CAAACTCTCCGTGAATGCTTCACTGAAAGCTTGGATCTTGGATCCAACTTCAAAAAATCTGGCATTGACTATTTGGCACACTGTTGAGTTCTCAAGGAACGGACGCTTCCTTCGGCTCCCTCTCGGGTTCCTCCGGGCTTCCCTTCGGTGTTCACTACTTTAGAACCAACCCCCGCCGAATTCCAAATCCGGCCCCGGAGAAGCTATTTCAGGCAAGCCGAAACAGACCCTCGCGGGTAGAGCGTTCAGACGCAGTGAGTGCCACATGAAGTGGCGGGATTGCTTCCACTTACCTTCCGGACTGGCCGGCGGCTCGGTGGCAGCTCGGAGAACGTTACGCCCCGGTGGTACCCGCGTCAAGCCGAGACGGCGATCAGGCGGCGACCGGGGCTTCGGCCGCGCGATCCGCGGCGGCCAGGTCACCCGTCTCACCGGCCGCCGCGGCCCGCCGGCCCACGACGAAGACGTAGGCCAGGAAGGCCACTTCCGCCAGTACACCGATCGCGACGCGGGCCCAGGTGGGCAGCCCCGACGGCGTGACGAAGCCCTCGATCAGCCCCGAGACCAGCAGCACGAACGCCAGGCCGACGGCCATGCCGATGGCGGCCCGCCCCTCCTGGGCGAGCGCCGAGGACCGGGTGCGCGGGCCCGGGTCGATCACCGTCCAACCGAGGCGCAGCCCCACGCCGGCCGCCACGAAGACCGCGGTCAGTTCGAGCAGGCCGTGGGGCAGGACCAAGCCGAGGAAGACGTCGAGTCGGTCCGCCGAGGCCATCAGTCCGACGCCGGCCGCGAGGTTGAGCATGTTCTGCAGCAGCACCCACAGCACCGGCAGGCCGAGCAGCACCCCGAAGGCCAGCGAGAGGCCGGCTACCTGGGCGTTGTTCGTCCAGACCTGGGCCGAGAAGGCGGCGGCCGGACTGCTCGAGTAGTAGGTCTCGTAGGAGCCGCCCGGCCGGGTCATCTCGCGCAGCTGCTCGGGGGCGGCCATCGCGAGCTGGACCTCGGGGTTGGCGGCGATCCACCAGCCGAAGGCCGCCGTCAGCAGCGTGAACACCAGCGCCGTGGGCACCCACCAGCGCCGGGTGCGGTAGCAGGCGGCGGGGAACGCGGCGGTGAAGAAGTGCAGCGCGTCCCGCCAGGTGGCCTTGCGGGTGCCGACCACCGCGCTGCGGGCCCTGGCCACCAGGTTGGTGAGCCGGTTGATCAGCGCGGGGTCGGGCGCCGACGAGCGGAGCTGCGAGAGCTGGGTCGCCGTCCGCTGGTAGAGCGCGACCAACTCGTCGACCTCGGCCCCGCTGAGCCGGGCACGCCGACGGCGCAGCAGGGCTTCGAGCCGATCCCACTCGGCACGGTGCGCCGCGGTGAACACGTCGAGGTCCATGCCCTGAAGCTTGTCAGACGTCGGTGTCAGACTGTCCAGTGGAAGGGGGAATGCCGGATGAGTCAGCTGGTGACGGGCGACGCGGTGGTGCTCGGCCTTCAGCCCGCGCGGCTGCCGAGCCGGGCGATGGCGCTGCTGCTGGATCTGGTCGTGATCATCGGGAGCTACCTGCTGCTTTCGGTGGTGCTGGTGAGCACCGTGTTGCCGCTCGGCCCGGCCACCGCGCAGGCGATCACCGTGGCGCTGCTGTTGCTGGTGCTGGTGGGTGGCCCGATCGCGGTGGAGACGCTGAGCAAGGGCCGGTCGATCGGCAAGGCGGCGTTCGGGCTCCGGGTGGTGCGGGTCGACGGGGGGCCCATCCGGTTCCGGCACGCGTTGGTGCGGGGCGCCGTGGGCTTCGTCGAGATCCTGCTGACGGCGGGCACCGTGGCGTGCATAGCCTCGTTGGTCTCGGCCGAGGGGCGGCGGCTCGGCGATGTCTTCGGCGGGACGCTGGTGGTGCGCGAGCGGTTGCCGGGCGCGGCGGCGGCGTCGGTGCCGATACCCCCGCCACCGCCGTGGCTGGCCGAGGAGTTCGCGCGGCTCGACCTGTCCCGGGTGCCGGATCCGTTGTGGCTCGCGGCGCGGCAGTTCCTGGGGCGGATGGGGCAGTTGCACCAGGGCGTCGCCTGGTCGATGGCGGCCGGGTTGGCCAACGACATGACGGCGTGGGTCGGGGCGGCGCCGCCGCCCGGGATGCCGCCGGCCGCCTATCTGGCGGCGCTCGTCGCGGAACGGCAGCGGCGCGAGGCGGCGCGGGTCTTCGGCCAGGCCGCGGTCCAGCCGCCGACGACCTTCCAGCCGGCACCGGCACCGGCACCGGCGGCGACCGCGCCGGGGGTTCCGGCGCCCGTCGTGGCACCGGAGATACCCGGCGCACCCGGGGCCGCCCCGCCGGCCGGCGGGTTCACTCCTCCGTCATAGCCGGGGCCGGCATCCCGGCGGACGGCGGGGAATCCAGCTCGGCGAGTTCGATCCCGGGGGCCGCGAGCACGACGTCGCCGGCGAGGTGGACGGTGCCGCGCTCGCCGGTCTGCTGGTCGTCGACCTGGTAGGCGCGCACGGTGAGCGGTCCGCTGTCGGTGGCGTGGGTCTCGGTGCCGAGCAGGGTCCAGGTCTCGTCGTGGGTGCGGGGCGCGAGCACGGGTGGTGTGAGCGCCACCAGCCGCACGCGGGCGGTCGGTTCGGCGGGGGTGAGCCGCAGCAGGTGGGCCGTGGCCACCAGGAAGGCCGGCGAGGCGCCGGTGAAGGCGCGGGCGGCGGTGTTGCCCTCGGTGCCCTCCCCGCCGGTGGCGGCCAACCGCACCCAGGTGACGCCGTCGAGGGCGGCGCCGCGCACCCGCCAGTCGCCGGCGCCGAGTTCGAGGCGGATGGGGCGGCCGAGGTGGTCGAGCGTGAGGTCGACGGTCTCGGCGGGCCGGCCGGCGGGGTCGTCGAGCCGGGAGACATAGCGCCAGCCGGTGGGTCCGGGGGCGCACTGGAAGCGCTCCTCGCCGAGCGGGGTGCCGTCGGCGGGGTCGTGGCGGAGGTAGCGGCCGCGTGGCATGAGGCAGAGAGGAGTGGAGCGGGGCGCCCGGCCGGGGAGTGCCGGCCGGGCGCCGCTCGGGTCAGTAGCGGTAGTGCTCGGGCTTGTAGGGGCCCTCGACCGGGACGCCGATGTACTCGGCCTGCTCGGAGCGCAGCTCGGTGAGCCGGGCGCCGAGCGCGTCCAGGTGGAGGCGGGCCACCTTCTCGTCCAGCAGCTTGGGCAGGGTGTAGACGCCCGTCGGGTACTCGCTGGTCTTGGTGAAGAGCTCGATCTGGGCGATCGTCTGGTTGGCGAAGCTGTTGGACATGACGAACGACGGGTGGCCGGTCGCGTTGCCCAGGTTCAGCAGGCGGCCCTCGGAGAGCACGATGATGTTGTGCCCGTCCGGGAAGGTCCAGGTGTGGACCTGCGGCTTGACCTCGTCCTTGACGATGCCCGGGATCTCGGCGAGGCCGGCCATGTCGATCTCGTTGTCGAAGTGGCCGATGTTGCCGACGATCGCCTGGTGCTTCATCCGGGCCATGTCGGAGGCGAGGATGATGTCCTTGTTGCCGGTGGTGGTGATGAAGATGTCGGCCGTCTCCACCACGTCCTCGAGCCGGACGACCTGGTAGCCGTCCATGGCGGCCTGGAGGGCGCAGATCGGGTCGATCTCGGTGACGAGGACCCGGGCGCCCTGGCCGCGGAGCGACTCGGCGCTGCCCTTGCCGACGTCGCCGTAGCCGAAGACCACGGCGGTCTTGCCGCCGATGAGCACGTCGGTGCCGCGGTTGATGCCGTCGATCAGCGAGTGGCGGACCCCGTACTTGTTGTCGAACTTCGACTTGGTGACGGAGTCGTTCACGTTGATGGCCGGGAAGAGCAGGGTGCCTTCCCTGAACATCGCGTACAGACGGTGCACGCCCGTGGTGGTCTCCTCGGTGACGCCGCGGATGTCGGCGGCGGCCTGGGTCCACTTCTGCGGGCTCTCGACCAGGGTGCGGGTCAGCAGCTCCAGGATGACCCGGTGCTCGTCGCTGGTGGCGGCGGTGGCCGGGTCGGGGACCGCGCCGGCCTTCTCGTAATCGACGCCGTCGTGCAGGAGCAGGGTGGCGTCGCCGCCGTCGTCCAGGATCATGTTGGGCCCGCCGGAGGGGGCGTCGGCCCAGGTCAGCGCCTGCTCGGTGCACCACCAGTACTCTTCGAGCGTCTCGCCCTTCCAGGCGAAGACGGGGATCCCGGCGGCGGCGATCGCGGCGGCCGCGTGGTCCTGGGTGGAGAAGATGTTGCAGGAGGCCCAGCGGACCTGGGCGCCGAGCGCCACCAGGGTCTCGATGAGCACCGCGGTCTGCACGGTCATGTGCAGGGAGCCGGTGATCCGGGCGCCGGCGAGCGGCTGCGTCGCGGCGTACTCCTCGCGGATCGCCATCAGGCCGGGCATCTCGTGCTCGGCGAGGGTGATCTCCTTGCGGCCGAAGGTGGCCAGCGAGAGGTCGGCGACCTTGAAGTCGCTGAAGTCCTGGGGGGCCTGCGGGGCCTGAGCGTCGTTGGCGCTCGTCGTCATGACGGCTTGCTCCTCACGGCGGGGGGCGTGTTCACGGACAGGGTGCGGCGTCGGAGGGCAGGCGAAAGCCCGCCTCGCCCGAGGCCTCACGGTCCGTCGGAGGGCCTTCTTACCCCTCGGCCGGGCGGCCCGCGCGGGACACCCGACTGCCATCAGCAGCGACGTAACGACTCCGTCGAATCTACACCGGATGGTGTCGGCGCCCCAGCGGCGGCATCGGATCCCGGCCGCGCCGGCGGGGTCAGGAGGTGGGCGCGGTGGTGGCGCGGAACAGGGTGCCGGTGCCGGCGGCGTCCACCGTCTCGTCCGCCCTGACATAGGCCGACTGACCGGGCTCCAGCGCGAGTTGGGTGCCCGCGCGGTCGCGCAGCGTGATGCGGCCCGCGGTGCAGAGCAGGATGCCGGGGGTGCCGGGGGGCAGCGTCCGGGTGGGCGCGGCCGCGTCGAGGACGTGCCGGCTCAGGCGGAACTCCCCGATGGGGGCCGGGTAGTTCTGGTCCGGCTCGCCGGTGGGCCGCAGCACGCCGGGGGCGCCGGCCTCGAAGCGGACGACGCGCAGCAGTTCCGGGACGTCGACGTGCTTGGGGGTGAGGCCGCAGCGCAGCACGTTGTCCGAGTTGGCCATGATCTCGACGCCGAAGCCGCTCAGGTAGGCGTGCGGCACGCCGGCGCCGAGGTAGAGGGCCTCGCCGGGCTGGAGCCGGACGTGGTTGAGGAGCAGCGCGGCGATCACGCCCGGGTCGCCCGGGTAGTGGCGCGCCATCTCGGCGTAGGAGGCGTGTTCGGCGGTGGCGCCGGCGGCCAGGGCCTCGGTGGTCCGCAGCACGGTGTCCGTCATCGCGATCGGGTCGGCGGTGAGGACGGCGGTGAGCACCTCGCGCAGCGCGTCGCCCTCGGGCTTGGCGCGGAGCAGGTCGGCGTAGGGCTTGAGCTGGTCGACGCCCAGGGCGTCGAGCAGGTCGGCGGTCCTGGCGGGCGGGCGGAAGCCGCAGAGGCCGTCGAAGGGGGTGAGGGCGCAGATCAGTTCGGGTTTGTGGTTGGCGTCCCGGTAGTTGCGGTGCGGGGCGTCGACCGGAACGCCGCGGGCCTCCTCGTCCGCGAAGCCGGCGACGGCCTGCGGCAGGTCGGGGTGGACCTGGAGGGAGAGCGGGGTGTCGGCGGCCAGCAGCTTGAGCAGGAACGGCAGTCGGGGGCCGTAGGCCGTCACGGTGGCCGCGCCCAACTCGCCCTCCGGGTCGGCGGCGACGACGTCGGCGAGCGAGACGGGGCCGGCGCCGCGGTCCACGCGGGAGGGGGCGCCCGGGTGGGCACCCATCCACATCTCGGCCTGGGGTTCGCCGGTGGGCTCGGTGCCCAGCAACGTCGGTATGGCGGTGGGTGAACCCCAGGCGTAGGGGCGGACGGTGTTGACGAGGCGGTCCATCCGGAGTGATTCCTGTTCGCTCTTCTGCGGGGCCGTGGGGCTGGGGGC
>NZ_SMKI01000464.1 GCF_004348415.1 Streptomyces hainanensis
CCCCTTTGCGTTCCGCGCTCCGCGCGGAGTGGTGCGCGCTGCGCGCGGCCGCCGGCCCGGCGGCGAAGCCGCCGCCGACCACCGGCCGCACCGCGCGGAGCGCGCGGCGCCTACGGCAGGTTGCGCGCCATCACGACCCGCTGCACCTGGTTGGTGCCCTCGTAGATCTGGGTGATCTTGGCGTCCCGCATCATCCGTTCCACCGGGTAGTCGCGGGTGTAGCCGTAGCCGCCGAGCAGTTGGACCGCGTCCGTGGTGATCTCCATCGCCGCGTCGGAGGCGTAGCACTTGGCCGCCGCGCCGAAGAAGGTCAGGTCGGTGTCCTCGCGCTGCGACCTGGCGGCCGCCGCGTAGGTGAGCTGGCGGGCGGCCTCCAGCTTCATCGCCATGTCGGCCAGCATGAACTGCACGCCCTGGAAGTCGCCGACCGGCTTGCCGAACTGCTTCCGCTCCCGCACATAGCCCTTGGCGTAGTCCAGGGCGCCCTGCGCGATGCCGAGCGCCTGCGCGGCGATGGTGATCCTGGTGTGGTCCAGGGTGCGCATCGCCGTGGCGAAGCCGGTGCCCTCGGCGCCGATCATCCGGTCGGCCGGGATCCGCACGTTGTCCAGGTAGACCTCGCGGGTCGGCGAGCCCTTGATGCCCAGCTTCTTCTCCGGCGCCCCGAACGAGACGCCCTCGTCGGCCTTCTCCACCACGAAGGCCGAGATCCCGCCGCGGGTGCGCTTCTCCGGGTCGGTCACGGCCATCACCGTGTAGTACTCGGAGACGCCCGCGTTGGTGATCCACCGCTTGACGCCGTTCAGTACGTAGTGGTCGCCGTCCCGCACCGCCCGGGTCTTCATGCCGCCCGCGTCCGAGCCGGCGTCCGGCTCCGAGAGGCAGTACGAGAACATCGCGTCGCCCTTGGCCAGCGGCGTCAGGTAGTGGGCCTTCAACTCCTTGGAGCCGGACAGCATCACCGGCAGCGACCCCAGCTTGTTGACCGCCGGGATCAGCGAGGACGAGGCGCACACCCGCGCCACCTCCTCGATCACGATCACCGTCGCCAGCGCGTCGGCGCCCGCCCCGCCGAACTCCTCCGGCACGTGCACCGCGTGCAGGTCGTTGGCCACCAGCGCGTCCAGGGCCTCCTGCGGGAAGCGGCCCTGCTCGTCCACGTCGGCGGCGAACGGGGCGATCTTCGCCTCGGCCAGCGCGCGGACGGACTCCCGGAGCATCTCGTGCTCCTCCGCCGGACGGTACAGATCGAAATCCGCGTCTCCTGCCACGTGCTCCCACTCCTTGTCGACCAGCGCCGTTGCTAATGACTGTTAAGTAACTTCTAGCCGTACCCGCATCGTAGGACGGGGAGACCGCCGCCGACAGGTGAGCTTCCCGACAACCGGCCTTCACCCCCGAGGGCTATGCTCGTGGGCATGTCTCCGAAGATCACGGTCATCGGCCTCGGTTACCTCGGCGCCACCCATGCGGCGGCCATGGCCGAGCTCGGCTTCGAGGTGCTCGGGCTCGACGTGGTCCCGGAGAAGATCGCCAGGCTCGCCCGCGGCGAGGCCCCGATGTACGAGCCCGGGCTCGACGAACTGCTGCGCAGACACGTCGCCGGGCTGCCGGGATCCACCGGCCGGCTCTCGTTCACCGAGTCGCCCGCCGAGGTCGCCGCCTTCGGCGACATCCACTTCGTCTGCGTCAACACGCCGCAGAAGCCCGGCGAGTACGCCTGCGACATGAGCTATGTCGACGCGGCCGTCGACGCCCTGGCCCCGCACCTCACCCGCCCCGCGCTGGTGGTCGGCAAGTCCACCGTGCCGGTCGGCAGCGCGGCCCGGCTCGCCCGCCGGCTGGCCGAGCTGGCCCCGGCCGGCGCCGACGCCGAGCTGGCGTGGAACCCGGAGTTCCTGCGCGAGGGCTTCGCCGTCGAGGACACCCTGCGCCCCGACCGGATCGTGGTCGGCGTCACCGGCGAGCGCGCCGAGACGCTGCTCCGCGAGGTCTACGCCACCCCGCTGGCCGGCGGCACCCCCTTCATCGTCGCGGACCTGCCGACCGCCGAGCTCGTCAAGACGGCGGCCAACGCGTTCCTCTCCACCAAGATCTCCTTCATCAACGCCATGGCCGAGATCTGCGAGGCCGCCGACGGCGACGTGGTCACGCTGGCCGAGGCCCTCGGCCACGACGACCGCATCGGCCGCAAGTTCCTGCGCGCCGGCATCGGCTTCGGCGGCGGCTGCCTGCCCAAGGACATCCGCGCCTTCATGGCCCGCGCCGGCGAGCTGGGCGCCGCCGAGGCGCTGTCCTTCCTCCGCGAGATCGACTCGATCAACATGCGCCGCCGCGCCGCCATGGTCGAGCTCACCAGGGAGACGCTGGGCGGCTCGCTCCTCGGCAAGCGGGTCGCCGTGCTCGGCGCCGCCTTCAAGCCGGACTCGGACGACGTCCGCGACTCGCCGGCGCTCAACATCGCGGGACAACTCCACCTCCAGGGCGCGGAGGTCACCGTCTACGACCCCAAGGCCATGGTCAACGCCCGCGGCGTCTTCCCCACCCTCCGCTACGCGGACACCGCCGCCGCGGCGATCCAAGGCGCGCACGCCGTGCTGCACCTCACCGAGTGGCGGGAGTTCCGCGAGCTCGACCCGGCGGCCCTCGGCGAGCTGGTCGCCGACCGCCAGGTGCTCGACGGCCGCAACGCCCTCGACCCCGCGCTGTGGCGCAAGGCCGGCTGGACGTACCGCGCGCTCGGCCGACCCACGGCCTGAATTCTCAACTGTTCCTCAACTATTCCGCATTCCGCTCAATAACCCGTCCGCGGGGCGCTATCGTCCCGCCATGTCAGAGATCACGGGGACCAGAACGGCCGACGCGCCGCAGGCGGAAGGCGACACCGAACTCAAGCGGGTAATGGGGCCGGGGTTACTCCTGCTCTTCATCGTGGGCGACATTCTCGGCACCGGCGTCTACGCGCTGACCGGCCGGGTCGCCGCCGAGGTCGGCGGGGCCGTGTGGCTGCCGTTTCTCTGCGCCTTCACGGTCGCGTTGCTGACCGCCACGAGTTATCTGGAACTCGTCACCAAATATCCACGGGCGGGCGGCGCCGCCGTCTACACGCACCGGGCGTTCGGCATCCACTTCCTCACCTTCCTGGTGACCTTCGCCGTGATGTGCTCGGGCCTGACCTCGGCGTCCTCCGCCTCCAAGGCCTTCGCGGCCAACCTGCTGTCCGCGCTGGACATGGACGGCGACACCGGCCGGATCGCGATGGTGATCGCGCTCGGCTTCATGGCGGCGATCAGCCTGGTCAACCTGCGGGGTGTCGGCGAGAGCGTCAAGGCGAACGTGGTGCTCACCGCCGTGGAACTCTCCGGACTGCTGATCGTGATCGGCGTCGGGGTTTGGGCGATGACCCAGGGAAAGGCCGAGTTCTCCCGCATCACCGAGTTCGACACCTCCGGCGGTGAAACGGCCTTCGGCGCCGTGACCGCCGCGACCGCACTCGCCTTTTTCGCGATGGTCGGATTTGAGGATTCGGTGAACATGGCGGAGGAGACGAAGGACCCGGTTCGCATCTTTCCCCGCATGATGTTGATCGGCCTCTGCATCACCGGTGTTATTTACGTGCTGGTCGCGATCGCGAGTGTCGCCCTGGTGGAGCCGAGGCTGCTCGGCGAGGGCGAGACGCCGCTGCTGCGGGTGGTGCAGGCCGGCGCGCCGGGCTTCCCGATCGACCTGTTCGCCTGGATCACCATGTTCGCCGTCTCCAACTCGGCGCTCATCAACATGCTGATGGCCAGCCGACTGCTCTACGGCATGTCCAGGGAGCGTTGCCTGCCCGCCCCGCTCGCCCGGCTGCTCCCGGGCCGCCGCACCCCCTGGGTGGCGATCACCTTCACCACCCTGCTGGCGTTCCTGCTCATCGGCTACGCCGACCTGACGGCGCTCGGCGGCACCACGTCGCTGCTGCTGCTCTGCGTCTTCGCGGTGGTCAACGTCGCCGTGCTGGTGCTGCGCCGCGACAAGGTCGCGCACCGCCACTTCCGCGCCCCCACGGCGCTTCCGGTGCTGGGCGCGGTGCTCTGCGCCTACCTCGCCACCCCGCTCTCCGGCCGCGCCGGCGCGGACTACCGGGTCGCCGGCTGGCTGATGCTGCTGGGCGTCGCCCTCTGGGCGTGTGTCTGGCTCGGCGACCGGGCGCTGGCCGCCAGCCCGCTGGGCGCGGGTCCATCGGCCGACGCGGACCGGCCGGCGAAGCCGGCCGGGCCTGACGGCCCGGAAGGACCGCGGGCCGACTGACCGCCGGGCCGGGCCCGGCTTGGTAGCCGGCGGTGTGCCGGCGGAGGTGCGGCCGTTGGCTTCTGGGGGGCCGGGTGCAAGTCCGGCCCGCCAGGCCGGTTGGCGCGACGCGGCCACGGCTTCGTCCGCCTGCCGGGTGGCTGTGGGGTGAAGAGGCTGGCTTTGGCCGGCCGTGCCGCGCACGGCCGGGGCCGCGCCCCTGGCCTGAGGATCGGGCCGGGCCCGACCAGTTGGCCGCCCACCGCCCGCCCGTCGCAAGCCCGGCCCGCCAGGGCCGGTCCGCGCCGCGCGGCCACGGCTTCGCCGGTCTTCCGCAGGCGCGACCCGGGGCCCCGGGCCACGGGTGTCGGTGAGGCCGGCCCGGCCAGGGCCTAGTGACCGGCCACGACGCCGGACAGTTCGTTCGGCGGGGCGTCCAGCGTCACCGAGTCGGTGATCTCCCCCGACGCCAGGTCCACGGCGTGGAGTTCACCGGTCGCCGGGTCCGTCACATAGGCCGTGGCGCCGCGGGTGAAGAGCGCCGGCCGCGGCTCCTGCCACTCCAGCGGCTCGCTCCACTCCTCGTCCAGCACCTGGATGGTCCGCGTCACCTCCGCCGACTCGGGGTCGATCACATGGATCGCGCCGTCCGAGCCGAGCACCAGCGCCTCGCCCTCCGGGCCCCGGGCCAGCGAGCGGAAGGTGTAGCTGGTGCCGAGGTCGACCCGCTCCAGGGTGCCGTGCTCGGTGTCGATCAGCGCGACCTCCTCGGGCCGCTCCAACTCGGCCTGCGGGTCCTGCTTGTAGTCGGCCAGCACGATCGGGGACACGTCCGAGCCCGCCTGGTTGCCCATCCGGCCGTACTCGGTCGGGCTGTCCACCTTGGTGAACTCGCCGTCCCGGTAGACCACCGCGCCGTCCTCACAGCCGATCACCACCGCCTCGCCCCGCGCCGTGGACTCGCCGTGCACCCCGGGGCACTCCTCGGTGCGCGCGATCTCCTCGCGGTTCTCGTCGAGGGCCAGCACGCCGGTGCGCTCCTCCTCGGTGCCGAGCGTCACCACCAGCTCGCCCGTGGACAGCTCGATCGCCACCCCGTGGTGCGCGTCGGCCGCCTGGTACGTCTCGGTCTCCGGCGGCTCGCCGGCGTCGAGGCCGGCCGGGTCGAAGCCGGTCACCTCGCCGGTGCCGTCCGCGAACAGCACGGTCCGGCCGGCGTGCCGCACCACGTGGCCCGGCTCGGGGGCCGCGAACTCCAGGTCGGTCAGCTCGCCGCCGACCGCGTCGAGCACCCGGAAGCCGGTCGAGGTGGAGATCAGCACGTGCCGGTCGTCGCCGGCCGGGTTGACCCGGTTGAAGCCTTCGAGGGGGATGTCGGCGGCGACCTCGAACGTCTCGCCGTCGACGACGTAGATCCCGCCGTCGTAGGTGAGCACCAGCGGGTCCGCGATGTTCGCGGCGGCCGTCGGCGCGGCCGCGTCGTCCGGCGCGTCGTCGGACGAGTCGCCGCCGCAGGCGCTCAGCGACGCCACCGCCGCCACGGCGGCCGTGACCGCCACTCCGGCTCTGCGCAGTCGGTGCCAGGCGTACTCGGTGCCCAGGCGTTGCACCGGGTCGCCCGGCCCGGCGAGGTTGAAGTAGAAGAGCGGCTCGAAGATCGTCCCCGGCCCCTCGACC
>NZ_SMKI01000465.1 GCF_004348415.1 Streptomyces hainanensis
GCCCCGACCTGCCCGCGCTGCGACACCCCCCTCGCCCACGGCCGGGTGGCCGGCCGCACCACCGTCTGGTGCCCGCACTGCCAGCCGGGGTAGGCGCGATGCCGACCAAGGGTTCGTCTTGTCTGTCAGTCCAACTGGCCGGCCCGCGCGGTAGGTTGCGGATGTTCCACGAAGTTCCGCCTGTTCTGCCAGCCGTGACACCGTAGCTGTCATGGGACGCCAACAAGCACACCGACGTTCAATGGACACGTGCCCTCACGACGGCACCCCCAGGCCGTGGTCTCCCCGATACCCGAGAGCGTTGTGCGGGGGATGCGTGAACCGGGCAACGGATCTGGCGGGACGCCGGATCACGATGGGGAACACCAGCCTCAGCGGCGGCTTCCGGGCGGTTCACCTTGCCGACGGCACTGAATGCGAGCAGGTCACGGCCGATGGCATGGTGCTGATCGACGACGTTCGCTACCAGGCCGGTGAGGCCCACATGGGCGGCATCGTGGTCCAGCCGGAAGGCGATCCTCCTGGCTGAACCCCGAGCGGCAGGACGCGCACCCACTGGGCTGTCACAACCCACAGATCCCGGACGCGGTGGTCTTCGACCGGCTTGCGCCGATGCCGGTGTCGGGCATCGGGTAAGCCGGGCGCTTGCGCTCGGCGCTGCGCCTCGGTCGCGCTTCCACGCGCCTCCTTGCCGTACACCACACGCGGGCATCCCTCAGCCGTAGGGTTCACCGAGCCGGGAGGGCGCCATGGGCGGCAAGCACAGCGATGGCAAGAACGGCGAGGAGGGGGACAAGAGGCAGTCCCCGCGCGAGAGCGACGGTCAGTGGCCGGGGCCGGTCACGCCTCCGCCGTCGCCGCCGAGCCCGCCGGAGGAGCAGTAGGCGGAAGGACACCTTCGAATGACCACGATGCGGCGGCTCGTCGAGACCCTGCGGGACAGCGGCTCTCTGCCGCCCGAGTGGGGGGACACGGTCGCCGCCGTGGATCGGGCCGGGTTCGTTCCGGACGTGTGCCCGGGGCTCGATCGCACGGTGGACGAGAAGGAGTGGTTGGCCGCCGTCTACAGCGACCGGTCGGTGGTCACCCAGGTGGACGACGGCGCCGAGGGCGGGCGTGGCGTTCCGACGTCCTCATCGTCCCAACCGTCGCGGATGCTGGAGATGTTGGAGCTGCTGGACGTCCACGAGGGGCAGCGGGTGCTGGAGATCGGCACCGCCACCGGCTACCACGCGGCGTGGCTGTGCCACCGGCTCGGCTCGGACAACGTCACGTCCGTCGAGATCGACGAGCGGCTGCACGACCAGGCCCGCCACCACCTCGTGGCCGCCGGGTACGCGCCCCGGCTCGTCGTCGCGGACGGGGCACGCGGCTTCGCGCCCGGCGCCCCCTACGACCGGATCGTCAGCACGTGCACGCTGCGGGAGATCACCCCCGAGTTGCTGTCCCAGACCCGCGACGGGGGGCGGATCGTCACGCCGTTCGGCAGCAGCTTCCACTCGTACTCGTATCTGACGCTCGACGTTCACGACGGGGTGGGGACGGGCCGGTTCTCCGGTCAGCCGTCGTTCATGTGGTCCCGGCCCCAGGCGGGCCGGCGCGCTGACGTCTCCGACATCTACCACGGCGAGCGCGGCGCGCCGGGCACCACCGACCTCGACCCAGGCGAACTCAACGCGCCGGACGCGATGTTCGCGATCTCGCTGCGCGTGCGGGACGCCTGGCCCGAGATCACCTGGGAGGACGACGGCTCGGGCGAGTGGACCTACTGGCTGCTCACCGACGACCGGCGGTCGTGGGCAAGGATCGAGTACGCGCCGGGCCGCACCGAGTTCTCGACGGAACAGCACGGCCCGCGCCGGCTCTGGGACGAGGTGGCGGTGGCGTATGACCGCTGGCGTTCACTTGGTTTTCCCAAGCGTTCGCACTACCGCCTCACGGTCACGGCCGAGGGCCAGTCGGTGGACCTCGCACCCTAGTGAGAGACTCGCGACGAAGGTGGCCCAGGCCCGATCGGGCCCGATCAGGGCCGGACCGGCCACGTTCCTGCTTTCCCGCACCGGGACCACGGACCGGCAAGGTCCTCTGGTTCGGTTGTCCGCTCGCTCGGTAGCCTGGAGGGTGTGGGTGCGCCCGAGTTGGTCCTCAGCGTGGTCGGCACGCTCGCCGGCGTGCTCGGGACGTACTTCGGGTACCTGGGCGTCCGCAGGACCCGGCGGCGGCCCGATCCCGACCCCCCGGCGCCCCCGCCGGCCTCCGGGGCCTACGACGTGTTCGTCGCCTACGGGGACGACGACCGGGACTGGGTGCGGGAGTTCGCCCGGCGGCTTTCCGCGGCCGGCGTGCGGGTGGCGTACGACGAGGTGGTGGCCCGGCCGGGCGGCGTGCGGGTGCACAGCCTGGAGCAGGGCATCAGGGACGCGGCTCACGGCCTGTTGGTGTTCGGCCCCACCGCGTTGGCCGGCGGCTGGGTGCGGCAGGAGTACCACGCGCTGATGCAGCGGTCGATCGAGACCGGCCGGCTGTTCGTGCCGGTGCTGGTCGGCGACGTGGAGCTGCCCGGGTTCGCCGCCACCCGGTTCGCGGCCGACTTCCGGGGCGTGGACGAGGCGACGTACGCCCGCCGCCTGGACGAGATCGTGCGGGCGTTGCGCGCGTCATGAGGCGGCGCCGGCGTCCCCCTCCTTCGGCAGGGCGGGCGGCCTGGCCTGCTGCTTGGCCCGGTCGATCAGGTCGAGGGCGCGCTGGACGGGCAGGAAGCGCAGCAGTTCGTCGGCGTTGCCGCTGACGACCTCCGGCACCTTCATGACCTTCAGCTCGGTGAGGAACAGCCGCATGGCCACGGTGTCCTGGCCCAGCAGCTCGATCTCCCGCTCCAGGACGGCCGCGTCCAGCTGCCGCTGCCGCTTCTCGGTCCGCTGCTCGATCTCCCGGATGCGCGACAGCCGTTCGGCGTTCTCCTCCTGCTCGGCGAGCTCCTGGCCGCGCATCCTGGCCACGAAGATCCGCTGCCGGATCGCGTCCAGCTCCGGGTCGTCGGCCTCCGCGAGGCCCATGTTGGTGGCCTCCGCCCGCACCGACCAGGCGGCCAGCGCGTTGCGGACCTGGGCCGCCAGGTCGGTGCGGTTGCTGGCGTGTTCGGTGAGGAAGTCCTCGACGGTCGAGGAGGCGGCGATGGCGTTGAAGTACGTCTCGACGGTGCTGCCCAGCACCCGTTCCACGAAGCGCTGGACCGGCACCGGATCGTCGACCAGGCCGCCGAGGCCCGAGGTCGTGGTGTCGCCGCCGAACTTGCTGACCAGGCGGGGCGCGGCCGCCTCGGGGATCTGGAGGTTCTGGGAGAGCTCGACGTTGAGCCGGTAGCCCTGGATGTTGACCGTGATCGGCAGCAGTTCCGCGTCGTAGCGGCTGGCCTTGGCGCCGTCCCGTTTCGTCCACTCCAGGGACAGCAGGCGGGTGGGGATCAACAGCACCCGGACGAACCAGGGGTTGACGGCGTAGACCGAACCCTCGGTCAGGGTCTCGCGCTGCACGCCGCGCCGCCCGCCGCCGTCCAGGAACACCCATGGCAGCCGGAAGTTGCGGTGGCCGGGAACGACGGGCCCGACCTGTTCCTCGTCGGCCGGCTGCTGGTCGCCGTCCAGGGCCACCACGACGCCGATGTGGCCGACGGGGATCGCGATGGTCCGCAGGTGCCTGGCGGTCAGCCCGTCGTCGCGGAGGCCGTGGCCCGACCGCCGGCCGGGACCGACCGTCTCGGTGGTGACGACGTCGAAGAGCCGGGGGTTGATGTCGTAGGAGGTGCCGCCGGTGAGGATGGCGAGCTGCCGGCCCTGCTCCCCGCCGCCGCGCAGGAACGCGTCGCCGTTCTGGAAGTTGTCGCACTCGACGAAGCGCCCGAACGGCCGGTCCGGCGGCCGTACCCGGCCGCCCCGCGCGATGACCAGGCCGACGGTGCCCTCCGGGACGTGGGTGCGCCGCACGGTCTCCACGGTGAACAGCGCCGTGTTGATGTGGTACGAGGTGTCGCCGGCGAGGGTGGCGACCTGCTGGCCCTGCTCGCCGTGGGAGAGCAGGAACCGCTCCCCGTCCTGGAAGTTGTCGCAGTCCACGGCGCGGCCGAGCGTGCGGTCCGGCGGCCGGGCCATGCCGTCGCGGGCGGTGACCAGGCCGATGTGGCCGGCCGGCACCCGCGTCACGTCGACGAACTCGACGGAGTAGCGCACCGGATCGAGCCAGTACGTCCGACCGGGGACCAGGCCGCGGGCCTGCACGCCCCGCGCGTCCTCGGGGGTGACCCACCTGAACCGCCCGTCGCCACGGCCGAACCGCCGGGTCACGACGCCGACCCGGCCGGCCGGCACCTGCCGGCGGGACGCCAGGGCCAGCCAGCCGGCCCCGGCCGCCAGGCCGAAGAGCACCACGAGGAACACCATCACCACCATCACGCCGCCTCCCCCTCCCATTCCCGTAACCGCGCGTGCACGGCGAGCGCGGTCTCGGTCCACTGGTCATACCAGTCCAGGTACTGCTCGCACTGCGGATTCCGCAACGTCGGGTAGAAGCCGGGCCCGCCCCGGGTGGCGAACTCGGCGTAGCGCGGCACCGTCTCGTCGGGCGAGCCGCGCCAGCCGTAGGCCGCGGAGAGTTCGAGGAAGTCCGCGTGCCGGCCGCGGCCGGTCAGGCCGGCGCGCCCGCGCTGGGCCCGGAAGCCGTGCCGGCCGCCGGACGCGGCCGACCAGGCCGCGTCGATCTCGGTGAGCAGCGCGGCCGGCAGCCGCTCGCCGTCGCGCCGCCGCAGCCAGCCGCTCTCCTGGCGGCCGGCGGCGGCCAGGAGCAGCGAGGTGGTGAGCAGGTCGGCGTGCGCGAACTCCCGTTCGGCGAGGAACTGCCGCAGCCGGGCCGTCGGTTCGCCGCCGGGCGCGGGACCCGGGCGCGGCGGTCGCGGCCCGGGCGGTGGCGGGGCCGGCGGTGGCGGGGGCGGCCCTTCGTCGGCGCCCGCGAGGCGGCGCAACAGGCGCAGCTCGGCGTCGCCCGGCAGGGCGCCGCCGCGCGCGTCGAAGTACCAGCTGCTCGCCAACAGGTGGTGGCGGTCCCCTTCGAGCAGTACGGGGAAGAACTCCCTGCCGTGCCGCTGCCCCTCCAGGATCTCCCGGGTGAGGTCGGCCGAGTCCTGCGCGGCGGTGGACATCAGCACGATGACGGCGAGCGCGTGCCGCAGCTGTTCCCTGATCCGCCAGAGGTAGTCGTCGCCCCAGGTGAGGCGTCCGATCGTCCAGACGGCGAGCTCGTGTGCCCGCAGGTGCGACGCGAGACGTTCCCCGTAGTCGGTGTCGGAACGCGCGTAGCAGACCACCAGGTTGGGCTCGGTCGGCGCGGCCGGCGGCCGCCGGTGGGCGGCGCGGGTGGCGTCGAGGACCTCGGGGGAGGGACCGGGCGTGCCGCCCGGCTCGCCGTCGAGGAGCAGCCGGGCCAGTTCGGCGACCTTCGCCTCCAGGCGGCCCGCGTCGAGCGCGCGGAAGTCCATGGGGACGCGGGTGGCCGCGAAGGGCGGCAGCTCGACCTCGCCGTGGAGGACGGGGATCAGTCGCAGCCCGCGCTCGACGGAGGCGTGGAGCAACGCGGCGTACTCCTGCCACAGCCACGGCTCGTCGCGGGCGGCCGGGCTGAGCACCTGGATGCCGGTGGTGGCCTGCCGGATCGCCTCCTCGACGGCGTGCACGACGACCTGGCCGGGACGCAGCGTGCACCGGTCGTGGAGCACCCGCACGCCGTGCGCGCCGAGCCGACCGGCCAGGGCCCGGGCCCACTCCGCCGGCGGGGGAGTGGACGGCGAGGAGGCCGTCGACGGCGCCGAGCCGGTCGGCGAGGCCGGCGAGCCCGGAACCGGCCGTCGGGTCGGCTCCGCCGTTGCCGTCGTCGGTGACCTGGAGCATCA
>NZ_SMKI01000466.1 GCF_004348415.1 Streptomyces hainanensis
GGTGGGGAAAAACCCCCGGTCCGCGTCGTCAGGCAGGCGGCCAGCTGGCGTAGTAGGACGCCGCCATGTCCTCCGCGCCGTGCCCCTGTTCCGCCGCCCGCCGGAAGCGGTCGGCGCCGGCCGCCGCCAGGTCGAGGCGGACGCCGGCGGACTCGGCCGCGGCCAGGATGAGGCCGGCGTCCTTGGCGGCCGTGTCGACCGTGAAATCCGGCGCGAGTTCGCCCGATCGGATCGCCGCCGCCTTGACGCGGAGGTACGGGAGGTCGAGCGCGCCGCCCTCGACGGCGTCGAGGAAGTGCTGCGGGTCGACGTCGAGCCCCTTCGCCAGTGCCAGCGCCTCGGCCGTGCCGTGGGTGACGGCGAGCACCCAGCTGTTGCAGACGAGCTTGAGCCGGGAGGCGGCCCCCACCTCGTCCCCCACCCACAGGGTGCGGGAACCGATCGCGGAGAAGACCGGGGTGAGCGCGGAGCGGGCGGTCGAGGGGCCGGCGGCCAGGACGGTCAACTGGCCGGCCTCGGCCGGCTGCCGGGTGCCGAGCACGGGCGCGTCCACCAGGACGAGGCCCTCCTCGGCGGCCAGCACGGCCAGGTCGTCGAGCCCCGCGGGGCCCACCGTGGAGCTCTGCAGCCAGACCGCGTCGGCGGCCAGCCCGGGCGTGGCCGCCCGCATGGCGGCCAGCGTGGCCGCGCCGTCGCGGAGCATGGTGAGGATGACGTCCGCGCCGGTCACGGCCTCGGCGGGGGTGCCGACGACCTGGGCGCCGTCCGCCGCCAGGGGCTCGGCCTTGGCGTGGGTGCGGTTCCAGGCGCGGACCTCGAGGCCGGCGCGGAGCAGGCTGCGGGCCATGCCGGCGCCCATGATCCCGGTGCCGAGCACCGCCACGGTCGGCGCCATCTCACACCACCTGGTGCAGCCAGCGGACGGGCGCGCCCTCGCCCGCGTGGCGGAACGGTTCGAGTTCGTCGTCCCACGGCTTGCCGAGCAGCCGGCTGATCTCGGCCTGGAGGTCGCTCTCGCCGCGCGCGGCCCGCGCCGCGGCGGCACGGAGCCGGTCCTCGGGGATCATGATGTCGCCGTGGATGCCGGTGACGGCGTGGTAGATGCCCAGTTCGGGGGTGCAGCTGTAGCGCTCGCCCTCGGCGGTGGGGCAGGGTTCCGAGGTGACCTCGAAGCGCAGCAGGTGCCAGCCGCGCAGTGCGGAGGCCAGCTTGGACGCGGTGGCCGCCTCGCCCTGCCAGGAGAGCTCGGCCCGCCAGGTTCCGGGAGAGGCGGGCTGTCTGATCCAGTCGAGGCCGACCCGGGCGCCCAGCACGCCGGCCACCGCCCACTCGATGTGTGGACACAGCGCGCGCGGGGCGGAGTGCACGAACAGAACACCACGTGTCGTCACCGGGACCTCCACTCTTGGCTACCTGCGCCCGCCGCGAGCCTCAAGGCGCCCCCCGTCACGCCGGTCTCACGCACGAACAGTAAACACCATTGGCAACTTTTTGCGGCAAAATGGACAACGGGTGACGCGCGGTCATCTTTTACTCTTGTTGAGGACGCGCGTCGGGCGTCGCCACTGCCAGGACCAAGCTACCGCTCCACCACCGGCCCCCACGGACACCGAGGAAACTGAATGCAGGTCAGTCGCCGTTCGTTCGCCCAGTCGCTCGCCCTGCCCCTCGTCGTGGTCACCGTGATGGCCGGCTGCACCTCGGGGGGTTCCGAGAAGTCGACCGCCGCCCCGGACGAGGCGGCGACCCCGGCACCCGAGTGGAACACCGCGCCGGAGTCGGTGGCCGCCATCGGCGACTCCATCACCCGTGCCTTCGACGCCTGCTCCGTGCTGTCCGACTGCCCCGAGGCCTCCTGGGCCACCGGCACGGACGCCAACGTGGACAGCCTGGCGCAGCAGTTACTGGGCGACGAGACCGCCGAGCGGTCCTGGAACCTGGCGGCGACCGGCGCCCGGGTCACCGACCTGCCCGCCCAGGCGGCCGAGGCCATCCGGCACCGGCCCGAGTTGGTCACCGTCCTGATCGGGGCGAACGACGCCTGCGCCGCGGACGTCGCGTCCATGACGGGTCCGGCGGAGTTCAGGGCCGAGCTCACCGAGGCGTTCGGCGTGATCAGGGACGAGCTGCCGGAGACCGGCATCTACGTGTCGAGCGTGCCGGACCTGATGCGGCTCTGGGAGGAGGGCAGCGAGTCGTTCATGGCGCGCACGGTGTGGCAGATGGCGAACATCTGCCCCTCGATGCTGAGCGACGCCACCGACGACGGCGTGGTGGCGGGCGAGCGGCGGGCCGAGGTGCGGGCCCGCGTGCAGGAGTACAACACGGTGCTCGAGGACGTCTGCGCCTCGGACGAGCTGTGCCGCTACGACGGTGGCGCGGTCTTCGACTTCCGCTTCACGTCGAGCCACCTCAGCGACTGGGACTGGTTCCACCCCAGCCGGGAGGGCCAGTCCGAGCTGGCCGCGCTCGCCTACGAGCACATCACCATGTCCGAGTCGGGTGAGCCCGCCGAGCGGCCGGTGGACTAGCCGCCTCCGATCCGCGGTATCCATACCCTGACCTTCCTGACCATTGACAGGGTATGGGCGGCCTCCTAACGTTCTCGCCAGGATTTCGAACGGTTAACGAAATATCGAACGTCGTGTGAGAGGGCGCTTCCCCGTGCGTATCACCGGAATCAGCACGCATGTCGTCGGCACACCCTGGCGGAACCTCACCTATGTCCAGGTCCACACGGACGAGGGGCTGACCGGTGTCGGCGAGACCCGGATGCTGGGGCATACCGACGCGTTGATCGGCTACCTCCGGGAGGCCGAGGCGAACCACGTCATCGGGTCCGACCCGTTCGCGGTCGAGGACCTGGTGCGCCGGATGAAGTACGGCGACTACGGCCGGGCCGGCGAGATCGTGATGTCCGGCATCGCCTGCGTCGAGATGGCCTGCTGGGACATCAAGGGCAAGGCGTTGGGCGTGCCCGTGTGGCAGTTGCTCGGCGGCCGCGCCGACGCCTCGGACAACCGGGTCAAGGCGTACGCCAACGGCTGGTACACCGTCGAGCGCACCCCCGAGGCGTTCCACAAGGCCGCGCAGACGGTCGTGGAGCGCGGCTACCGGGCTCTCAAGCTCGACCCCTTCGGCACCGGCAGCTTCGAGCTCGACCACGCCGAGACCCTGCGCTCGATCTCCCTCGTGGAGGCCGTGCGGGACGCGATAGGACCGGAGGCCGAGCTGCTGCTGGAGATGCACGGCCGGTTCAGCCCGGCCACCGCCATCCGGCTGGCCGGCGATCTCGAGCGGTTCGCGCCGTCCTGGCTGGAGGAGCCGGTGCCGCCGGAGAACCTGAAGGCGCTGGCCAAGGTGGCCGCCAGGACCAACCTGCCGATCGCCACCGGCGAACGGATCCACGACCGGATCGAGTTCCGGGAGATCTTCGAGTCGCAGGCCGCCGACATCATCCAGCCCGACCTCGGCCACATCGGCGGCATCGGCGAGATGCGCAAGCTGGCCGCCACCGCCGAGACCCACTACGTGCTGGTCGCCCCGCACAACGTCGGCGGCTCGGTGCTCACCGCGGCCAGCCTCCAACTGGCCGGCTGCACACCGAACTTCAAGATCCTGGAACACTTCAACGACTTCGCGGACGCCGACATCAAGAAGGTGGTCAAGGGCGCGCCCGAGGTGGTCGACGGCTACTTCACCCTCTCCGAGGCGCCGGGCCTCGGCGTCGAGCTCGACACGGACGCGGCGGCCGAGTTCCCGCAGCAGCAGGCCCGCTTCGACCTGTGGGCCGAGGACTGGCACAAGCGGGACGGCGGGGCGGGGAAGCGGCCGTGACGACCGGCGAGACCCGGAGCGTGCTGGTCGAACGACCCGGCACCCACCGCCTGGTCACCGGCGAGCCGCCGACGCCGGGGCCCGGCGAGGTCCGGGTGGCCGTGCACGCGGCGGGGGTGTGCGCGAGCGACCGCGAGGTGTACGACGGCACCAGGGCCGCCGGCTACGTCCGCTACCCGATCGTGCCGGGGCACGAGTGGTCGGGCACGGTGGACGCGGCCGGGCCCGGCGTCGACCCGGCGCTGGTCGGCCGGAAGACGGTGGGCGAGGGCTTCCGCGCCTGCGGGGTCTGTGCCCGCTGCCGGTCGGGCGAGACCAGCCTGTGCACCGCCGGCTACGAGGAGACGGGCTTCACCCAGCCCGGCGCGTTCGCCGACCACCTGGTGCTGCCGGCCGGGCTGCTGCACCTACTCTCCGACGACGCCGACCTGACGGCGGCCGCCCTGCTCGAACCGGCCGCCGTGGTGGCGGCCGCCGTGCTGCGGGCGGCCCCCAGGCCGGGCGAACGGGTCGCGGTGGTGGGCGCCGGCACGCTCGGGCTGCTGGCGACACAGTTCCTGGCCGCCTCCTCGCCGGCCGAGTTGCTGGCCGTCGACCCGCGGGCCAGGCCGCTCGGCCAGGCGGCCGCGATGGGCGCGACCGCGACCGCGGGCCCGGAGGAGGCCACGTCCCTCGTGGGCCGCTACGACCTGGTCGTGGAGACGGCGGGCGCGCCCGGCACCGCCCGGGACTCGTGCCTGCTGGCCAGGCGCGGCGGCCGGGTGGTCCTCACCGGGATGCCGGAGGCAGGCGCGCACGGCATCGACCCCGTCCATCTGTCGGTCAGCCAGCTCACCGTCTCCAGCGTCTTCGGCGCACCGCCTGCGGCCTGGTCGTACGCCACCCTCGCCTTCGGCCAGGGCCTGCTGCGACCGGCCGAACTGGTCACCCACCGGCTGCCGCTGACCTCGTTCGGGGAGGCGATCGGGCTGGTCGGCAGCGGCGATCCGGAGGTGGGAAAGGTGCTGCTCACCCCGTAGCGGACGACGGCGGGCCGCGGCGGCATCAGCGGGCAACAACCCCAGCGATCAAACCCGTTCACACCTCTTCCCTAATGATCGAACAACCGCGAACAATGGAGCATCGTGTCTGAGACAGCGCCCGCCACTCCCCGCCGTCCGGGCGACAGCGCCCTGGCCTCGCTGGGCTACGCGGCCCCGGCGGACGATCCCGCCGACGCTTCCCCGCACGCCTTCCCCGACGGCGGCACGTGGCGCACCGAGATACCTTCCGTCGAGGGCCCGGAGGCCGTGCACACGGTCCTCAAGGAGGCCGCCCAACTGAGCGTGCCGATCCACCGCATCAGCCAGGGCAGCGGCGTGTGGATGCTCACCGACGCGGAGATCACCGAGATGGTCGACGCCTGCGCCCAGGCCGGCGTCGAGCTGTGCCTGTTCACCGGCCCCCGCGGCACGTGGGACATCGGCGCCGGCACGCGCACCTCGTCCGGCGGCGCCGGCCTCCGCGCCCGCGGACACGGCGCGCTCGCCGGCTGCGTCGAGGACGCGCTGCGGGCCGCGGAGCTGGGCGTCAAGTGCCTGCTGGTCGCGGACGAGGGCGTGCTGTGGCTGCTGAACCGGCTGCGCGCGCAGGGCACGCTGCCGGCGGACACGACGTTCAAGGTCTCCGCCCTGATCGGCCCGGTGAACCCGGCGTCGGTCGCGGTCCACGAGGGCCTGGGCGCGGACTCCGTCAACATCCCGTCGGACCTGACGCTCGAACACCTGACGGAGATCCGCCGGGCCAGCCGGGTGCCGCTGGACTTCTACCTGGAGGCGCCGGACGACCTGGGCGGCTACGTGCGGATGTACGACATCGCCGAGCTGATCCGCCGCGGCGCGCCGATCTACCTCAAGTTCGGCCTGAGCCGGGCCCCCGGCATCTACCCGGTCGGCGGGCACCTGCGCGACGTCACGCTCGACACGGCCCGCGAACGCGTCCGCCGCGGCCGCCTCGCCCTCGACCTCCTGTCCCGCCTCGGCGCCGACACCGGCATGTCCCCCCTGGGCTCCCGCCTCCCCGGCACTCTGAACCGTTTCACCACGAGCTGACC
>NZ_SMKI01000467.1 GCF_004348415.1 Streptomyces hainanensis
GCTCATCACCCCTCCCCTCATAGCCCCCGCCACCACGGTGAAGTTCGTCTACGACTTCACCGAGGGCAACAAGGACCTCAAGGACCTGCTGGGCGGCAAGGGCGCCAACCTCGCCGAGATGACCAGGCTGGGCCTCCCCGTGCCGCCGGGGTTCACCATCACCACCGACGCCTGCCGGGCCTTCCTCCTCACCGGCGACGAACCCGACACGCTCCACGACGAGGTGAGTGCGCATCTCGACGCGCTGGAGCGCCGCATGGGGCGCCGGCTCGGGCAGGGTGACGACCCGCTGCTGGTCTCCGTCCGCTCCGGCGCCAAGTTCTCCATGCCGGGCATGATGGACACGGTCCTCAACATCGGCCTCACCGACGAGTCGGTCGGCGCCCTCGCCGCCCAGGCCGGTGACGAGCGCTTCGCCTGGGACTCCTACCGTCGGCTCATCCAGATGTTCGGCAGGACCGTGCTCGGCATCGACGGCGGCCTGTTCGAGGACCGCATCGACGAGGCCCGCCGAACCGCCGGCGTCGCCACCGACGTCGAGCTCACCGCCGACCGACTCCGCGCCCTCGTCGCCGAGTTCAAGGAGATCGTGGTCGCCGCCACCGGCCGCGGCTTCCCCCAGGACCCGCGCGAGCAGATGGACCTCGCCGTCCGCGCCGTCTTCGCGTCGTGGAACGGCGAACGCGCCCGCCTCTACCGCCGCCAGGAGCGCATCCCCAACGACCTCGGCACCGCCGTCAGCGTGTGCGCCATGGTCTTCGGCAACCTCGGCCCCGACTCCGGCACCGGCGTCGCCTTCACCCGCGACCCGGCCAGCGGCCACCAGGGCGTCTACGGCGACTACCTCGCCAACGCCCAGGGCGAGGACGTCGTCGCCGGCATCCGCAACACCGTGCCGCTCGCCGAACTCGAACGCCTCGACGCCGCCTCCTACGCGGAACTCCTGCGCATCATGGAGGTGTTGGAGAACCACTACCTCGACCTCTGCGACATCGAGTTCACCATCGAGCGCGGCAAGCTCTGGATGCTCCAGACCCGGGTCGGCAAGCGCACCGCGGCCGCCGCGTTCCGGATCGCCGTCCAACTCCTCGACCAGGGCCTGATCGACGAGCGGGAGGCGCTGCGCCGCGTCACCGGCGGGCAGTTGGCGCAGCTGATGTTCCCCCGGTTCAGCACCGAGTCCGAGCACACGCCGATCGGCACCGGCATCGCGGCCTCGCCGGGCGCGGCGTCCGGCGCCGCCGTGTTCGACTCGGCCACCGCCGTCGCCCGCGCGGCGGCCGGCGAGCGCGTCATCCTCGTCCGCCGCGAGACCAACCCCGACGACCTCGACGGCATGATCGCCGCGCAGGGCATCCTCACGTCGCGCGGCGGCAAGACCTCGCACGCCGCCGTCGTCGCCCGCGGCATGGGCAAGACCTGCGTCTGCGGCGCCGAGGAACTCCAGGTCGACGTGGCCGCCCGCCGCCTCACCACCGCCGACGGCACGGTGATCGGCGAGGGCGACGTCCTCTCCATCGACGGCGCCAGCGGCCGCGTCTACGCCGGCGAGGTACCCGTCGTCCCGTCCTCCGTCGTGGAGTACTTCGAGGGCACGGCCGCCCCCGACGCCGACGACCTGGTCGCCGCCGTCCACCGCCTCATGACGCTCGCCGACCGGGAACGGCACCTGGGCGTCCGCGCCAACGCCGACACCGCCGAAGACGCCGCCCGGGCCCGCAGGTTCGGCGGCGAGGGCGTCGGCCTGTGCCGCACCGAGCACATGTTCCTCGGCGACCGCCGCGAACTCGTCGAGCGGCTGATCCTCGCCGACGGCGAAGCGGAGCGCGAGGCGGCGCTGGACGCGCTCCTCCCGCTCCAACGCGGCGACTTCACCGAGCTGTTCGAGGCGATGGACGGCCTCCCGGTGACCGTCCGGCTGCTCGACCCGCCGCTCCACGAGTTCCTGCCGGACCTCACCGACCTGTCGGTGCGGGTGGCCCTTGAGCATGACGAGCGCGACACCCGGCTGTTGACCGCCGTGCGGCGCCTGCACGAACAGAACCCGATGCTCGGCCTGCGCGGCGTCCGTCTCGGGCTGGTCGTCCCCGGTCTGTTCACCATGCAGGTCCGCGCGATCGCCGAGGCCGCGGCGGCCCGCCGCGCCGCCGGCGGCAACCCGCGCCCCGAGATCATGATCCCGCTGGTCGGGACCGTGCAGGAGCTGGAGATCGTCCGCGACGAGGCCGAGGCCGTCATCGCCGACGTCGAACGCGTCACCGGCGCGGCCCTGTCGATCCCCCTCGGCACCATGATCGAGCTGCCGCGCGCCGCACTGACGGCCGGTCAGATCGCCGGGTCCGCCGACTTCTTCTCCTTCGGCACCAACGATCTGACCCAGACGGTGTGGGGCTTCTCGCGCGACGACGTCGAAGCGAGTTTCTTCACCGCCTACTTGGAAAAGGGCATCTTCGGAGTCTCCCCGTTCGAGACCATCGACGCCGACGGAGTCGGCTCGCTGGTCAGGGCCGCCGTGACCGCGGGCCGGGCAGCACGCCCCGACCTCAAGCTCGGTGTCTGCGGCGAACACGGCGGCGACCCCGAGTCGGTGCACTTCTTCCATGAGGTGGGCCTGGACTACGTGTCCTGCTCACCGTTCCGCATCCCCGTGGCCCGGCTGGAAGCTGGTCGGGCCGCCACGGCGGGGGCCACCACCACTCCCTGACAACCCTCACCGGTGGTAGCCCCCGCCCTGGCGGGCGGGGAACCCTCGGGGGCGGCGCCTGTGCGGGGCGCCGCCCCCGTTTTTCGTCTTCTGTGACCGACCGTTCACGCGCCGAGCGCGCGAGTCGTACTCTGGGCGTAACGGTCCGAACACGGGAGGCAGGATGCCCGACCCCACCCCCATCACCCCAGGAGGCATTGGCGCCAGGATCAAGGAGTTCCGCACCATACGGGGCTTCTCACTCACCGAACTCGGCCGCCGGGCCCATGTGTCGACCAGCCAGCTGTCGCGCATCGAGACCGGCAGTCGTGCCCTCAGCTCGGCGGTGGAGGCGGGCATCGCCCGGGCGTTGGGCGTGACGCTCTCGGTCCTGCACGGCCAGCCCTATATCCACATGCTCCAGCAGGACAGGTTCGACGCGCTGCTCACCCCGATCTCCAGCGCGCTGGACAGCTGGGACATCCCGGCCGACGACGTGCCGCTCCGCTCGCTGGACGCGCTGGCGGCCGACGTCGACCGGATCGTCGACCTCCGGCTGAGCACCGAGTTCGTCGAGATCGCCGAAGACCTGCCCGCCCTGATCGTCGAGGCGGCGGCGCTGGCGCTGACCCACGCGACGCCCGGTGCCCGGCGCGAACGCGCGCACGCGCTCCAGGCCGAACTCGCGCGCACGGCCGCGATCATGGCCTACCGGCTCGGCTTCATCGACCTGGCGCGGCTCGCGCTGTCACGCATGGCCATGGCGGCACCGCACAGCGGCGACCCGGCACAGGTGGCGATCGAACGCATGGAGCGGTCCGCCATGACGCACGCGCAGAGTTCGCGGCCGGACCGGGGAGTCGCGCTGATGCGGGTGGCGCTGCGTGACCTCGACGACGACGGGAGCGCGGGGGTCAGAACGGTGCGCGGGGCTCTCTGCCTGCGTGCCGCTCGCTTCGCGCTCCAACAGCGGGACAGCAGCGGCGCGGAGAACTGGCTCGGCCAGGCCCAGGAGGTGGCCGATCAGGTCGGCGACGCGCACCACTACTCGCTGATGTCCGGCCCGTTCTCCGTGGCGCTCATCCAGATGGACGCGGAGAACGATCGCAATAACCACGCGGCGGCACTGCGGCTGGCCTCCCAGATGCGGCTCCCCGAGCACTGCCCGCCTTCCCTCGCCGCCCACTTCATGATCAGGACGGCGCGGGCGCAGGGGTGGACGGCCCACCACGGGGACGCGCTGAAGTCGCTACGGAAGGCGCGCACGACCGCGCCCCAACTGACCCGCTACCACCCGCACGTCCACGAGACCGTCGGCACACTGCTCCGCGCGCCAGCGAAACCGACCGAGGAACTGCGGGAGTTCGCCATGTGGAGCGGTGTGTAACACGTCAATCACCTTCCGTCAACCGCTTCGCCGGCTCTGGCAATGTCAACGCGTCAAAGCCAGAGCCCTTGTCGGCGGGCAGGGTTGGGGACCAGTAAGGCCCCGGACGCTGGGACGTCCGGGGGCGTGGTCCTCAACCCTGGGGAGATTGACGCGTGGTGCCTCCTGACAACGTGCCCGAGGTGGGCTTCCTGGCGCGCGACACGTCGCGCGGCGAGATCGGCCGGGTCGTGGACCGGCAGGCCGGCCGGGTCTGGCTGCGGCCCGTCGGCGGTGGGCGTGAGTGGGACGTCCGCCAGGAGGACGTCGAGCCGGTCAGCGTCGGCGAGATACTGCGGCCGTTCGTCGCCGAGGCCAACCGCCGGTCCTGGGAGGGGCGATGAGGCGCCGCCGGCACCGCGTGGAAGCGGTCAGGCCCGGGGACGTGATCACTGTCGGCGGTCGCCGCTGCGTCGTGACGATCGTCGAACGGCTGCACAACGGCTCACGCCTGCGGTTCGCCTCCGGCGAGTTGCTGGCCCTGCCCCGCTCGGCCGTCGTCACGGTCGCGCGCCCGCGACCGGCCCACCGGCGGCGGCGCCGGTGGGCCTCCGACGCGGTGGCGCAGGTCGTGGCCGGATGCGTGCTCGTCATCGTCCTCACCGTGGCGGTGGTCGTCCGGTGACGCGGCCGCCCGGGGTGCCTTCGACGGCGTTCGCCTTCGGAACGGACAGCCGACAGAGGGCTGTCGCACAACGGTGACAGTGTGAACCCGGTGTGACGTGATGTTTGGCGTATCGTCAGCAGCCGTACATTGCTCGAACACCACGGGGGGAACCATGGTGCGTCCGTCTGACTGGTCGCCGGTCGACATGGACTCGGACCCGACGCCGGGTGATCCGGATGAAGTCCGTTCTCTGGCTGATGAGTTGCAGACGTTCGCAGATGACGTGGGCGAGGCGCTGGGGCAGGTCCGTGGCATGTCGGAGGACCGGGCCGTCCTCGACTGGGCCGGGTTGTCGGCGGAGGCGTTCCGTTCGGAGTTCGACGGGGTGCCGCCCAATCTCCAGAAGCTCCAGACGTCCTACGACATGGCGGCCCAGGCCCTCGGGACGTACTGGCCGAAGCTGGAGACCGCCCAGGGCATGGCCGACCGGGCGTTGGATCGGGCGATCGCCGCGCAGGCCGATCTGACCTCGGCGCAGGGCGCGTTGTCGGACGCGCAGGACTGGGTGTCGCGGGCGGGTGACGAGGCGGATCGGCTGGAGCGTGAGGGCGAGCGGGAGAACGTGGAGCCGCCGTCGGAGGCGGATGTCCGGGCGGCGACGCGGGACGCGACGGCCGCCGGTCAGGCGGCCTCCGATGCCCAGGGGCAGGTGGACTCGGCCGAGGAGGCGCTGTCGGCGGCGCGTGAACTGGCGCGGCAGGCCAAGGAGATGCGGGAGGACGCCGCCCGAGCCTGCGCGTCCGACATCGACGAGGCGTCCGACGCCGGTATTCAGAACCGGCGTTGGTGGGAGGACGCCATCAACTGGGTGTCCGAGAACTGGGACACCATCGTCGAGATATGCAAGGTCGTCGTCGCCGTCCTCGGCATCGTCGTCCTGATCATCGGCGGCCCCCTCGCCTGGGTGGTGCTGGCCGCCGCCCTCGTCGTCCTCGCCGACACCCTCTACGACTATGCCAACGGTCGGGCGTCGTTGTGGGATGTGGCGTTCGCGGCGTTGGACTGCATCCCGGGCATGAAGGGCCTCACCACGCTGGGTGGGTTGGCGCGGGGGATGCGGTCCCTCGCGACCACCGGTATGCGTGGTCTGCGGCAGGGGATGCGGGGGCTGGGGCAGAGCGTCCGTCG
>NZ_SMKI01000468.1 GCF_004348415.1 Streptomyces hainanensis
GGGTGGGGGACAACCCCCCGGCCGTCAGCGCTGCGTGGCGCCCGTCCTCGCCGTCGCCGCCGCGACCGCCGCCTCGCGGGCGGCCGTCGCGTCCTCGGCGGTGAGCGTCCGGTCCGGTGCCCGGAACCGCAGCGTGTAGGCCAGCGACTTCCGGCCCGCGCCCAGCTGCTCACCCGTGAAGACGTCGAACAGCCGCAGCGACTCCAGCAGTTCGCCCGCGCCGTCGCGCAGCGCCGCCGCGACCTCCGCCGCCGGCACCGAGGAGTCGACCACCAGCGCGACGTCCTGCGTGGCGACCGGGAACGACGACACCGCGGGCGCCGACGGCACTCCGCTGCCCGCGGCCTGGAGCGCGTCCAGGTCGGCCTCCATGGCGCAGGTCCGCTCGGGCAGGCCGAGTGCCTTGATCACCCGCGGGTGCAGTTCGCCGGCGTGGCCGACCAGGGCCCGTTCGCCGTCCACGACCGCGTACAGCGCCGCGCAGCGGCCCGGGTGCCACGGCGCCTGCCTGGCGTTCTCCGTGACGAGCTCCGCGCCGGCCTCGCCGGCGACGGTGCGGGCCGCCTCGACGGCGTCCGCCCAGCCGGCGGGGCGGCCCTCGCCCCACCAGCCGCCCGGCTCGCGGGCGCCCGCGAGCACCACGGCGACCCGGCGCGGCTGCCGCGGCAGCGCCGCGTCGAGCAGCGCGATCTCCTCGGCCGTGGGCCGCCGGGTCACCGGCAGCCTGACGGGCGTGGGCTCGTCGCCGGTGGGCAGGAAGACGAGGCCGGTCTCGAAGAGCGCGGCGTCGCCCGTGCCGCGGCCGACGTTGCGCCGCAGCGCGTCGAGCAGCCCGGGCAGCAGCGTGGTGCGCAGCCCCGGCTCCTCGTCGGAGAGCGGGTTGATCAGGCGGGCGGTGCGCCGGCGGTCGTCGTCCGCCGGGAGGCCGAGCGCGTCGAGCTGGGTCTGGCCGATGAACGGGTAGTTGGGGGCCTCGACGTAGCCGGCGCCGGCCAGCGCCCGGCCGATCCGCCGGTGCAGCCGCTGCCGCTCGGTGAGGCCCCGGCCCGGCTTGGGCCGCGGCAGGGTGGAGGGCAGTGCCGCGTAGCCCTCCAGCCTGATGACCTCCTCGGCGAGGTCGTTGGGGTCGGTGAGGTCGGGACGCCAGCTCGGCGCGGTGACCGTGAGCAGGTCGGCGCCGGTGACCGTGCAGCCGACCTCCTGGAGCCGCCGCACCACGGTCTCGCGGCCGTAGGTCATGCCGGCGACCCGGTCGGGGTGGTCGGCCCGGACGGTGATCGGCATCGGGGGCGCCTCGGCGGCGACCTCGGTGACGCCGGGCTGCGCGGTGCCGCCGCCGAGCAGCACCAGCAGGTCGACGGCGCGCTGCGCGGCGGCGCCGGCCGCCCGCGGGTCGACGCCGCGCTCGAAGCGGCGGGCCGCCTCGCTGGAGAGCTTGTGGCGGCGGGCGGTGCGGGCGATGGCGACCGGGTCGAAGTGGGCGGCCTCCAGGACGATCTCGGTGGTGCCCCGGGCCTCGCCGAGCAGCGGCTGGGGCTCGTCGCCCGGCGCGTCGGCGATCTCGGTGTCCTGGCCGCCCATGACGCCGGCCAGGCCGATCGGCCCGTTGGCGTCGAAGATCACCAGGTCCTCCGGGTCGAGCGCGCGCCGCGCGCCGTCCAGCGTGGTGAGCTTCTCGCCCGGCTGGGCGCGCCGCACGCCGATCGGCCCGGTGACCCGGGCGTGGTCGTAGGCGTGCAGCGGCTGGCCGATCTCCAGCATCACGTAGTTGGTGATGTCGACGGCGAGCGAGATGGGCCGCATGCCGGCCTTCTGGAGCCGCCGCTGGAGCCAGAGCGGGGACCTGGCCTCGGGCCGCACACCGGTGACGGTGCGGGCGACGAAGCGGTCGCAGCCGGCGTCGTCGACCCGGACCGGGAAGCCCTCGGCGTTGGGGCTCGGCACGTCGAGCAGCGCCGGGTCGCGCAGCGGCAGCCCGAAGGCGGTGGCGGTCTCGCGGGCGATGCCGCGCATCGAGAGGCAGTAGCCGCGGTCGGTGGTGACGGCGATGTCCAGCACCTCGTCGACCAGTTCGAGCAGCGCGAAGGCGTCGGTGCCGGCCTCGTGTTCGGGCGGCAGGACGAGGATGCCGGCGTGGTCGTCGCCGATGCCGAGCTCGCGGGCGGAGCAGATCATGCCCTCGGAGACCCGGCCGTACGTCTTGCGGGCGGTGATCTCGAAGCCGCCGGGCAGCACGGCGCCGGGCAGCACGACCACGACCTTGTCGCCGACGGCGAAGTTGCTGGCGCCGCAGATGATGTTCTGCGGCTGGCCGGTGCCGTTGGCGGTGCCGACGTCCACCTGGCAGTAGCGGATCGGCTTCTTGAACTCCGTCAGCTCCTCGATGGCGAGCACCCGGCCGACGACCAGCGGTCCCGTGAGGTCGGCGCCGAGCTGTTCGACGGTCTCGACCTCGAGGCCGGCGGAGACCAGCCGGGCCGCGACGTCGCGGCCGGTGATCCCGGCGGGCAGGTCCACGTATTCCCGCAGCCAGGAAAGCGGGGCGCGCATCAGATCTCCATCCCGAAGGGCCGGGTGAACCGCACGTCACCCTCGATGATGTCTCGCATGTCCACGACGTTGTGACGGAACATCAGCAGTCGCTCGATGCCGAAGCCGAAGGCGAAGCCGCTGTACCGCTCGGGGTCGATGCCGCAGGCGACCAGCACCCGCGGGTTGACCACGCCGCAGCCGCCGAGTTCGATCCAGCCCTCGCTGGAGCAGGTGCGGCAGGGGCGGTCCGGGTTGCCGACGGACTCGCCGCGGCAGCGGAAGCACACCATGTCCATCTCGGCGGACGGCTCGGTGAACGGGAAGTAGTTGGGCCGCAGCCGGGTGCGCATGCCCTCGCCGAAGAGCGACTGGACCATGTGGTCGAGGGTGCCCTTGAGGTCGGCCATGGTCAGGCCCTCGTCGATGGCCAGCAGCTCGACCTGGTTGAAGACGGGGGTGTGGGTGGCGTCCAGCTCGTCGGTGCGGTAGACGCGGCCCGGGCAGATCACGTAGAGGGGCGGCTCGCGGTCCAGCATGGAGCGGATCTGCACGGGCGAGGTGTGGGTGCGCAGCACCAGGTCGGCCTCGGCGTCGCCCGCCTCCTCCTTGCCGCCGGCGAGGAAGAAGGTGTCGTGGGTGGTGCGCGCCGGGTGGTCGGGGCCGATGTTGAGGGCGTCGAAGTTGAACCACTCGGCCTCGACCTCGGGGCCCTCCGCGACCTCGTAGCCCATGGCCGTGAAGATGTCCTCGATGCGCTCGGAGAGCGTGGTCAACGGGTGCCGGGCGCCGGCCGGGCGGCGGTCGTAGGGAAGGGTGACGTCCACCGCCTCCTCGACCAGGACGCGCTCGTCGCGCTCGACCTCCAGCTCCTCCTGGCGGGCGGCGAAGGCGCCGCTCACCGCCTTCCTGGCCTGGCCGACGCGGCGGCCGGCCTCGGCCTTGGCCTGTGGCGGGAGCGCGCCGATCTCGCGGTTGGCCAGGGCGAGGGGCGACCGGTCGCCGGCGTGGGCCACCTTGACGTCGCGCAGCTCGTCGAGGCTGGCGGCGGCCGCGATGGCCGCGAACGCCTCGTCCCGCGCTCGGTCGATCTCTTCCGGTTTCAGTGCCTCGACCTCGACAGGGTCGTACGACTTGTTGGGTGCCGACATCTCTTCCGTTGCTTCCGTTTGGCGTGACGCCCCGCTGCGCGCCCCGGGGCCGAGTCTACGGGGGGCGCGCGAGGGCATGGGTCCGTGGTGTCAGGGCGAGGTGCGCCCGCGGCCACGGCCGGCGGTGATCGGGTGCGACCGGTGTCGGTCGCGGGGGATCACGAGAGGAACGCCGGGGTGCCCGCGGGCAGGGTAAATCGGAACCTGGCGCCGCCCCGGGCGGTGCGGCCGACCGTGACGGTACCGCCGTGGGCCTCGACGATGCCCTTGACGATGTAGAGGCCGAGCCCGGTGCCGCCCCGGTCGTTGCCGCGCCAGAAGCGCGTGAAGACCCGGTGGATGGCGTCCTCGGGGATGCCGGAGCCTTCGTCGCTCACGGTGACCGTGGTTCCTTCCTGGGCCGCGGGGCCTTCCTGACCTGAGGGGCCCCTCTTTCCGGGGGCCCGGTCCATCTCGATGGTGACGGTTCCCGCGCCGTGGCGCACGGCGTTTTCCAGCAGGTTGCCGAGGACCTGGTCGATCTTGTCGGGGTCGGCCCAGAGGTCGGGCAGCGACTCGGCGATCCGCAGGTCGAAGCGGTCGGCCGTCAGGCCGCCGTTGACCAGGGTCTCGACGTGGCGACGTACGGCGTCGTCGAGCCGGACGGGCTGGCGTCGGATCTCGAGCCGGCCCGAGTCGATCCTGGAGACGTCGAGCAGCTCGGTGATCAACCGGGTCACGCGGTCCGCGTCGCTGTCGACGGTCTGCAGCATCAGCTTCTTCTGGTCGTCGGTGAACCGCTCCCACTTGTCGAGCATGGTGGCGGTGAAGCCCTTGACCGAGGTGAGCGGGGAGCGCAGTTCGTGCGCCACGGTGGCGATCAGCTCGGCGTCGCTGCGCTCGGCGCGCTGCCTGGCGTCGGTGGCGCGCAGGGTCACGACGAGGCGGCGGACGGGCCCCGCCGGGTGGGCCCGCACGTATCGGGCGGTGACCAGCACCTCGCCGCCGCCGGGCAGCAGCAGGTTGCGCTCGGGATGCCCGGTGCGGCTGGCCGGGCCGCGGTAGGGGTCGGTCAGCGGCCACCAGCCGCGGCCGTCGGTGTCCTGGAGGGGCAGGGCCTCCTCGACGGGGCGGCCGAGGGCCTCGGCGGCGGGCCGGCCGGTGAGTCGGGTGGCCTCGGCGTTGAAGCAGATCACCTCGCCGGCGCCGTCGGCGACGACCAGGCCGTCGGGCAGGTCGTCGGGCGTCAGGCCGAGCTCCCCGGCACCGCCTTCGGTGTCCATCCCCGTGCGCCCCTCTCGCTGTTCGGTCAGCCTACTAGCGCTGTTCGGGTTCATCCCTCCCCCGGTGGGGCGCGCGATGACCGTCCGGGCGCTCCGTTGGCCGATCACCCGTGGCCCGGCAGCCGCCCGCCGCCCGCTGGGCGCGCGCCGAGGCGTACAGGCAGACGGCGGCGGCGGTGGCCAGGTTCAGGCTCTCGGCCCGGCCGTGGATGGGGACCCGGACCACGGCGTCGGCCAGCTCCCGGGTCTCGGCGGGCAGGCCCCAGGCCTCGTTGCCGAAGATCCAGGCGGTGGGCCCGCCCATGGCGCCGGTGTCGAGTTCGGCGTCCAGGTCGTGGTCGCCCCCGCCGTCCGCGGCGAGCACCCGGGTGCCGGCCGCGGCGAGGCCGGCGACGGCGCGTTCGACGGGGACGCCGACGGCCACCGGCAGGTGGAACAGGCTGCCGACCGAGGCGCGCACCGCCTTGGGGTTGTAGAGGTCGACCGAGGCGTCGGTGAGGATCACGGCGTCGGCGCCGGCCGCGTCGGCGCAGCGGAGCACGGTGCCGGCGTTGCCGGGGTCGCGGACGTGGGCGAGGACGGCGACCAGCCGGGGCCGGGCGGCCAGGATCTCCTCGACCGGCCGGTCGAGGAAGCGGCAGACCCCGACCATGCCCTGGGGGGTCACGGTCTGCGAGATGCCGGCGACGATCTCCTCGCTGGCCCGGTGCACGGGGGCGCCGGCCGCGTGGGCCGCCTCGATGACGTCGCCGTGCCGCTCGGCGGCCTCGGGGGTGGCGAAGAGCTCGACGAGGGTGCGCTCGCCGCCCGCCCGGTGGGTGGCGGCCTCCCGCACGGCCTGCGGTCCCTCGGCGAGGAACCGGCGCTCCTTGCCGCGGAAGCTGCGACGGGCCAGCCGCCGCGCGGCGACGACGCGCGGGGAGCGTGGGGAGGTCAGCTC
>NZ_SMKI01000469.1 GCF_004348415.1 Streptomyces hainanensis
CCGCGGAACGCGGCGGCCCCCCTCGTCTTCACCGTGAATGACCTCGGCCGGCACAGGTTCCGCCGCGGCGGCTCGCTCATCGACGAGCAGTGGGTGCTGACGGCGGCGCACTGCGTCCACGACCAGTCGACGAGCCAGCCGTACGACCCGGCGCTGTTCGACGTCCGGGTGGGTTCCAACGACCGCACCAGCGGCGGCAGCACGGCGCGCGTCGCCGAGGTCGACGTCCACCCCGACTACCGGACGACGCCGAACGACCGGCGGTCCGACGTCGCGCTGCTCAGGCTCGACCGGCCCGTCGCGCAGGAGCCGGTGGCCCTGGAGAGCCCCCACGGGCCGCCCGGCGGGGCCGCTCGCCCGAGATGTCGCTACCGTCCCGTTCCCGACCATGGGTTTTCGCCGCCCGAGCTGCCAAGCTGCCGTGCATGAGCGAACTCGTGGCACTGCTTCGCGAAGGGCTTCCGCCGGAATCGATCCTCACCGACCCCGACGTCACCGCCTCCTACGCCCACGACATGGCCAGCTTCTGCCCCGCCGGGGCGCCGGCCGTCGTGGTGCTGCCCCGCACGGTCGACGAGGTGCGGCACGTGCTGCGCACGGCGACCGCGCTGCGGGTGCCCGTCGTGCCGCAGGGCGCCAGAACCGGGCTCTCCGGCGCGGCCAACGCCGTCGAGGGCTGCGTGGTGCTCTCGCTGACCAGGATGGACGCCATCCTGGAGATCGACCCCGTGAACCGGATCGCCGTGGTGGAACCCGGCGTCGTCAACGCCGACCTGTCGAAGGCGGTGGCCGCGCACGGCCTCGCCTATCCCCCCGACCCGTCGAGCTGGGAGCAGTGCACCATCGGCGGCAACATCGGCACCGGCTCGGGCGGGCTGTGCTGCGTCAAGTACGGGGTGACCGCCGAGTACGTGCTGGGCCTCGACGTGGTGCTGGCCGACGGCCGGCTGCTGCGCACCGGGCGGCGCACCGCCAAGGGTGTCGCCGGCTACGACCTGACCCGGCTCTTCGTGGGCTCCGAGGGCACCCTCGGGGTGGTCGTCCGCGCGGTGCTCGCGCTGAAGCCGGCACCCCCGCGACAGCTGGTGCTGGCAGCCGAGTTCGGCTCGACGGCGGCGGCCGGGGAGGCGGTCGCCAGGATCATGGCGGCGGGCCACACGCCCTCACTGCTCGAACTGATGGACGCGACCACCATCGAGGCCGTCAACCGGGTGACCAGGATGGGGCTGCCGGACTCCACCCAGGCGCTGCTGCTCGCCGGCTTCGACACCCAGGACCCGGCCGCCGAGCTGGCCGCCGTCGGCGAGCTCTGCCGGGCCGCCGGTGCCACCGAGGTGGTGCCGGCCGACGACGCGGCCGAGTCCGAGCTGCTGCTCGCCGCCCGGCGCGCCACGCTGGTCGCGCTGGAGTCGGTCAAGGGCACCACGATGATCGACGACGTGTGCGTGCCGCGCGGCCGGCTCGCCGAGTTCCTGGACGGCGTCGCGGCGATCGCCGAACGCCGGCGGCTGACCATCGGCGTGGTCGCGCACGCCGGCGACGGCAACACCCACCCCACCGTCTGCTTCGACTCGTCCGACGAGGACGAACGGCGGCGCGCCCAGGCGTCGTTCGACGACATCATGGCGCTCGGCCTCGAACTCGGCGGCACCATCACCGGCGAACACGGCGTCGGCGTGCTGAAGCGGGACTGGCTGGCCCGTGAACTGGGCCCCGACAGCGTCGCGTTGCAGCGTCAGATCCGGGAGGTGTTCGACCCGCTCGGCATCCTGAACCCCGGCAAGGTCCTGTGACCGCGCGCTTCTAGACGGAGGTGTCGCGGCAGGCCTCGTCGAGCAGCCACTGGCGGAACGCCTCGGGATCGCGGGCCAGTTCCGACGCCACCCGGGTGCGCCAGTCCTCGGCGAGCCGGTCGAGCGCCTGGGCCAGGCTGCGCTGGAGCAGCCGGCGGGTGGCGAGCAGCGGCACCGCCACCACGGGTCTGGCCAGGCCGCGGCCGCGCAGCACGGTCAGCACCTCCAGGCGCCAGGTGCCGTCCGCCGTGGGGCGCGGCACCGCCTGGAGGTCGGCGCGCAGCAGCGCGTAGCGGATGCCGAGGGACAGCGGCGGCCGGCCCGGCGCGCCGCCGGCGGCCTCCCACCAACGCCCCAGGTCGAGACGGCCCTTGACGGTGAACGAACGCCAGCGCCTGGGCCGGCCGTCGGCCCTGGTCAGCGCGCCCGCCACCGAGAGCCCGGCGCGCTGCGGCCGGTCCGAGCTGGCCAGCCGCACCTCGGTGACCACCCGGGCCGCCGAGGACTTCGCGCCGCTCGACAGTTCCTGCTCCTCGCGGCCGAGGTCGAACCGGAGCGCGGTCTCCTTGGCCCGGTCCCAGCCGAGGACCGTCAACTCGCCGTCGGACCACCGCGGGGTGCCCCCCTCGGAGGGCAGGATCCCGTCCGCGCCGGCGGTGCCCCGGTAGCGGGCGCCGGGCTCCAAGTGCTCACCGGCGAGCAGTCGGGCGCCGCGGACGGCGCGTCCGTCCTCGGCGACGAGCGTGCCGTCCTCCGCGTGCAGGCTCTCCAACACCTCGTGGACCACGGCGATGAAGCTCTCGACGCGGCCCCGGTCGACCGAGGCCAGCGCGAGTGTGTGCCGTAAACGTGCCATGCCAGCATCCTGCCCTAAAGATCAGATGCGGTGCAGCTCCCACAGGCGCCACACACCGCTGTGCGAGACCAGGTTCTGGGTGCCGCTGATCTGGACGGTGCTGATCACGGTGCGCTTGTCCTGCCAGATGGGGACGATCGGCGCGGAGCCCGCGGCCAGGTCGTGGATGGTGAGGAAGTCCTCGGCGGCGCGCCCGCGGTCCGGCTCCCCGTGGGTGCGGCTGATCAGCTCGTTGATCGCGTTGTCGCTGAAGCCGGTGGCCAGGCCGTCGCCGGGGCCGAGGATGGTGTCGGTGAAGGTGGCCGGGTCCGGGAAGTCCGGGGTCCAGCCGATGAGATACGCGTCGTAGCCGCGGGCGCCGTAGATGGTGGGGATGAACTCGGCCCAGTCGTGGTAGCTGATCTCGACGTCGAACAGGCCGCCCTCTTCCAGCTGTTGCTGGATCAGCTCGGCCTCGGCGTGGTTGGCGACGCCCCGGGAGTACGCGAGGTTGAAGCGGACCGGGAGTTCGAGGCCGGCCTCCTCCATCTCGGTGCGGAGCGAGTCGACGGTCACGCCCCGGTAGTGGTCGTAGTAGGGGGTGCCGTGGCCGGTGAAGCCGACGGGTATCAGCGAGTAGAGCGGCTCCACGGTGCCCTGCTGGACCCGGCGGGAGATCGCCTCGCGGTCGATCAGGGAGGCGGCGGCCCGGCGGGCGGCCGCCTCGCTCATCGGCAGGCCCTGGTCGGTGTTGAAGGCGAGCACCCGGATGCTGCCGCCGGTGGTCTCGGCGACCCGGATGCCGGAGTCGCTGCGGTTGAGGTCGGACATCACGGCGGGCGGCATCCGCCCGTTGTTGACGTCGAGTTCGCCGGCTTCCCAGGCGTCGGCCAGCAGCTCCTCGGCCGCGGTGCCGTCGTCGGACTGGACGAAGTACCGCACGGTCACCGGGGTGTCGGGGGTCTCGACGGCACCGCGGTAGTTCGGGTTGGGCACCAACTCGGCGGACTCGTTGGGCCGGTACCGGTCGAGCAGGAAGGGCCCCGAGCCGACCACCTGGCCGTCCGTCTCCGGCTCGATGGCGCTGTAGCTGTCCCGGTGGACGATGGCTCCCGCGCTGCCGGCGACGATCAGGGGGAAGGTGGCGTCGGGCTGGTTGAGCTCGAAGATGACGTCCTGCCCGTCGACGCGCACCGCCTCCAGGCTGGCCAGCAGGCTGGAGGGGCCGGCGTAGGCGAACTTCTCGTCCTCCGGGATGGTGTCGTCCTCGGCCTCACGGGCCGCGCGGTCGGCCATCGAGAGGACCCGCTCGTACGAGTACTTGACGTCGTCGGGCGTCACGTCGTCGCCGTTGCTGAAGGACAGGTCGTCGCGGAGGGTGCAGCGGTAGACGGTGAGTTGGTTGTCGGTGAACTCGCAGCTCTCCGCGGCGTCCGGGACCGGCTCCTCCTGACCCGGCGCGTAGGTCATGAGGGACTGGTAGAGGTTGCTCATCAGTGCCGCGCCGGCGGCGTCGTAGGCGCCACCGGGGTCGAGGATGGTCGGTGTCGAGGTGGTGCCGACCACGATCGGCTCGTCGCCGCCTCCACTCGACCGGAAGAACATCCAGCCACCGATGGCGCCGACCGCAAGCACCACCACAAGCCCGAGGCCGATGGCCCCTCTGGCCCGGATCCGTCGCAACTCTCCGCGCCCTTCCTCCGAAGACGTTTGGGAGGCCAGCCAACCACAGTGACCCAGCACGCGCATGGGTCAGGGGGCAACGGAGGGGACACAAATCTGGACGCCGGCGTTCCGCTCCTTGGACACCTCCCCCTCACGTCCCGACGGATCCGGTGGCCCTTCGGTGTCGCCGACGGGCCCATTCCGTGGTCGTTCGATGCTCATTCCATGATCGTTCCTTGCCCGTTCGGCGGCTGTTCCATGATCATTCGGTGCCGGCGCCCGGCACGTCCATCCGGAACTCGACCTCGACCGGCACGCCTTCGAGCCGGACGGCCACGCTCTGGCTGCCCAACTGCGGGGAGAACGCGACCAGCACGTATTCCCCATGCCCGGGTGCGGCGACGGCGAACGCGCCGTCGTCCGCGCTGCGGGTCTTCACCAGGTGTCGGCCGCCGGCGACGCCGGACAACGTGACGACGGCACGGGGCAACGCCACCCCCAGGGAATCCCGTACCCGCCCTCTGATGACCAGCCCCGGCTCCGTCTGGACCTCGTCCGTCATGCCCCCACTCTCCTCCTCGCCCTGAGCGCGCTGTTCCCGTCACGCTGTCAGGTTGTGCCCTGCTCGTTATCTAGGACACCTTCGTGGCGTGATTAGTTGACCCGGACGAGCGGCTGAGACGAAAACCGGACAAGGCACCCCGATCGACGGCGCTTTCCGCCGGGTTCAGTCCCCGGAGCGCAGTTCGAGCAGCGTGACGTCCGGATCGGCGCCGATCCGGACGGGCGGGCCGAACGCACCGGCCCCGCGGGTGACGTAGAGCTGGGTGTCGCCGTAGCGGTCGAGACCGGCCAACGTCGGGTTGGCGGCCGCCGCGACGTAGTTGAGCGGCCACATCTGCCCGCCGTGCGTGTGCCCGGACAGCTGGAGGTCGACGCCGTGGTCCACGGCGTCGTGGATCTGCACCGGCTGGTGCGCCATGAGGACGCTGACCCGGTCCGGGTCGCGGTCGCCGAGCGCGGCCTCGAAGTCCGGGCCACCGAAGTCGGAACCCTCGCCGGCCACGTCGTTGACGCCGGCCAGGTCGAAGTGGGCCAGCTCGTCCCGGGCGTTGGCCAGCGGACGCAGGCCGAGCTCCCTGACGTGGTCCACCCAGGCGGCGGTGTCCACGTAGTACTCGTGGTTCCCGGTGACGTAGTAGACGCCGTCCGCGGCCTCGATCCCCGCCAACGGCGCGACGGCCGACCGCAGGTCGTCGACCTCGGCGTCCACCAGGTCGCCGACGACGGTCACGAGGTCGGGGCGGGTGCGGTTGATGGTGTCCACCACCCGCTGACAGTGCGCGCGGCCGAGCAACGGCCCGAGGTGGATGTCACTGACGACGGCGATCCGGTACCGGTCCGCTGCGCGGGGCAGTCGCGGAAGCATGACGCTCACGTGGCGCGTGACGAGGCGCCGCGCGGCGTACGTCCCGTACCCCATGAACCCCGCCGTGACGACCCCGGTCGCCACGGCGATCCCCCTCGCCACGACCAGCCTCCGGC
>NZ_SMKI01000046.1 GCF_004348415.1 Streptomyces hainanensis
GGTGGGGAGAGCCCCGGCCGGGACGGTCAGCGGTGCCAAGGGCCCCGGATCGCCAGCAGGATGCCCGGTTCCTGGATGTTCGCGTAGAGCGTCTCGCCGTCCGGCGAGAAGTTCACGCCGGTGAACTCGCTGTACTCCGGCTCGTCGGCCGTGCCGATGTTGAACTCGTTGCGTGCCAGCGCCCACGTGCGGCCGTCGTCGGTGGCACCGAACAGGTGCTGGAGGCCGTCGCCGTCCTCCGCGATGATCAGGCCGCCGTAGGGCGAGACGGTGATGTTGTCCGGGCCGTCCAGGCGGCCCTCGCGTGACGGGTCGGCGTTGACGCCGAGCCGCACCTTGAGGGTGACGGTGCGCCGCTTCGGGTCGTAGAACCAGACCTGGCCGTCGTGCGGGGTGCCCGGGCTCTCGTCCCGCGCGTAGGAGGAGACGAAGTAGGCGCCGCCGTCGCCCCACCACATGCCCTCCAGCTTGCGGGCCCGGGTGATCTCGCGCTCGCCGAACTGCTCGCGGATGGAGGTCTCGCGGGCGTCCCGGTCCTCGACGTCCACCCAGTCGACGCCGTAGACGGTGCCGGTCCTGGTGGTGCGGGAGAGGTCGTCGACGAGCCGGCCGCGCGAGTCGTAGCACCGGAACGCCTGGAGGGTGCCCGCGTCGTCGGCCAGGGTGCCGAGGCGACCGCGGCCGTGTCGGAAGTCCTGCGGCGGGACCCAGCGGTAGAAGAGGCCGTTGGGCTCGTCGGCGTCCTCGGTGAGGTAGAGGTGGCCGCGCTTGGGGTCCACGACGACGGCCTCGTGCTCGAAGCGGCCGAGCGCCTTGACGGGACTGGGGGAGCGGTTGGCGTCCCGGTCGTAGGGGTCGACCTCGAACACGTAGCCGTGGTCCTTGGTCATGCCGTTCTCGCCGGCGCGGTCGGCGTTCTCCTCGCAGGTCAGCCAGGTGCCCCACGGGGTGGTGCCGCCCGCGCAGTTGTTGGCGGTGCCGGCGATGCCCACCCACTCGGTGACGTGGTCGCCGCCGTCGACGACCTCGACCACCGTGCAGCCGCCGGGCGCGGCCGGGTCGTAGACCAGTCCTTCGGCCAGCGGCACCGGGTGGTCCCAGTCGGTGCGCGGGCCGTCGAGCTCGTGGTTGACCACCAGCAGGTGGGCGCCGCGCGAGCCCGCGAAGGAGCCGGTGCCGTCGTGGTTGGAGGGGGTGGTCTCGCCGGTGTCGAGCGTGGTCTCGCCGGTCCGGGTGATGACGCGGTAGGAGAAGCCGGCGGGGAGCGAGAGGATGCCGGCCGGGTCGTGCTGGAGCGGGCCGTAGCCGGGCTCGCGGCGACCGCGCCCCCGGTCGTGGCCCGGCTCGCCGACGGCGCCGGGCGCGGTGGCCAGGACCCCGACCGCGCCGGCGAGCGTCAGGCCGGCGCCGGCGGTCACGGAGCGGCTGACGAAGGAGCGGCGGGAGAGGCCGCCCGGCTCCTCGGGGGATTCGCCTGATTCAGGGGATGTGTCGGTGCTCATAGCGCACACCATGGCCGCCGTGGACGACGACCGGTTGAACAGCGGGCGAAGGGGCCGAGGCGTCACAGGCGGTGCGCGGCGCCGGCCGGGGTGGCCCCCGTGGTGTCGAGGAGCAGCTGCGCCTTGGCGGCCAGGCCCTGCAGGTCGTAGGTGGCGTGGTGCTGGAGCAGCAGCGTGAGGTCGGCCGCCGCGGCCGACTCGTATACGGACTCGGCGCGCGGGATCGGCCGCTCGGAGACCCGCCACTCGGCGACGAACGGGTCGTGGAAGACGAGTTGGGCGCCGAGACCGAGCAGTCGGGAGGCCACGTCCCTGGCCGGGGCGCGCTCCTGGTCCGGCTGGTCGGGGCGGTAGGTGACGCCCAGCAGCAGGACGCGGGCGCCGCGCGCCGCCTTGCCGTGTTCGTTGAGCAGCGCGGCGGCCCGCCGGGTCACGTAGCGCGGCATCCGCTCGTTGATCTGCTGGGCCAGCTCCACCAGGGGGAGTCGTCGGCCGGGGTCCATGGGGACGGCGTGGCCGCCCACGCCGGGGCCTGGGCGGACGGCGGGCAGCGCGGCCGGTCGGCTCTCGGCGCAGCGCACCACGTCCCAGACGTCGACGCCGAGGTCGTGGCAGAGCACGGCCATCTCGTTGACCAGGGCGGTGGTGACGTGTCTGAGGTTGGTTTCCAGCACCTTGACGGCCTCGGCCTCCCGCACCCCCCTGGCCCGGACGACGCGGTCGGTGAGCCGGCCGTAGAAGGCGGCGGCGGCCTCGGTGCACGCGGGTGTCAGGCCGCCGATGACGCGCGGTTGACCCGGCGCGCGGTCCGCGGCGTCGAGGCGCCCCGGCGCGTGCGCCAGGTGGAAGTCGCGCCCGGCCCGGAGCCCGGAGCCGCGTTCGAGCAGGGGGCGCACCACCTCCTCGGTGGTGCCCGGGCAGACCGCCGACTCCACCACCACCAGGGTGCGCGGCCGCAGCCGGGGCGCCAGCGCGCTCGCGGCCTCGCGCACGCCGCGGAGGTCGAGCGCGCCGCCGGCTCCCAGCGGGGTCGGGGCGCAGATCAGCGCGGACCGCACCCGGCCGAGCACGGCCGGATCGGTGACGGCGCGGAACCCGGCGGCGAGCATCCGGCGGAGCTGGGGGGTGGAGAGCGCGGTGTCGACCGGCGGGCGGCCGGCGTTGAGGGTGGCCGCGGCCCGGAGGTCGGGGGTGAAGCAGACGGTGTCGATGCCGGCGGCGGTGGCGGCCTGGGCGGCGGGCAGACTCGGCTGGCCCAGGCCGAGGACGGCGAGATCAGCGGGCATAGACGGTACCGCTCCCTTTCCTACCGCCCCCCCTTCGGACTGCAAGTCAGCTTAGGGGCATATATGAAAGATATGGCGTATTGGGCGCCCCTGTGGACAGACGGCGCGCCACATCACGGGAAATGGGGGAGTATCGGAGCAGGGACATCATGACGGCCCTCGGACGGCCGTTCGACGAAGCGATGCGGGCAACGCGATCAGACGACGCGATCGGGAGGCAGGCGTGAAGACAGCCGCACTGGGGCCGGAACAGCGCGCCACGGCACTGGCCCGGATGGCTGAACGGGAGCTCGACGTGCTGGTGGTGGGCGGCGGGGTGGTCGGCGCGGGCACCGCGCTCGACGCCGTGACGCGCGGCCTCACCACCGGCATCGTGGAGGCCAGGGACTGGGCGTCGGGCACGTCGAGCCGGTCGAGCAAGCTGATCCACGGCGGCCTCCGCTATCTGGAGATGCTGGACTTCACCCTGGTCCGCGAGGCGTTGAAGGAGCGCGGGCTGCTGCTCCAGCGGATCGCCCCCCACCTGGTGCGTCCCGTGCCGTTCCTCTACCCGCTCCAACACCGGGCATGGGAGCGCCTCTACGCCGGCTCGGGCGTCGCCCTCTACGACGCCATGGCCACCTCGTCAGGGCACGGCCGCGGCCTGCCGCACCACCGTCACCTGAGCCGCCGTCACGCCCTGCGGATCGCGCCCTGCCTGAAGAAGGAGGCGCTGGTGGGGGCCCTCCAGTACTACGACGCCCAGGTGGACGACGCCCGTTACGTCGCCGCGCTGGTGCGCACCGCCGCCAGCTACGGGGCGCTCGCCGCCAACCGCACGCGGGTCACCGACTTCCTGCGCGAGGGCGAGCGGGTGGTCGGCGTCAAGGTCAAGGACCTGGAGGAGGACGGCAGTTACGAGATCCGGGCCAAGCAGATCGTCAACGCCACCGGCGTCTGGACGGACGACACCCAGGCGATGATCGCCGAGCGCGGCCACCTCCACGTGCGGGCCTCCAAGGGCATCCATCTGGTCGTGCCGAAGGACCGGATCCACTCCACCACCGGCCTCATCCTGCGCACCGAGAAGAGCGTGCTCTTCGTCATCCCCTGGGGCAGGCACTGGATCGTCGGCACCACCGACACCGCCTGGGACCTGGACAAGGCGCATCCGGCCGCGTCGAGCGCCGACATCGACTACCTGCTGGAACGCGTCAACTCGGTGCTCGCCGTGCCGCTCACCCGGGACGACGTCGAGGGCGTCTACGCCGGGCTGCGGCCGCTGCTCGCCGGCGAGTCCGACGCCACGAGCAAGCTGTCCCGCGAGCACACGGTGGCCCATCCGGTGCCGGGCCTCGTGGTCATCGCCGGCGGCAAGTACACCACCTACCGGGTGATGGCCAAGGACGCGGTCGACGCCGCGGTCCACGGCCTCGACCGGCGGGTGGCCCCCTGCTGCACGGAGGAGGTGCGGCTCGCCGGCGCCGAGGGCTACCACGCCCTGTGGAACGCCAGGGCCGGGCTCGCGGCCCGCTTCGGTCTGCACCAGGCGCGCGTCGAGCATCTGCTGCACCGCTACGGCGCGTTGACGGAGGAGGTGCTGGAGCTCATCGCCGCCGACCCCGGTCTCGGGGAGCCGCTGCCGGCCGCCGACGACTACCTCAGGGCGGAGGTGGTCTACGCCTGTTCGCACGAGGGTGCCCGTCATCTGGAGGATGTGCTGACGCGCCGCACCCGGATCTCCATCGAGACGTTCGACCGCGGCACGCGCAGCGCGCGGGAGTGCGCGGAGCTGATGGCGCCGGTGCTGGGCTGGACGGCGGATCAGGTGGCGCGGGAGGTCCAGCACTACGAGAAGCGGGTGGAGGCCGAGCGGGAGTCGCAGCTGCAACCCGACGACCAGACGGCCGACGCCGCCCGCCTCGGCGCGCCGGACACGGTGCCGCTGTAGGCGGCGTCGCGCGTCCGGCTGTCGGTCGGATGGGTGACAATGGCCGGGGAAGCCGGAGGGGACGCGACGCATGGGCCAGCAGGACAAGGGTGAAGCCGACCGGATCACGCCTACCGGGGCGCCGGTGACAGACGATCAGACGACCGCCGACGACGCGGGCGCCGCCGCCGACGCCGGAGGCGGCGAGGGGGCCGCGGCTTCCGAGGCGGACGCCGGCACCGCCGGAGGCGGCGACGCGGCGGCCGAGGGCGAGCGGGCCGAGGCCGTCGCCGGCGACGGCGGCGCGGAGCGCGGCGAGGGCCGCACCGACCGGGAGAAGACGGACGATCCGCGTCCCGCCGTCGCCGCCGAGGCGTCAGGCGGCCGGCTGCTCAACGGCCGCTACCGGCTGGGGTCCGTCGTCGGGCGCGGCGGCATGGGCACGGTGTGGGAGGCCACGGACGAGGTCCTGGGCCGCAGCGTCGCCGTGAAGGAACTGCGGCTGCCGGCCGGCGTCGACGAGGCCGAGCGGCGGCGCATGATCACCCGCACCATGCGGGAGGCCAAGGCCATCGCCACCATCCGCAGCCGAGGCGTCGTCACCGTCTACGACGTCGTGGACGAGGGCGCCAGGCCGTGGATCGTGATGGAGCTGATCGAGGGCCGTTCGCTCGCCGACATCATCCGGCGCGACGGCCCGATGCCGCCCCGGAAGGCGGCCAGGATCGGCCTCGACATCCTCGACGTGCTCCGCGCCGCGCACGCGGCCGGCATCGTGCACCGGGACGTGAAGCCGTCCAACGTCCTCGTCTCCGCCGAGGACGGGCGCGTCGTGCTCACCGACTTCGGCATCGCCAAGGTCGAGGGCGACCCGTCGATCACCTCGACCGGCATGCTGGTCGGCGCGCCGTCCTACATCTCGCCCGAGCGGGCCAGGGGCCAGGCGCCTGGGCCGCCGGCCGACCTGTGGTCGCTCGGCGCCCTGCTCTACTGCTGCGTGGAGGGCCGCGCGCCGTACGACGAGGGCGGGGCGATCGCCACCCTCGCCGCGGTGATGCACGACCCGGTCACCCCGCCCACCCAGGCCGGTTCGTTGGCCGAGGTGATCAACGGGCTGCTGGTCAAGGACCCGGAGGGGCGGCTCGACGAGCCGGCCGCGCGGGAGCTGCTGACCGCGGCGCTGCGCGAGCCGGACCGCTCGGACGACCGCACGGTGGTGGTCGGGCTCGCCAAGCTGGGGCGCGACCCGGGCGAACCGGCGACGGCCGTCGCCCCGGCCGTCGGGCCGGCCGGAGCGGACGACGAGCGGCGGCGCCGGGCACTGATCGCCGCCGCCGTGGTGGTCGTCCTCCTCGCCGTGCTCGGCACCACCCTCGCCCTGACGCTCGGCGGGGACGACGACGCCGGCGCGGACGACCGGTCGGCCGGCGGGGAGCAGACGCAGGACGTCGGCGACGATTCGGCCGACGACCCCGTTGACGGGCCGTCGGGCGAGACCGACCAGGACCCGGACCAGGGGCAGGGCGACGATTCGGCCGACGAGCCGTCCACGCCGGCCGAGGAGGAGGGCGACGGCGGCGCGGAGGAGGGCGACGCGCCCCCCGGCACCTCGCCGGAGACCGATCCGGACGCGGAGCCCGGCGGCCCGGCCGGATACGCCGAAATCGTGGATGAGGACTTCCGGTTCCGGATATCGTTGCCGCAGGGCTGGGAGCGCGTCGGCATAGCCGGCCAGAACTCGGGCGGCATATACAGCGCGTCGGCCGGCGGGCTCCCCAAGCTCCAGGTGGACTTCACCGACAGCCCGGGGGAGGACGCCGAGGCGTCCTGGCGTGAGTTGGAGCCGACGGTCCGCCGCAACAGCAACGACTACGAACTGCTGGGCATCGAGACGGTGAGCTGGCGGGACTATCCCACCGTCGCCGACTGGGAGTTCGAGCGCACGGAGAACGGCGAGCGGGTCCGGGTGCTGAACCGTGGCTTCCGGGTCGACGACGACCATGGTTACGCGATCATGATCACCTGCGCCGCCGACGCATGGGACGAGAGCGGCTGCGAGACGCTCCGCGAGACGGCGTTTCAGACGTTCCAACCCCAGGACTGAACCATAACTGGAGTTGACGGACCGTAGCCGTGGTGCGGCTACGACCCGTATCGTGGAAGACCGGTTGTGCCCGGAGCGCGGGAGCGGTGGGGAGGCTTCATGGACCACTACACGGGTCGGCTACTCGCCGATCGCTACCGGCTCCCCAGGACCCCCGCCGACGAGTTCGAGTTCGTCGAGTCCCGGGCCTTCGACACGGCGAGCGGCCAGGAAGTCCTGGTGCGGCAGGTTCCGTTGCCCGAGGTGGTGGACGCCGAGACGCTCGACGACGACGGCTACCCGGGCCGGCCGGCCGGCGGGCGCGGAGCCGGTGCCGACCGCGCCACCCGGGTGCCCGACGATCCGGTGGTCAGGCGGGCCGTCGAGGCCGCCGCGGCCGCCGCCGGGCTGCCCGACCACCCGCGCCTCGACCAGGTCTTCGACGTCTTCGTGCAGGGCGACGGCCTCTGGATCGTCAGCGAGTTACTGCCCGCGAGGCCGCTGGCCGCCGTGCTGGCCGAGGAGCGGCTCGGCCCCTACCGGGCGGCCGAGGTGGCCGCCGACCTGCTGGCCGCGCTGCGGATCGTGCACGCCCACGGCTGGACCCACGGCAACGTCACCACGCGCACCGTGCTGATCTGCGACGACGGGCGCGCCGTGCTGACCGGCCTGGCGGCCGGGGCGGCGGAGGAAGTGCTGTGCGGCTACGACCCGTTGCCCTCTCCCGGCGTGCCGGAGACGTTCGTGCGGGAGCCGGGGCCGCGCCCCGCCGACCCCACCGAGACCGGGGAGCTGCCCCGGGTGAGCACCGGCGCCGACTGGGGCACCGGCGCCCTGCCGCAGATCACCCAGGGGGCCCAGCTCCCGCACGCCCACCAGCCGCCCCAGGCGCCGCAACCTCCCCAGACCTTCCAGACGGATCAGGGCCCGCCAGGCCCCGGGCTCGCCTGGGCGCCCGAGGGCGCCGAGGCGCCGGGCGCACCCCAGGACACCCCGTGGCCGGGTAACGGCGGCGGGCAGCATGTCGATCCGCTGGCCGTCAGCGCGCCGCCGCCCGGGTTCGTCCGGGAGGGGCCGCAGAGTCCCGGGCCCGAGGCGTACCGGCGTTGGCAGCGCGGTGGCAACGGCGAGCAGCCGGCGGCCGATCTGGTGGCCAGGATGCGCAGCCAGGGCGGCCAGCCGCCGCAGGGCGACGGGCTGCCGAGCAGTTGGGACTTCGAGGGCGGCGACGCCCCCACCGCCGCCGAGCGGGCCGCGGCCGAGCGCGCCGCCCGCAGCGGCGCCATCGCGGCGTACCGCGCCGGCACCCAGGCCGGCGCCGCCCGGCGCGGCGGCGCGCCGGCCGAGCTGCCGGGCGCGGGCCACCCGAACCAGCCGGCGGCCCGCTCCGGGTGGGAGCCGCCGCCGAAGCCCGCGCACCATTCGCAGCAGATCCCCCAGGTGCGGCTGCCCCAGCAACACCAGGAGCCGCGGCCGCAGCTCGCGTACGCACCGCACTCGGCGGCCGCCGAGGCCGTCGAGCGGTACCGCGGCCCCGACAGCGCGCTGGCCGCCGAGCGCGCCAGGCAGGCGCGCATCATGACGGTCGGCGCCGTCACCGAGCGCTGGGCGCCCGAGCAGGCGGGCCCGGTGTACGAACACTGGCGGCTGGCCCCGCCCGTCGGCCCGGCGGCCGACTTCTGGGCCCTCGGCGCCCTGCTCTTCCGCGTGGTGCAGGGCCACCCGCCCTACCCCGAGGAGAGCGCCGCCGAGCTCGCCCAGGCCGTCTGCGCCGAGCAGCCGGCGTTCGCCGAGGAGTGCGGGGCGCTCCGCCCCGTGATCGAGTCGCTGCTCCGGCAGGACCCGACCGAGCGGCCGCGCGCCGAGGAACTGCGCGGCTGGCTGCGTTCGCTGCTGCGCAGCGCCCCCGAGCCCGAGGTGGGCCGGGGCACCGCGACCGCGCCGCCGCCCGCGCTCGAGCCTGGGCGTCCCTCCGACCCCCGCCGGCTGCCGATCCTGCGCCGCCGCGGCGAGATAGTGGGTCCGCGCCGCCGCCCGCGCCAGCGGGGGCAGCGGAGCCCGCGCCGCCTCGGCCGAGCCCTGATCTCCCTGGTGATGCTCGGCCTGGCCGGTGCCGTCGCCTACGTGCTGGCGTTCATGTCCGACGAGCCGGACACCAGGCCGGCGTCGAACGAGGGCAACGCGAGCGAGGGCCGCCCGGAGGCCGAGGCGCCGCCCGCCGGCGAGCAGGATCCGGCCGACGAGCCCACGGCCGGGGAGAGCGGACAGGCGGCCGATCCCGACGGGGAGGGCGACAGCGAGCCGTCGCCGGCCGAGGGCGACCAGGAGCCCGCCCCGCCGCCCGAGGGCTTCGGCGCCGTCGAGGACGAGGCCGGCTTCGCCCTCGCCGTGCCCGACGGCTGGCAGCGCCAGGGGCCGAACGGCAACGCCCAGATCATCTACGGCGACGGCGACCTGGAGATCCTGGTGGTCGCCGGCCGGGACGGCGCCGAGGAGTTCGGCGACGAGCCGATGGACTACCAGCTCAACGGGCAGCCCGAGTTGGCCGCCCAGCGCGCCTACCAGTACTCCACCCAGTCGGGGCTCATCGAGACCCGGGTGGGCAACGTGCGGATGGCCGACGGCGTGTTCGGCTGGCGCGAGGACGGCGTGGACGTCCTCGCGTACAACCGGGTGCTGCTGGTCAACGGCTCGTACCACATCGTGATGGTGCGCGGCCCGGCCAGCGAGCGCGACCGGCTGGCCGAGATCTCCGACGTGACCTCCGGCAGCTACCGGGCCGGCGGCTGAGCCGCCACCGCACGAAAGGTGTTACCGGCCGGTAGGCAGTGGCCGGTGCCCGGTCGTACCCTCCGGCTATGACGACTCCGCTGTCCGAGACGCGGGCCCGCGCCGCCCGCGTGGTCACCCCCGAGCTGGTGGCGCGGCTGACCCACGGCGTGCCGGGCGGCGAACCGGCCACCGTCCACAGCCCGTTGACGGGTGAGCCGCTCGCCGAGCTGCCGATCGCCACCCCGGACGACGTCTCCGCCGCCTTCGACCGCGCCCGCGCCGCCCAACACGCCTGGGCCGCGCGCCCGGTGCGGCAGCGGGCCGCCGTGCTGCTGCGCCTCCACGACCTGCTGCTCCGCCGGCAGGGCGAGGTGCTCGACCTGATCCAGCTGGAGACCGGCAAGGCCAGGCTGCACGCGCACGAGGAGGTGCAGGCCGTGCTGGCCGCCGCCCGCCACTACGGCCGCGCCGCCCCCGGCTACCTGCGGCCGCGCCGGCGCCCCGGCGCGTTCCCGGTGCTCACCCGGGTCCGCGAACTGCGCCACCCGCGGGGGGTGGTGGGGCACATCTCGCCGTGGAACTACCCGCTGGAACTGTCGGCGGGCGACGTGTTGCCGGCCCTGGTCGCCGGCAACGCGGTGGTGATGAAGCCGGACACCAGGACCGCGCTGACCGCCCTGTGGGCGCGCCGGCTGCTGGTGGAGGCCGGGCTGCCGGAGGACGTCTGGCAGGTGGTGCTCGGCGACGGGCCGGTCGTCGGCCCACTGCTGGTGCGGCACGCCGACTACGTGACCTTCACGGGCTCCACCCGTACCGGCCGCGAGGTGGCCGGGGGCGCGGCGGCCCGGCTGATCGGCGTCAGCCTGGAGCTGGGCGGCAAGAACGCCATGCTGGTGCTCCGGGACGCCGACCTGGACCGGGCGGCGGCCGGCGCGGTGCGCGGCTGCTTCTCGTCCGCCGGCCAACTGTGCGTCTCCATGGAGCGGTTGTACGTGCACGAGGCGGTCGCCGACGAGTTCCTGCGCCGGTTCGTGGCCCGCACCGCCGCGCTGCGGCTCGGCGCCCCGCTCGACTACGGCACGGACGTCGGCTCGCTCGTCTCGCAGGCCCAACTCGACACCGTCACCCGGCACGTGACGGACGCGGTGGCGCGCGGCGCGACCGTGCTCGCGGGCGGCCGGGCCCGCCCCGACCTCGGCCCGTACTTCTACGAGCCGACGGTGCTGGACGGCGTCACGCCCGAGATGCCGGTGTGCGCGGAGGAGACCTTCGGACCCGTGGTCTCGGTCTACCGGTTCACCGACGAGGACGACGCCGTCGACCGCGCCAACGCCACGCCCTACGGCCTGAACTCCAGCGTCTGGTCACGGGACGCCAGGCGCGCCAGGCGGCTCGCGGCCCGGCTGCGCACCGGCACCGTCAACGTCAACGAGGCGTACGCGGCGGCGTACGGCAGCGTCCGAGCGCCGATGGGCGGCATGGGCGACTCCGGGCTCGGCAGGCGGCACGGCGCGGAGGGGATACTCAAGTACACCGAGTCCCAGTCCGTGGCCGAGCAGCGACTGGTGCCGATGGGGCCCGCGTTCGGCCTCGACGACCGGGGCTACGCGGCGTTCCTGAACCGCGCGCTGCGGGTCATGAAGGCGCTGCGGATGCGCTGAGCGGCCCGCCGGGGCGCCCGGGCCGTGAGCGGCCCGCCGGGGCGCCCGGGCCGGCGCACGGCGAAGGGGCCCGCCCCCCGGGGGATTGGGAGCGGACCCCTTCGGTCGGTGAGGCGCTGCCGTCAGGCGGCGGCGCCGTTCTGGCGGCGGCGGACGGTGACCATGGTGCCGACGCCGAGCGCCACGGCCGTCGCGCCGGCCAGCGCGAACAGCGGGAGCCGGGAGTCGGAACCGGTCTCGGCCAGCCGGCCGTTGGTCGGGATCTGCTCCAGGCCGCCCTGCGGCGCCGGGCGGTTGCCGCCGACCCCGCTGCCCACGGCGTCGTCCGGCTCGTCGACGTCGGCGCCGGGGGCGACCACGTCGAACTCGTAGACGTTCCAGTCGGAGTCCTGGCAGACGCCGTCGGCGTCCACGTACACGCCGGAGGTCATGGCCCAGCCGAAGCCCTCGGCGGAGGCGGGCACCCGCAGCCGCATCCGGGCCTCCGCGTACTCACCGGGCGCCAGCGCGTCGGTGCTGCCGAAGTAGCCGAACTCGTCCTCGATCGTGACCCACTGGCCGTCCACGAACCACTCGAGCTCGGGCTCGAACCAGGAGTCGTCCCAGCTCGCGTTCGTGTCGACGGCCTCGGCGGCGACGAACGCGTGGAGCGCGTCGACCGGCTCGTCCAGGGTGTTGGTGATCCGGTAGGTGAACTCGGACCACTCGCCGGCGACCACCGTGGACGGCAGGCCGATCAGCTCGGTGGCGACGGGCGCGTCCAGCGACCAGTCGACGCACTCCTCCTCGCCCGGCAGCGGCTCCTCGGGGGCCTCGGGCTCCTCCGGCGCCTCGGTCTCCGGCGCTTCGGTCTCGGGTGCCTCCGTCTGGGGGGCCTCGGTCTCCGGCGCGCTCGGCTCCAGGTCGCCCGGCTCCTCGGCGCCCTCCTCGGCGGGTGTCTCCTCGGCGGGCGCCTCGGTCTCGGTGGCGTTCGGGGCCGGGGTCTCGGTCTCCGTGGCGTCCGGGGACTCCGTGACCACCTCTTCCCCGGTGACCCCCGGGGTGGGCTCCCCCTCCGTCGCCTGCGCGGCGCTCGCGGTCGCCAGCAGGGCGGCGGGAGCCAGGACGGCGGTGGCGGCGGTGGCGGCCAGTGCCCGGCGGAGCTTCATCTGGGCCCTCTCGAAAGGTGGGTGCTGTCGTGAGTGGGGGGATGTCGTGATGCACCTGTTCCGACTGACCACAAGCGGAAAGAGTTGTGTCAGTTGTGGTCACGAAACGGAAACGGTGTGTTTGAAGTTGGCCGCCGGGCCGCGCCGAACACGACGAAGCCGAAGCCGAAGCCGAACACGACGAAGGGGCCCCGGCCATCCCGGCCGGGGCCCCTTCTCTCAGCACGGGCGACAGGGCGGCGCCCGGTGCTGTGCGGCAGTGCCCGGGGGGTAGACACCGCTGCCGTTGGTCGGACCATTGGAGGGGGGTACGCCTGATCCGCCAACTCGTCTTCGGTTCTCACTGCATCGTGCGGGATGCGGAGGCGATCCCGCAAGAGCACGGCGGCCGGTCCCCGGCGTCCCGGGAACCGGCCGCCCGAGGTCGTGACCGGCCTGCTGTCCCCTGCCGTCCGGCCACCGCACCGGAGCGAGGTCCCACGACGCACCCACCCTCGCCACACCGCGGAGGGCCGGTGCGTCTCTTCGCCCCGGGGACACTGCCTTCAACGAAGCCGGCGCGGCACCGGTCACGCTCCGTACGGGTGACTCGCCGCACAGGGGCGCAGTCAGGCGCGACCGCGGCACAGTTCGAGGAGCGTCATGGCCAGCCGGGTGCCCGGCTCGCCCAACTGCTCGTGGTAGCGGCGCAGAATGTCGTTCTCCCTGGTCAGCTGCAGGCGTCGGCCGCCGGCCTCGATCCGGGCGCGCTGAATCCCCTCCGAGACCCCCACGCGCTCCCTGACCAGCTCGATGATGCGGGCGTCGAGCGCGTCGATCCGCCCCCGCGCCTCGTCGATCAGTCGCCCGTGGTCGCTGGTGGTGCCGGTTTCGGTGGTGTCCATGTCCGATCGATCTCCTCGTGTGGCGAGGACGGCCGGCAATGACGCGCGCCCCGGGCCGCCGCTCATGGGGCCCGGGGCGCGTGGGAAAGTCGCTGGTCAGTGCGGTGCGCAGCGCGTCCCGTGGCAGCCGGCCGGGCCGGTGCCGTAGGTAAAGAGCGGGCTGCGGGGCACATCGCGAAGCACGCCTCCGAGTATGCCATCTAGACTCGGTGGCACACCCCCCTCGGTTCCACCGCCGGAAGGCACGCAGCGCCGGATGGTGAAGAAAGGCAGCAGCTTCGTGGCACACGTGGCAGACCCGGCCGGCCCCGACATGACCGCTTCGGACACGGACGTGGTCCTCGTCGTCGACTTCGGGGCCCAGTACGCCCAGCTCATCGCCCGCCGGGTGCGCGAGGCCCGCGTCTACAGCGAGATCGTCCCGTCCACCATGCCGGTGGCCGAGATGCTGGCCCGCAAGCCACGCGCGATCATCCTCTCCGGCGGTCCCTCGTCCGTCTACGCCGAGGGCGCCCCGGGCATCGACCCGGCGCTGTTCGCCGCGGGTGTGCCGGTCCTCGGCCTCTGCTACGGCTTCCAGCTGATGGCCACGGCGCTCGGCGGCACCGTCGAGCACACCGGCGCCCGCGAGTACGGGCGCACCGTGCTGAGCGTGGTCGGCAAGCCCTCCACGCTCTTCGACGGCACCCCGGCCGAGCAGCAGGTGTGGATGTCGCACGGCGACGCCTGCTCCGCCGCCCCCGAGGGCTTCACGGTCACCGCCGCCACCGACACCGTCCCGGTGGCCGCCTTCGAGAACGACGAGCGGCGGCTCTACGGCGTGCAGCACCACCCCGAGGTGCTGCACTCCACCTACGGCCAGCAGGTGTTGGAGCACTTCCTCTACCGGGGCGCCGGGCTCACCCCGTCCTGGACCACCGGCTCCATCGTCGAGGAGCAGGTCACCGCGATCCGCGCCCAGGTCGGGAAGAAGCGGGCCATCTGCGCGCTCTCCGGCGGCGTGGACTCGGCGGTGGCCGCGGCCCTCGTCAACCGCGCCATCGGCGAGCAGCTGACCTGCGTCTACGTCGACCACGGCCTGATGCGCAAGGGCGAGACCGAGCAGGTCGAGAAGGACTTCGTGGCCTCGACCGGCGTCAAGCTGGTGGTGGTCGACGCGGCGGAGCGCTTCCTCGCCGCCCTGGCAGGGGTCTCCGACCCGGAGCAGAAGCGGAAGATCATCGGCCGGGAGTTCATCCGGGTCTTCGAGCAGGCCCAGGCCGAGCTGGTCGCCGAGGCGGGCGCGGTCGGCGAGGACGTGGCGTTCCTCGTCCAGGGCACCCTCTACCCGGACGTGGTGGAGTCGGGCGGCGGCACCGGCACCGCCAACATCAAGTCCCACCACAATGTCGGCGGCCTGCCGGAGGACCTCGAGTTCGAGCTGGTCGAGCCGCTGCGCAAGCTGTTCAAGGACGAGGTACGGATGGTGGGCCGGGAGCTCGGCCTGCCCGAGGAGATCGTCCACCGCCAGCCGTTCCCCGGCCCCGGCCTCGCCATCCGCATCGTCGGCGAGATCACCAGGGACCGCCTGGAGATCCTGCGCGACGCCGACGCGATCGTCCGCGAGGAGCTGACGGCCGCCGGCCTCGACCGCGACATCTGGCAGTGCCCGGTCGTCCTGCTGGCCGACGTCCGCAGCGTCGGCGTCCAGGGCGACGGCCGCACCTACGGCCACCCGATCGTGCTGCGCCCGGTCTCCTCCGAGGACGCCATGACCGCCGACTGGTCCCGGCTCCCCTACGACCTGCTGGCCAGGATCTCCAACCGCATCACCAACGAGGTGCGCGACGTGAACCGCGTCACCCTCGACATCACCAGCAAGCCGCCCGGCACCATCGAGTGGGAGTAGGGGCCCCGGCGGCCGGCCACCCGGCGGCCGGCCGGCCGCCGGCTAGCAGGTCCCGGCCCGCGGGCGCACCATGGACGTGGTGCGACGTGGGCAGGAGGAATCGGTGGCGTCCGACGAGGCTCGGCCCGAGTCCGAACTCGGGTTCACCCCGCGGGGCAGCCCTGGGCCGCTCGAGGTGGCGAACGCCGCCACGGTGGTGATCGGCCCGGGCGGCATCGTCGTGGGCTGGACCCGGGCGGCGGAGGAGCTGCTCGGCTATCCGGCGGCCGAGGTGGTGGGGCGTTCCGCCGCCACGCTGCTGACGGCGCCGGGTGACCGGGTGCGGGCGGCGGCCGTGGCCCGCCGGTGCCGCACGGGGGCGAGCTGGGCCGGCACGGCGATCGTGAGGGCCAGGGACGGGCGGCACGTCGAGGCCCAGCTGCGGGTCTCCCCGCCCTTCTCGCTCGACGGCCGGGAGTGCTTCCTCGTCTCCGCGGGCGAGCGGAACCCGTCGCAGACCGTGAGCGGGTCGTTGCTCGAAGGGCTCCTCACCCGGTCGCCGATCGGCATGGCCGTGATGGACACGGAGCTGCGCTACGTGTGGCTCAACGACACCCTCGAACGCGCCGGCGGCGTGCCGCGCGAGCAGCGGCTCGGCCGCCGGCTCAGCGACCTGCTGCCCGGCCTCGACGCCCAGGAGCTCGAGCGGCTGATGGCCGAGGTGCGGGACACCCGCACGCCGCTGATCGACCACGAGTACACGGGGTGGAGCTGGGCCGATCCGCGGCGCCAGCACGCCTACTCCAGCTCGTTCTTCCCGCTCGTCGACGACGAGGACCGGGTGCGGGGCGTGTGCTACCTGGTCATGGACGTCACCGACCGGTGGGAGGCACGGCAGCGCCTGGCGTTGATCAAGGAGGCCAGCGTGCGGATCGGCAGCACCCTGGACCTCGAACGCACCGCGCAGGAACTCGCCGACGTCGCCGTTCCCCGGCTCTCCGACTTCGCCGCCGTCGACCTGCTGGAGCCGGTGCTGCACGGCGACGAGCCGACCGTCCAGGCCGTCGACACCAGCCCCCTGATGCGGCGCTGCGGCCTGCGGTCGGTGCGCGAGGGGACCCCCGAGGCGGTCGACAGGCTCGGCGAGCACGTCGGCTTCCTGCCGCCCCACCACGACAGCCGGTACCTCGTCGACGGCGACGCGATGCTGATCCCCTCGCTCGACCCCGACGAGGAGACGTGGGCACGGGACTACCCCGAGCGGGCGCGGACGATGCGCGAGTTCGGCCTGCACTCGCTGCTGGTCGTCCCCCTGCGGGCCCGGGGCGTGACGCTGGGGCAGGCGATCTTCCTGCGGTCGACCAATCCCGCCCCGTTCGTGTCGGACGACCTGCTGCTCGCCCGCGAGTTGGTGGACCGGGCCGCGGTGTGCGTCGACAACGCCCGCCGCTACAGCCGGGAACGGGCCGCCGCGCTCGCCCTGCAACGCAGCCTGCTGCCCAGCCGGCTGATCGGGGGGATCGCGCTGGACGTGGCGTCCCGGTACCTGCCGGCCCAGGCCCGCGACGGGGGAGGGGGCGTGGGCGGCGACTGGTTCGACGTGATCCAGCTCTCCGGGGCCAGGGCCGCCCTCGTCGTCGGCGACGTGGTGGGGCACGGCGTCACCGCGGCCGTGACGATGGGCCGGCTGCGGACGGCGGTGCGCACCCTCGCCGACATGGAACTGCCGCCCGAGGAACTGCTCGCCCACCTCGACGACTGGGCGATCCGGGTCATCGAGGAGGAGACGGGCGACCAGGCCGCCGCCGCCGCGACCGTGCTCGGCGCCACCTGCCTGTACGCCGTCTACGACCCGATCACCCGGCGGTGCACGCTGGCCAGGGCGGGGCATCCGCCACCCGCCATCGTCACCCCCGACGGCGACGTCACCTTCCCCGAACTCCCGGCCGGGCCCCCGCTGGGCCTCGGCGGGCTGCCCTTCGAGCCGGCCGAGATCGAGCTCCCCGAGGGCAGCCTGATCGCGCTCTACAGCGACGGGCTCGTCGAGTCACCCGACCAGGACATCGACGCCGGGATGTCCCGCCTCGGGCAGGCCCTGGCACGGCCGGAACGGCCGCTCGACGAGCTGTGCACGGCGGCGACGGAGCGCCTGGGCGGCGGCCCGCCGTTCGACGACGTGACCCTGCTGCTGGCCCGCACCCACGCGCTGACCGCCGAACGGGTCGCCTCCTTCGAGTTCCCCTCCGACCCGGCCGTGGTGGCGAACGCCCGCGCCGAGGCGGGGAGACAGCTCTCGCGCTGGGGCCTGACGGACCTGACCATGACCGCGGAGCTGCTGGTCAGCGAGCTGGTCACCAACGCCATCCGGTACGCCAGCGGCCCGGTCAGGCTGCGGCTCATCCGGCAGTCCGTCCTCACCTGCGAGGTGGCGGACACCAGCAGCACCTCGCCACGGCTGCGACACCCCAGGACCCTGGACGAGGGCGGCCGCGGCCTCTTCCTGGTCGCCCAACTCGCGCGCCGCTGGGGCACCCGCTACGTCGGCGAGGGCAAGACCATCTGGGCCGAACTCGACGTCCGCCACACCCCCGAGGCGGTCGCGGCCTGACACCGGACGCGCACCCAGCGGCTCAGACCAGGCGGCGCGCGGTGGCCCAGCGGGTCAGTTCGTGGCGGTTGGAGAGCTGGAGCTTCCGCAGCACCGCCGAGACGTGGCTCTCGACCGTCTTCACCGAGATGAACAGCTCCTTGCCGACCTCCTTGTACGCGTAGCCGCGGGCGATCAGCCGCAGCACCTCGCGTTCGCGCTGGGTCAGCCGGTCCAGGTCCTCGTCGACCGGGGCGGCGTCGGAGGACGCGAAGGCGTCCAGGACGAAGCCCGCCAGCCGGGGGGAGAAGACCGCGTCGCCGTCGGAGACCCGGAAGATGGCGTCGACCAGGTCGGTGCCCGTGATGGTCTTGGTGACGTAGCCGCGCGCGCCGCCGCGGATCACGCCGATGACGTCCTCCGCCGCGTCGGACACCGACAGGGCGAGGAAGCGCACCGAGCGCTCGGCCGCGGACGTCAGGGAGGCGCAGCGGCGCAGCACCTCCACCCCGCCGCCACCCGGCAGGTGCACGTCGAGGAGGACGACGTCGGGCCTGGTCGCCTTGATCACGGTGGCGGCCTGGTCGGCGTCGCCCGCCTCGCCCACCACCTCGACGCCGGTCGTCTCGGTCTCGCCGATCTCGGCGCGCACCCCGGCGCGGAACATCCGGTGGTCGTCGACGAGGACCACCCGGGCATGTCGCTCTGCTGTCATTCCGCTCGCTCCATCGTCAGCTCCACCTCTGTGCCCTCGCCCGGGGTCGACCGGACCCGTGCCGTGCCGCCGTGCCGTCGCATCCGGCCGATGATGGACTCGCGCACACCCATCCGGTCCGCCGGCACCGCGTCCGGGTCGAAGCCCGGGCCGCGGTCGCGGACCGACACGAAGACCGTGCGCCCCTCCACCTCGGCGAAGACCCGCACCGGGCCGCCTTCGCCACCGTACTTGGCCGCGTTCACCATCGCCTCACGGGCCGCCTGGAGCTGGGCGCCCAGCGCCTCGTCCACCGGGCAGTCGCCCACGCACACCACCTCGATCGGCACCCCGTGGTGGTCCTCGACCTCGGCCACCGTGGCGCGGACGGCCTCGGCGAAGGTGCGCGGCTCCTCGTCCTCGGACTCGGCCGCCGGGGACGACGGCTCCGCGGACTTGTAGAGCCAGGCCCGCAACTCCCGCTCCTGGGCGCGCGCCAGCCTGGCCACCTCGCGGGAGTTCTCCGCGTTCCGCTGGATCAGGGTGAGGGTGTGCAGCACCGAGTCGTGGACGTGCGCGGCGACCTCGGCCCGCTCCTGGGCCCTGATCCGCATCGTCCGCTCCTCGGACAACTCCTGCACCACCCGCACCAGATAGGGGCCGAGCAGCAGCGCGATGCCCACCACCACGGCGACCGACGCCTGCGCCGCCACGCTCAGGCTCTCCGCCGAGCCGGGGCCCAGGCCCACGACGAACACCACGATGCCGCTGATCACCAGCGTGGCGCCGGCCGCGCCGCGCGCCAGCGGCCACCAGCGGCTCCGCTTGGTGGCGGCCGCCCAGCGCGCCCGGCTCGCGTTGTCCGCCTGCCGCCACACCACGGCCGCGCCGGTGCCGATGATCAGCAGCGGCCACAGATAGCCGCCCGAGATCGGCACCTGGATGTTCACGCCGAGCACCGAGAGCGCGCACACCATCATCAGGAACGCGGCGAGCTGCCGCTTGTCGGGACGGTGCGGGCGGTGCAGCCTGGCCAGCTTCCAGTGCCGGCGGCGGCGGGGCGGCGCGGCCGTCTCCGACCGCTCCGGCACGCCGAGCGGCACCACGAACCAGAACAGGCCGTAGAGCACCACGCCGAGGCCGTTCGCCATGGCCAGCACGAAGAACGCGAGCCGCACCCAGGACGCCGGCAGCCCCACATGGCCCGCCAGGCCGCGCGCGACCCCGCCGAGCCAGCGGCCGTCCGCGCTGCGGTAGAGCTTGCGCAGCGGCGGCTCCTCCGGCGCAGGGACGCCGGCGCCCGGCCGGCCGGCGGGCGCCGCGACGGACGCCGCCTCGGCCTGGGCGGCGGGCGGCGCCGGAGGTGGTGCGGGGGTCATGCCTCGATCGTCACATGCCGCACCCCCTCCTGACATCAGGGTGTACCCGCAGGATCCTCCCGGCGGCGCCTCAGGGACGACTCCGGGGAGCCCCGGATACCGTCGCCGCCAGCCGGCCGCCACCATGGTGAGCATGACAGAGCATGCGGCCGCGCCGGTGGCGCCGGAAGAACGGCTGGCCCGCAGCCGCCGCCACAAGGTCGTCGGCGGAGTCTGCGGCGGTCTCGGACGCTACTTCAACCTCGACCCGGTGATCTTCCGGGTGCCGGTCGCGATCCTCTCGGTGCTCGGCGGCGTCGGCCTGATCGCCTACGGACTCGCCTGGCTGCTCATCCCGTTCGAGCGGGAGGAGGAGCACGAGGGCCGCCGGCTGCTCTCCGGCCGCGTCGAGGGCCCCGGGCTCACCGCGCTGCTGTTCATCGTCGCCGGCTGCGGGCTGCTGCTCGCCACCATCGGCGACGACGGCGGGGTCGCCTGGTTCTCCGTGCTGGTCTTCGGCGCCCTCGCCGGCGTCGCCTCCTGGTCGAGGCGGCGCGGCGACGAGACCGTCACCATGAACCCGCAGGGCGTCGCCCAGGTCGTCGCCGAGGCGCCCCCCGAGGCGCACGCGCCGCCGGCGCCGCTCGGCCCCTCCTGGTGGCAGGGCGCCGCCGCCCGGCAGGACCAGGGCTACCTGTGGGGCCCGGCCGACGCCAGGCCGGGCGACTACGCGCCGGGCACCGTGCCGGGCGCCCGGCCGCCCATGGAGGGCGGCCCGCCCGTCCCACCGCCGCCCGCCAAGCCCCGCGAGTGGCCGTTCAGCGCGCTGGTGCTGCTGCTCGCCCTCGGCGCCTGCGCGGCCGGCACCGCCATCGCCTGGAGCAGCCAGCCACTCGGCGCCGCGCTCTCCGTCGGCCTCGCCTCGGCCCTCGCGGTCTTCGGCCTCGGCCTGGTGTTCAGCGCCTTCCGCGGCCGGCTCGGCGCGGGCACCGTCGCCGCGGTCATCGTCACCAGCGTGCTGCTCGGCGCGGCCTCCGTGCTGCCCGACAACATCACCACCAGCGTCAGCACGCCCGTCTGGCGGGTGACCTCGGCCGACCAGCTGCGCCCCGGCTACGAGCTCGGCAGCGCCGACGCCCAACTCGACCTGTCCGCCCTGGCGGTCGCGCCTGACGAGCGCCTCAGCACCCGTGTCGAGGCCGGCGCCGGGCAGGTCACCGTGCTGGTGCCGCTCGACGTCACGGTGGTGGTGCGCGAGGAGATCACCATCGGCGCCTTCACCTACCAGCCGCTGAACGACGACAGCGAGCTCACCAGGATCGACGAGTTCAACGGGGGGATCGACGTGAGCGGCACCCACACCTACGAGCCGGAGCCGGGCGTGGAACCCGGCGGCACCATCGAGCTCGACCTGGAGCTCGGCATCGGCCACCTGTCCGTCCAGCGCGTCGCCGAGGAGTCCCGATGATCAGGCGGCACCGCTTCGAACCGGCCCGGCTCGTGCTCGGCCTCGCCCTGCTGCTGGTGGCCGTGATCCACCTGGCACGGGCCCTCGACGACGACGTGTCCGTGCCGGTGCCGGCGCTGCTCGCCCTGCCCGGCGTCGGGCTGCTGCTGGCCGCCGCCGTGGCGATGGTCACCGTGGCCGCGCGGCACAACCGCGCGTCGCGGCGGTGCGGCCGGGACGAGCCGGCCGTGGCCGGCGGCGAGGGTGCCGAGCGGGTCAGTCCGCCACGGTGATCGCGTACCGGCCCGACTCGGTGCCGGCCGCCGTGATCACCTGCACGTCCACCCGGCCCGCGTCCAGCTCGGCCGGCACCGGCACCGTCAGCCGGGTGTCCGACGGGTTGCTGAACCCGCCGGCCACCGGCACCAGCGGCACCGGCACATGCACCCCGCCGATCCGCACCACCGTCTCCGCCAGCCGGTCGGCCGACTCGGCGCCGGCCGGCACGAAGCCGGAACCGCGGATCTCCAACTCGTCCCCGTGCCGGATCGGCGCGTGCAGGTCGCCGGGCTCCCGCACCCGGACGATCGACTGGATCACCGGCCGGCCGCCCTCCGTGTACTTGGCCGCCAGATAGGTCAGCGCCGACACCGCGACCAGCAGCGCCACCGCCCACGGCAGGTTCGGCAACTCGCCGGGGTGCCGGGCGAGACGGGTCGCGGCGAGCGCCAGCGCCGCCGCGTTCACCAGGACGTACTGGGTGTCGGGGAAGCTGCCGCGGCGGCCGTCGTCGGTCAGCAGGTCGGTGGCCCGCGGCCGGGCCGCGCGCACCTTCTGCATCCGGAAGCCCCGCACCCGGGTCGCCACCGTGTGCCGCACCCATACCGTCACCGCGCAGGACAGCGCCACGGCCGTCAACAGGCCACCGCCGTGCGCCAGGTCGAAGCCGCCGAGCAGCGCGTCACGCTCCGCCGCCCCGGTCGTGCCCGCCAGCGTGATCGCCAGCACCAGCACCGCGTAGCCGGCCAGCAGCAGCCAGCCGGCGGAGACCGCCCGGGACGTCGACAGCCGGTTGTCCTCGCCGACCAGCGGGGCCAACACCCCGCCCCTCGCCCGGTGCAGCCACGCCGCCAGCGACAGCGGGACCGCCAGCAGCACGGCGGCCAGCAGACCCGCCGTCCGGGGCAGCGTCCAGCCGGTGCCGACGGCCGTCAGCGCCTGGCCGAGCAGCAACGCCACCACCGCCGACCACACCACCACCAGGCTGCGCACCGCCGAGCGCGTCAACCAGACCGAGCCGGCGAGCCTGGCGCGCTCCGAGACCTCGTGGGCCGAGCGCGTCAACTCGTCCGATATCCACTGCCTGGTGGCCTCGGGGGAGTACGCCACGGCCTCCGGTATCCCGGTGCCGGCCGCCAACTCGTCCCGCCGGCCGCGAAACGCCGCGACGGCCTGCCGGTACCCGGGGCCGGCGCCCACCGGGCAGTCGCCGCACGTGCAACCACGTGTGTGCCGGGTTGCCGCGCTGCTGCCACGGGACGCCTCGACGGCCACTGTGCTCCCCTGCCCCCTGCCTCGCGCTGCCCGGTGCCACCCACCCGGCGGCACCGACCCGGTACCCCCCTCAGCCTAGCCGGGCCGCGGCACCGCCTCAGCCGGGCCGGGTGGCGGCCACCAGGGGCATCGAGTCGACCGGGGCGAGGCGCACCGGGGTGCCGGGTCGGGAGGCGTGGATGATCTGGCCGTCGCCCACGTACATCCCGACATGGCTCAGCCCCGAGTAGTAGAAGACCAGGTCGCCGGGGCGCAGCGCGCTCCGCGGGACCCGGGCGCCGGCGTCGACCTGGCTGTAGCTGGTGCGCGGCAGCGAGACGCCGGCGGCGGCCCAGGCCGCCTGGGTCAGGCCCGAGCAGTCGTAGGCGTCCGGCCCCGTGGCGCCCCAGCCGTACGGCTTGCCGAGCTGGGCGTAGGCGAACGCGACGGCCGCCGCGGCCCGCCGGCCCGGCGCGGCCGGCAGCGTGGCCGGGGCCCCGGCGGGTGCGGTCGCCCGGACGGCGCCCGCGCCCTCCTCGGCCAGGGCGGCGGCGCGCTCGCTCTCACTGAGCGTGGCGAGCAGCCGCTCGGCCTCGGCCAGCCGCGTCTCCACCTGCTCCCGCTGCGCGCGGGCGTCGCGCTCCGCCTCCTCCAACGCGGCGGCCTGCCCCTCGGCCTCGGCGCGCAGCCGCTCCACCTCGCGCAGCTGCTCCTGGACGCCGAGCAGCGCCCTGGCCTGCCGGTCGCCGCTGCGGCCCACCTGGGCGGCGCGGCCCAGGAACTCGTCCGGGTCGCTGGAGAGCGCGAGCTGCACGCTGGCCGGCAGGCCGGCCGCCCGGTACTCGGCGCTGGCCTGCGAACCCAGCGCGTCCCGCACGCGGTTCAGCTCGGCGGCGCGGCGCGCGGCCTCGTCCGTCAGCCGGTCGAGCTCGCGGCGCGCCTCGCCGGCGGCCTCGGTGGCCGCGTTGAACTCCTCGGTGGCCACCTCGGCCTCGTGGTGCAGCGCCTCCACCCTGTCCCGCACCTCGCCCGTGCTGGGCTGCGGGTCGGCCAGCGCCACGCCGCCGAGCGCGCTGGCCGCGCCGGCCAGGGTCAGGGTGGTGGCCGCCGTGCGGATGGGTTTTCGATACACCGACGCGGCGGAAGGACGCCAGAGTCTCCTGCGATGGTGAGCCATGGCCCAGGACGCTAAACGTCGGCGACGGCCTCACCGGCCATACGACCGGGATTGATGGCAATCACCTGGATTCCCCTGAATGGCGGCGGGAGTTGAGCAGGCGCGTGACGGAATGGTTTCGCAGTGTGTGCGGAACTGATCGGTGGTGGGAGGGTCAGTTTCCGGCGGCCTCGGCCTCGTCGGCCGCGTCGACCGCCTGCTGGATGGCGCCCTCGAACTGCTCCAGCGGCTGCGCCCCCAGCAACGGCCGGCCGTTGACCAGGAAGGAGGGGGCGGTGCTCGCCCCCAGGCTCAGCCCCTCCTCGCTGTCCCTGGTCAGCGTCTCGGTCGCCGCGTCCGACTCCATGTCGGCCAGGAACCGGTCCACGTCCGGCACGCCGGCCTGCTCCGCCAGCTCCGGCAGCCGGTCCTCGGCGAACCTGCCGCTGTTCTGGTGGAACTCCTCACCGAGCGCGAGCCGGTAGAACTCCCAGAACCTGCCCTGCTGCCCGGCCGCCCACGAGGCGCGCGCCGCGGCGTCCGACTCCGGGCCGTTGATCGGGAACTGCCGGAACTCGATGCGGAGCACGCCGGAGTCCACGAACTCCTGGACCAGCCGGTCATGGGTGTCACGGGCGTGGGAGCCGTCGAACGCGCTCTGGAAGTCGGTGTACTGAAGCATGACGACGGGCGCGTCGACCTCGCCGAGCGCGTACGGATCATCCGCGTCGCGCCGCTCCAGGGCGGCGGCCGGATTCTCCTCCGAGCCGTTCTGCGACTGGTCCTGGCCGCTCCCGTCGGCACCGCCGCCGCCGCTGCCGCTGCCGCCGTTGCCGCCGCCTCCGCCGAGGGCGGCCACCGCTCCGATGACGAGGGCGCACACCAGCAGTGCGGCCAGGATCGCCACGCCGAACCTGACCGGCGCGGGGCGGCTGGCCGCCGCGGGCCTGGCCGCCGTCGGCCTGGCCGAGGCCGGCCGGCCGTTCTTCGGCTTCCTGCTGCGGGAGACGGGCATGCGGTCCAGCCTAAGCGGTCCTCGCTGGGGCGGGTGTCTCGGGCGTTCCTCCCCCACCC
>NZ_SMKI01000470.1 GCF_004348415.1 Streptomyces hainanensis
CCCCTGGAGTACACCCCCGCCGACCGCCCCAGCCGCGAGACGGCCGTCCGGCGACCACTCCGGACACGGAGACGAACTGCTCGGCCCGGTCGCCGAGTTTGTTCACGATCATGTCCCGCACCCTGGGGACAGCAGCTCGACACCCTCCCAGTCGCCCGCCACACCAGTGATTCCTTCGGCCGGGAATCCCAACAAACCATGACGGACGCGCACATATCGCTCAGCACCGGTCCCTAGCATCACCCGTCGACCCCACCCGCAACGCGCGGCGCGGAGAGACCGGGGGAGACAGGGAACCCGTGACCGGAACAACCGTCGCCTCGGTGAACGCCCTTGGCGTGACGCTCTCACCCAGCCTTCGTCAGACCCGCACCCTCGTCCGTTTCCCGAGGACGAACCCCGACGACACGTCCGAACCGCCGCTCACCGTGCTGGTGGACTGCGGCGGCGCCGTCTCGCCGCTGCCGGCCGACGTCAGGCGCCTGGACCACGTGATCCTGACCCACCCCGACGTCCTGCACCACGGAGCGATCGCCGCGACGGCCACCGTCCCCGTCGACTACGCGCACTACGGCGGCGACCTCGGGCAGTACTCCGCCTCGACCCGGACGTGGCTGCGGGACACCGGGGCCTGGAATCTCCCGCTCTGCGTCGACGACCTCAGCAGGTCCATGCCCTACCTCAGCCGCGGCGGCGCACAGCTGTTCATCGTCTCGGCCAACGCCAGCGGCCGGTACGACAGCGGGGACACGGACGCCAACGCGGTGGTGCCGCTGTTCGTCGTCGGCTCCCACGCCGTACTGCTCCTCGGCGACGCACCCACGGAACGGGCCTGGCGGTCCGTCACGGAGGCGGCGAAACCGAAGGGTCCGCTGGCCGGCCTCACCCAACTGCTCGTCGTCGGCCACCCCGCTGCCCGGGATCGCGCGGCGCCGCCCTGGTGCCCGGCCGCGGGGGTCGTGGTAGGGACCGAGCCGTACGGCCCGCCCGACCCGCACCCGGGGGTCCTCGCCGTGACGGTGCGGATGCCGGGCACTCCCCCGGCCACCGGGGCGAGCCCGCTGCACCTCACCTGGACCACCGGGGAGTAGGGACGCCGACATGTTGACCGTCCAGACGCTCGACCAGCGCCGCGCCGGCATCGCGGGCGGCTCCTTCACGCTGTCGGACACCGAACTCGACCTGCCGGCCGCCACCTCCCTCCTCCGCTCCCACCTCGCCGAGACCGGCATCGTCCTCACCGGCGCCAGCGCCACCGACGACGTCCCCCACGGGGTACGCGGGCAGATCGCGTTGCGCGACAGCGACTCCACCGACGCCGTCACGGTCGGCTTCACCGTCAGGGGCGACGCGGTGGTGGGCTGCCGACTCGACGTGACCCTCCCCGAGTGGCGGCTGCCCGACCTGCCCGACGTCGACCTCGGCTTCCTCAAGGACCAGGTGGCCGGCGCGGACGCCACCCTGCACCTCGTCCTCGATGTCCAACCCGACCAGGCCGGCACCGCGCACGGCGCCGCCAGGACCGAGCTCGAACTCCCCCTCGCCGGCCAACGGGTGCGGCTCGGCCTCGAACCGGCCGGCGCGGGCCCGCTGCGGCTGAGCGCGTCGTTCTCGCCCGGGCTGAGCCTGGGCAAGGGCCTCGACGCCCTCACCGGCTGGCAGCCCCTCGCCGGCGTCAAGCTGCCGCCCCTTCCGAAGGACGTCCCGCTGCTGACGTCGCTCGCGCTGTGCGACATCGGCGTCGTGGTCGACACCGGGCGAAGGAAACCGCGCTCCGTCTGGGCCGGCGTGCGGGTCGCCGACCACTGGAACCTCTTCGAGGGCGTCCAACTGCGAGCCGTGCAGGCCCGGTTCACCTACTCACCGGGCGGCAGGGCGTCGCTGGCGCTGGTCGGCGGCTGCACGGTGGCGGGCTTCGCTCTCGACGCGGCCGTGGTCGACGGGGTGCTCACCGCCGAACTGTCGGACCCCGTGCCGCCGCCCACGAAGGACTGGCTGGCCGGCACGCCGCTGGCCGACGAGAAGTTCGCCCGGGTGCGGGTGACCGCCGACGTCGCGACGAAGAGCTACGCCCTCTCGTGCGGACTCGACACCCCCTGGGTCCTCGACCAGCCGGACCGGATCCGTCTCTCCGACCTCTCCCTCGAACTCCGCAAGGACGCCGCCACCCCGCTCGCCGTGACACTGGCCGGCACCCTCGCCGTGGGCACCACCCGACTGACCGCACGCGCCGCCCGGGAGAACGCGGTGTGGAGCGTGCGCGCCGAGGCGTACGACCTGCGTCTCGCGCCGCTCGCCGACTGGCTTCGCGACCACGGTGTCACCGTCGCCGACTGCGTCCGCGAACTCGTGCTGGTGGAGCTGGCGTTCACCTGGCGGTCCGGCGGCCCGACGACCCTCACCGCGCAGGCCCGCTTCCCCCTGGACTGGGGCCGGGTCGACTACCTGGGCACCATCACCGGAGACAAGGCCGGCTGGACGCTGGCCGACAAGCTGTCGCTCACCGTCGGCGGACGGGTCCTGGCCCTCGACGTGGACTTCGTCACCGTGGACAAGGACAAGGCGCTCACGGCGTCCTGGAAGGAGGACGACCAGCAGCGGCTCGGCCTGCCCTTCACCGATCTGCTCGGCCTGTGCGGCATCCGGCTGCCCGACCTGCCGCATGCCCTGGTGCCGAGCCTGCTGAGCTTCGCGCTCCGGTACGACCTGACCACGAAGACCTTCGTCCTCACCGGCGGCACCCCCCACGTGACGGCCACCATGGGGCGGCTGGTCGGCACCGGCGGCGCGAGCCGGTACGCGGTCCAGGTCCAGGTGACCTCCCTGCCCTCCGGGGCGCCCGCCAGGCTCTCCGATCTGCCCCTGGTCAAGGGCCAGCTCCCGGCCGACGCGGACATCGGCGTCACCGGCTTCGGCGTCACCTGCGCCTCCGCACCGTTCGACAAGGACGAACTCGCCGCACTCGACGCCGCCGTCGCGCACCTGCCGGAACCGCCCACGGCCTTTCCCGACCCGCTGGCCGGCACCGAGCTTGAGGTCACCCTCGACCTCCCGGGCTCCACGCCCAACCTCGCCCTGACCTGGGGCGCCGGGCGGCAGCCCGAGCCGGCCGTCACACCCGCGGGTGACCCGCTGCCGGTGCCCACCGCGACCGCCGCCCCCACCCCCACCGCGTGGCTCACCGTGGCCCGGAGCTTCGGACCGCTGCGCGTGGAACGCGTCGGCCTGGCCTACGCCGACCAGCGGCTGTGGATCCTCTTCGACGCCGCGCTCAGCGCCGGCGGGCTGACGCTCTCGGCGGCCGGGCTGGGCCTCGGCGTCGCGTTGGACGGCTCCGGGACCACCCCCCACCTCGACGGCCTCGGCATCGCCTACACCAACCCTCCCGTCGAGGTGTCGGGCGCCGTCGTCTGGCAGGCCCCGGACGCCGTCCACGACCTGCGGCTCGCCGGCCTGGCCACCGTCACCACGCCCCGGGTCGGCCTGGCCGCCGTCGCCTCCTACGCGCACAGGCGCGATGGCGAGGTGTCGTTCTTCGTCTTCGCCCAGGCCACCGGCGAACTCGGCGGCCCGCCGCCCTTCGTGCTGACCGGCCTGGCCGCCGGCTTCGGCTACAACAGCATGGTCCGCGACGACCTCACCGTCGCCGACGTGCGGAAGTTCCCCCTGCTCACCGGCATCGACGACGGTTCACTAAGGAACGAGTCCCCCACCGAGGTCCTGGCGAAGCTCACCGGCCCCGGCGGCTACGTCAGGGAACAGGCCGGCACCATCTGGATCGCCGCCGGCCTGCACTTCACCTCCTTCCAGCTGGTGAAGGGCGCCGCGGTGGCCGTGGTGCAGTTCGGGCAGGACTTCTCCGTCGCCCTCCTCGGCGACGTCAAGGCCGAGTTCGCCCTCGGGGACCGGGTCTACGCCCGGATCGAGATCGACCTGCTCGCCACCTACACCTCCACCTCGAAGATGCTGAAGGTCGACGGCGGCATCGCGCCCGGCTCCTTCGTCGTGGACCCGGGCGCCGTGGTCCGCGGCGACTTCGGCTTCTACCTGTGGTTCCCCGGCAGCCCGCACCCCGGCGACTTCGCCTTCGTCCTCGGCGGCTACCACCGGGCGTTCACCCCGCCCGCCTGGTACCCGCGGCCCGCCAACCGGCTCTCCCTCTCCTGGTCCGCCGGCCCGCTCGCGATCAACGGCGACGCCTACTTCGCCCTCACACCGTCCGCCGCGATGGCGGGCGGCGCCCTCAGCGCCTCGGTCCACGAGTCCGGTTCGCTCGGCACCCTCGACGCCTCGCTGACCCTCCAGGTCGACGTCCTCATCCAGTGGAAGCCGTTCCATTTCACCGCCGACTTCACCGCCTCGGTGGACTGGCGGGCCTCCTCGTGGATGCTGTTCGGCGGCAGCATCGGCGGCCACGTCGGCGTCAGGCTGTCGCTGTGGGGGCCGTCCACCGGGGGCACGGTCACCGTCCAGGTGTGGAAGTTCTCCGTCACCAAGGACTTCGGCGCCGCCGCCGAGGCCGGCCCCGGGCCGCTGGACTGGGCGGGCTTCACCGCGCTACTGCCCCCGGGCGGCGCCGGCGGGAACGACTGGATCACCCTCAGCCCACTCGCCGGCCGACTCCCCGGCCCGGCCGACGCCGCCAGGCAGGCGCCGCCCCCGGACACCCCCTGGCTCGTCTCCCCCAACGGCTTCACCTGCGCCGTCCGCACCGTCGTCCCCGCCTCCCGGGCCACCCTGACGGTGGAACACGCCAAGGTCGCCGACGTCGTCGGCGCCGAGGTGAGGATCCGCCCCATGGGCGGGACCTCCGTCAAGGCCCCCCCTGGCGATCACCGTGCTCCGCACCGACCGGACCCCGGTCGCCAACGCCGACAGGTGGACGGCCACCGAACTGCGCGAGAACGTGCCCTCGGCGCTGTGGACGGAACAGCGGCACGTCACGATCACGCTGCCCTTCGGCACCATCGACGTGCCGGTGGACGACGCCGACAGCTCGGGCCTGGTACCCGACGCCCTCGTCGGTCTGACGGTCGTGGCGCCGCCACCCGTCAAGCACACCCTCACCCCGAAGATCGACGAGTCCCAGCTCGACCACGCACGGTTGACGCCCGACGCGAAGCTCCGGATCCCCCCCGGGGCCACCCCGGACGGCTGGCGGTCCGCACCCGACACCAAGGTCCTGGACAGGATCGCCGCCGCCGCGACCACCGCGCCCACCGCGCGCCGCACCACCCTCGCCACCGCGCTGGCCGCACTCGGACACCGACTGCCGAACGAACCCCTGGTCCGCACGGCCGCCGCCGCCCCGCACGCCTACGCCGGCCTCCCCCTGCTCGTGGGCGCGCCGAACCTCACCGCTCACGAGGAGGCCGCACGGCCGTGACCGTCACCCCACCCCCGCCCCTGCACTTCCACGACAGCCTGGTGCCCCAACTCGACGCCGGCGGCTACCGGATCACCGTGAAGCAGGTCGTGGGCGGCGCCGCCGACCCGGCGCCCGAGCTGACCGGCGGCCACGAGTTCCTCGCCCGGGTCCCGCGCTTCGCCCTCCCCGACGGTGGCCTCCACGGCTGCTACCCGCCGAACGGCGGCAGCGGCCGCTACTCCCACCTCTTCCCCCACGTCGTCCTCAACCAGGAGAAACTCCCCTGGGAGCTGCCGCTGCGCCCGCCGGAACAGGACGGCCGCCGCTCCCCCTGGCTGGCCGTCCTGCTGTGCACCGGCGCCGATCTGCCCCAGGACCCGAACGCCAACGGCCTGACCCGGAAGCTCACGGTCGCCGACCTCCTCACCCCCGCCGCCGGCGAGCAGCGCCC
>NZ_SMKI01000471.1 GCF_004348415.1 Streptomyces hainanensis
TGGGAGCGATGTCCCACGACGACCTGGGGGGCTGGGGCAGTGGGGCAGGGTACTGCATCGCCGACAAAAAGATGCACCGCTTGGGAATTCTGTCCGGATTACCGTCGTTGATTCGTTATGGATGCGGGAGGCAAGGGGGCGTCCCGGTCCCGGTCCGACAAGGACCTCGTTTTTGAGCGGTTCGAGTGGAAAATGATCACTTCGCAAGGGAGCACGCGTATGGCAACCCGTGCCGTCGCCCGGCGTTCGGACACCGATGGCAGTGTCGAGACGACGGGCAGTGTCCGGTCCAGCGCAGGCAGCGATGCCACGGAGCGCGACCTGGTCGGGATGTATCTGGATGAGATAGCCCGCACCCCGCTGCTTGACGCGGCGAAGGAGGTCGAGCTCTCCCTCGCGATCGAAGCCGGTCTGTATGCGGAGCACATCCTCTCGGGCGAGGCGGAGCCGGTCGGGGGTGGCGCTGCGGCGTCCGCCTCCGAGGACGAGCTGAAGGAGCTCGTCCGGGCCGGTGAGCGCGCCAAGGATGTGTTCATCCGTTCCAACCTGCGGCTGGTCGTGGCGGTCGCGCGGCGGTACCCGCGGAGCGGGCTGCCGCTGCTCGACCTGATCCAGGAGGGCAACGCCGGCCTGGTCCGGGCCGTGGAGAAGTTCGACTACAGCAAGGGATTCAAGTTCTCGACGTACGCGACGTGGTGGATCAGGCAGGCCATCACCCGGTCGATAGCCGACCAGTCGCGCACCATCCGGCTGCCCGTCCACCTGGTCGAGGAGCTCGGCCGGATCCGGCGGGTGCAGCGGGAGTTCAACCGCGAGCACGGCCGCGAGCCGGAGCCCGCGGAGGTGGCGAAGGAGCTGGGTTCGACGCCGGAGCGCGTCCAGGACGTGTTGGACTGGGCCCGCGATCCGGTCAGCCTGAACATGTCGGTGGACGACGAGGGCGAGACGCAGTTCGGTGACCTGCTCGAGGACACCTCGGCGTCGACGCCGGAGCAGTCGGTGCTGGTGATGTTGCGCCGGGAGGGTCTGGAAGACCTGATCGGCCGCCTCGACCCGCGCACCGCGGCCATCATCAGGGCGCGGTACGGCATAGAGGACGGCCGGGAGCGCACGCTCACCGAGGTGGGCAAGCAGCACGGGCTCACCCGGGAGCGGATCCGCCAGATCGAGAAGCACGCGCTCCTCGAGCTGAAGCGGATGGCCAACGACTCGGGCTTCGACGCGGCGGCGTGACGGGCGGCCGGTCCGGCCGCGGGCGGTAGCCCGCCGGTCCCGACCGGCCCCGCCGGCCACCGGTGGCCAACCGAACAGCGGGAGACCGCGAGCCTCGGCGCCGAGCGCGGCGCCGAGGCTTTGTGATGCCCGAAGGCCCTCGCAGGGCCCCCTCCCCCGGGCGACCTCTCATGCGATCCCCCACGCGCCACCCATGTGACCCAGAACACACCGGTCCGCGAAATAACCGGGGACGCCGTCTCCGTTTGAAGTATTGTCCGACACAACCGGGGAGCGGATCCCCGGTTGTTCACCGCGGCGCCGACCGGCGTTCGCGCACCGGGTTCCAGGGAGGGGCATCGTGAGCACCATCGCCAACGCCAGCGCGCCACGTCTGCGCGCCGACGCCCTGCGCAACCGGGAGCGCATCCTCGTCGCGGCGCGTGAGTCCTTCTGCCTCCACGGGGTGGACGCGCCCCTGGACGAAATCGCTCGACGCGCCGGAGTCGGCAATGCCACCCTGTACCGTCACTTTCCCGACCGGAAGTCGCTCCTTCTCCATGTCCTGCTCTACGTGAACCAACGGATCATCGACCTGGTCGAGAAGTCCCTGGTCGAGGAGTCCGATCCCTTCGAGGCCCTGCGCGGCCTCGTGCTCAGCGGGGTCAGGGAGCGCGTGGGCGGCCTCTCGCCGCTGCTCGCCACCGAGGTCGACCACGAGGATCCGCTCCTCAAGGCCAGCAAGCGGCGGATGCACGAGGTCACCGAGCAGCTGATCCAGCGGGCCCACGCGTCGGGGCAGCTCCGGCGCGACGTGGGCCCGGGGGACCTGATGATCGCGATCGTCCGGCTCACCCTGCCGCTGCCCGGCTCCGCCTGCGGGGGCAGCGACGACCTGGCCATGCGGCATCTGGAGATCTTCCTCGACGGGCTGCGCACTCCGGCACGCAGCGAGCTGCCGGGCCCACCGAGGACCCTCGGGGACCTCAAGGACGAGTTCTGCTGACCAACGCGTCGCGCGGCTGACGCCGCCGAGACCAGAGCGAGCGCCGCAGCGACGCGGCGATGAGTTTGCCCTCCCATCCGGGTCTGCCTCGGTGAAGGCGCGCCCTTTGGGAGCCATTTACGGCCATAAAACACCGCAACGAACCGTGAGGTACCACCCCTATGCCACCCCAACCCGCTGTCAGCCACGCTGACAGCGTTCCCGACCCCAGGCGCTGGACGGCGCTGATATTCATCGCCATCGCGCAGCTGATGGTCGTCCTCGACGGCACCGTGGTGAACATCGCGCTGCCGTGGGCCCAGCAGGACCTCGACATCAGCCAGGCCAACACGCAGTGGGTGATCACCTCCTACGCGCTGGCCTTCGGCGGACTGCTGCTCTTCGGCGGCCGCATAGCCGACCTGTGGGGCCGGCAGCGCGCCTTCGTCATCGGCCTGATCGGCTTCGCGCTCGCCTCCGCCCTGGGCGGCGCGGCCACCAACCAGGCCATGCTGTTCGGCTCCCGCGCCCTGCAGGGCGTCTTCGGCGCGCTGCTCGCGCCCGCCGCGCTCTCGCTGCTGACCGTGCTGTTCACCGACACCAAGGAGCGCGCCAAGGCGTTCGGCGTCTACGGCGCCATCGCCGGTGCCGGCGCGGCCGTCGGCCTGCTGCTCGGTGGCACGCTCACCGAGTACCTGGACTGGCGCTGGACGTTCTACGTGAACATCCCGTTCGCCGTGGTCGCCGCCATCGGCGCCATCATGGTGATCCGCGAGCCCGAGTCGGCCCGCAACCACTCGCGCCTCGACATCCCCGGCGTGGTCCTCGCCTCCGCCGGCCTCGTCGCCCTGGTCTACGGGTTCACCCGCGCCGAGCACGAGGGCTGGGGCGAGGGGGTCACCGTGTCGATGTTCATCGCCTCCGCGGTGCTGCTGGCGCTGTTCGTCCTCGTCGAGTCCCGGACGAAGGCGCCGACGCTGCCGCTGCGGGTCATCACCGACCGGAACCGGGGCGGGGCGTACCTCGCACTCGGCATGGCGATCATCGGCATGTTCGGTCTGTTCCTGTTCCTGACCTACTACCTCCAGGTGGTGCGCGGCTACTCGCCGGTCAGGACCGGCTTCGCGTTCCTGCCGATGGTGGTGGGCATGGTCATCGGTTCGACGCAGATCGGCGCCCGCTTCGTGACCCGGGTGGCCCCGCGGAACCTGATGGTGCCGGGCCTGCTGACCGCCGCGCTCGGCATGCTGCTGCTGACCCAGATGAGCCTGGACAGCTCGTACGCCGGGCTGCTGATGCCGGCGATGGTGCTGCTCGGCCTGGGCATGGGCACGTCGTTCATGCCGGCCATGAGCCTGTCCACGGCGGGCGTGCGCCCGACCGACGCCGGCGTGGCGTCGGCCATGGTGAACGTGTCGCAGCAGGTGGGCGGCGCGATCGGCATCGCCGCGCTGAACACGATCGCCACCAGCGCCACCGCCTCGTACGCCCAGGAGAACGGGGTGCTTCCGATCGACCCGGCCGCGATGGTGGAGGGCTTCACCTCCGCGATCTGGTGGGCCTTCGGCATCCTGGTGGGCGCCGCCGTGGTCGCCGGTCTGCTGATCAACAGCAAGGGCCCGCAGGCCAGGCCCGAGGGCGAGGAGGGGCTCGGCGAGGCGGAGCCGGTTCCGGTGATGGCGCACTGAGCCGTCCCCGCTCCCCGGGCTCCGTCCCGCCCGAATCCTCGGCCACCGGCCCCGCGGCATCCGCCGCGGGGCCGGTGGCCGTTTCGGTGAAGCCAGGGAAGCCGGGCAGCCAGGGAAGCCGGGGAAGCCGGGGAAGCCCGCTTACGCCCGGCCTGTTTCCGGATCTGTTTACTTTGTCGCACCACGGGCGTAACATCCGAGCCCAACCACAGATATCTGGGCAGAGAACGGACAGAAACACAGATGTACGCACCCGAGCGGCAGCAGGCGATCCTCCGGCTCGCCAGGGAGCGCGGCCGGGCCGAGGTTCTCGCGCTCGCCGACGAGTTCCAGGTCACCGCCGAGACGATCAGGCGCGACCTGAAGACCCTGGTGAAGGCCGGCGTGCTGCGCCGGGTGCACGGCGGCGCCATCCCCGTGGGCCGGCTCGACTTCGAACCGGACCTCACCGAGCGCGAGGCGACGGCCGTCGCCGAGAAGGAGCGCATCGCGCTCGCCGCCCTCGCCGAACTGCCCGACGAGGGCAGCGTGATCCTCGACGCCGGCACCACCACGGCGGCGCTCGCCGCCGCCCTGCCGCTGGACTCCGCGCTCACCGTCGTCACCCACGCGCTGCCGCTGGCCGCCCGGCTCGCCGACCACCCGGGCATCGAGCTGCACGTGGTCGGCGGCCGGGTCAGGCACCGCACCCGGGCCGCCGTCGACGCCTGGGCGCTGCGCACCTACGGCGAGATCACGGCCGACGTGGTCTTCCTCGCCACCAACGGATTCGGCCCCGAGTCCGGCCTCACCACCCCCGACCTCGCCGAGGCCGCGGTGAAGCGGGCGCTGATCGGCGCCGCCCGCCGCGTGGTGCTGCTCGCCGACTCGCGGAAGTTCGGCCAGGAGCACTTCGCCAGGTTCGGCGCGCTGCGCCAGGTCGACGTGCTGATCACCGACCCCGGGCTCGGGGACGCCGACGCCCGCGCCATCGAGGCGATCGGCACGGAGGTGCGACGCGCGTGATCCTCACCGTCACCCCCAATCCCAGCCTGGACCGGGCCTACGAGATCCCGGCGCTGGAGCGCGGCGCCGTGCTGCGCGCCGGCGGCGACCGCGTCGACCCCGGCGGCAAGGGAGTCAACGTCTCGCGCGCGGTGGCCGCGGCCGGGCATCGCACCACCGCCGTGGTGCCGCTCGGCGGCCCGGAGGGCGCGCTGCTCGGGCAGCTGCTGACCGGGCAGGGCATCGAGGTCGCGGCCGTGTCGATCGCCGGCCGCACCCGGGTCAACATCTCGGCCGTCGAGCCCGACGGCACCCTCACCAAGCTCAACGCGGCCGGACCCCGGCTGACCCCGGCCGAGAGCGAGGCGCTGCTCGAGGCCGCCGGCGAGCACGCCGCGGCCGCCGCCTGGACCGCGTGCTGCGGCAGCCTGCCGCGCGGGCTCGACGACGCCTGGTACGCGCGGCTCGTCGCCCGCACCCACCGGGCCGGCGCCCGGATCGCGTTGGACACCTCGGGCCCCGCGCTGCTGCGGGCGCTCGCCGAGCGACCGGACGTCATCAAGCCCAACGCCGAGGAGCTGGCCGCCGCGGTGGGCCGGGACCTGGCCACCGTCGGCGAGGCCGCCAAGGCCGCCGAGGAGCTGCGCGAGGCGGGCGCGGGCGCCGTGCTCGCCAGCCTGGGCGCAACGGGCCAGCTGCTCGTCGACGACTCCGGGCTGTACTTCGGCACCGCGCCGGTCGCCGCGGTGCGCAGCGACGTCGGCGCGGGCGACGCGTCACTCGCCGAGCGGCACGCGCGGGCCGGCGGCCGGGCGTTCCTGGCCCGCTTCGCCCGCCGGCGCGGGGCGGCCAGGCCGTGGCACGGGGCGGACGTCCCCTTCGCCTTCGGCAACCTGGACGCCGTCG
>NZ_SMKI01000472.1 GCF_004348415.1 Streptomyces hainanensis
CCCCTCCCCCGGCACGCCCCTCGGCGTCGGCATCGCCGTGCCGGGACCGCTGGACGCCGACGCGGGGGTGGTGCTCGACCCGCCGCTGTTCGGCGGCTGGCACGACATCCCGCTGCGGGCCGCGCTCGCCGAGCGGTTGAACCTGCCGGTGACCGTGGAGAAGGACGCCACGGCGGCGGCGATCGGCGAGCGCTGGATCGGCGCGGCCGAGCGCTCGGGCGACTTCGTCTATCTCTACCTGGGCACCGGCGCCGGCTGCGGCGCCTTCCTCAACGGCGACGTGTACCGCGGCCGGACGGGCAACGCCGGGGAGTTCGGCCAGCTGTGCGCGCTGGCCGTGGGCCGGCTCACCCCGGAGGGCGGCCCGGCGATGGTGGACGAGTGCGCTCCCATGGCGTCGGCCGCGCGGAAGGCCCGCGCCGCCGGGCTTCCGTTGCCCGACTCCCCGGCGGCGTACGAGCGGCTGTGCGCCGCCGCGGCCGGCGGCGACGAGCGGGCGGTGGCCGCCGTCCGCGAGGTGGCCCGGGTGGTGGCCAGGGGGGCGAGCGGCGTGACCGACCTCCTGGACACCGGCCTGCTGATCGTGGGCGGGCCCGCCGTGCCGCCGGCCGTCGCCGGCCTCTTCCTCACCGAGATCTCCGAGGCGGTCAACCGGTTCCCGGTGGCCCGGCGGGTCCGGCGGGTGCACGTGGCGCACTCGCTGCTGAACGAGTCGGCCGCGGCGATCGGCGCCGCCTCGGGCGTCTTCCACGCCGCGTTCGCGCCCCGGCTGCGCACCGGGTCCGGGGGGCAGGGCGGCTGGTGACGCGTCGGGGGTTTCCGTGGGCCGGCGGCGGGTAGGGCTTGGGCCCCGTCCCGCGGCTCCGGGTCCCGATCGAGGCCGTAAGTCAATCAGTTCGATTTATGATATCGTCGCCGGTCAGCGGCTCACCCAGGTCCGCACGCCCGTGCGCAGGGGAGAGGGAGAGACGATGTCGGCCGTGACGTTCGAGCGTCCGCCCGTTCGGCGCGGCACCAACCTGCCGCGGATGGGCGACTTCAACGAGTCGGTGATCTTCGACGCCATCCGCCGCGAGCCGGACGGGCTCAGCCGCGTGGAGCTGGCGTCGGCCACCAAGCTGTCGGCGCAGACCGTCTCCAACATCTGCCGACGACTGCTGGACCGCGGCATGATCCACGAGGCCGGCAAGAAGAGCGGCCAGGGCGGCAAGCGGCGCACCCTGCTCCAGGTGAACCCGGCCGGCGGTTACGCGATCGGCGTGCACCTCGACCCCGCGGTCATCACCTACGTGATGCTCGACCTGCTGAGCAACGTCGTGCACCGGATGCGGCGGCCCACGCCGCAGGCGGTCGACCAGGAGGAGACCCTGGCGGAGATGAGCTCCGCCGTGGACACGCTGATCGAGCGCTCGGCGGTGGACCGCGGGCGGATCCTCGGCGTGGGCATCGCGGTGCCCGGGCCCGTCGAGGTGGGCTCGGGTTCAGTGGTCGAGCCGCCGCTGCTGTCCGGCTGGCACCGGGTCCCGCTGCGGGACTACCTGTCGGAGAAGACGCGGCTGCCCGTGCTGATGGACAAGGACGTGATCGCCGCCGCCATCGCCGAGCGCTGGGCCGGCGCCGCCGCCCACTCGGGCAACTTCCTCTTCTTCTACCTCGGCACCGGCTCCGGCATGGGCGCGGTGGTGGACGACGTGGTGCTGCGCGGCGTGTCGAACAACGCCGGCGAGGTCGGCGGGCTCGACGCCAACTGCACCACCCAGGCGCTGGTCAACGAGGCCATCGAACGCGGCGTCCTCGGCCCCGACGCGGCCCCCGCCGACCCGCGCGAGGCCGAGCGGAGCCTGCAACGCCTGGTGGCGCTCGCCGACGAGGGCGACGAGACCGCCGCGGAGATCATCGACGGCTGGGCCCGGCGGGTCGCGCACGGCGTGTGCGCCGCGGCCACCCTGCTCGACTCCGAACTGATCGTCTTCGGCGGCCCGATCTGGCCGCACCTCTCCCGGCGCTTCCTCGCGGTGGTCGAACCGTTCGTGGCGGGTTCGCCGTTCGTGGAGAAGATGCACGACACCGCGGTCACCAGCACCGCCATCGGCGACGACGTGGGCGCCATCGGCGCGGCCTGCCTCGTGCTCGACCAGATCCTCTCCGCCCAGGTGAAGTCACTCCTCATCGCCTGACGGCCGTAGGTGACGGCGGGCGCCGACGCGCCCCGTCACGCGGCCCGGCCCTCGCACGTCTCCCCCACCGCCGGCACCCACCGGCGGCACCCACCGGCGGCCTCTCCCGCACGGCTGACGCCGCCGCACCCCGCCCTCCGGGCATCCGTCGCACCCTGCCCTGTCGCGACTCTTGACACCGTACATCAATTCGATTTAGCTACGCTCCACCCCTCGGCGGCCGACCTCAGGTCCCGCCCGTCGCCGTGCGTCGAAAGGAAGTTGCCGTGCACCGACAACGCCGTCGTGTCGTTCGCCCCGCCACGCTGTTCACCGTCCTCCTGTTCGCCGGATCACTGGCCGCCTGCGGTGGTTCCGGCGGTTCCGGCGGTTCGGGAGGCGATGACGGCACCCTGACCCTGTGGACCTTCAAGCAGTCCCATGTCGCCGCCCTCCAGGCCGCCGCCGACGCCTACCGGGAGGAGTCGGGAGTGGCCATCGAGGTGGAGGCGGTCACCCCCGACGAGGCCTTCGTCACCCGCACCCAGGCCGCCGCGCAGACCGGGGACCTGCCGGACCTGTTCGAAACCCACATCCACGGCGACGACTTCACCTTCGGCGGCGCGGGCCTGCTGGAGGACCTGTCCGACGACGTGACCGACGAGTGGCTGTCCCGGTACTCGGAGGCCGTGCGCGACGCCGGCACCGTCACGCCCGACTACTACGAGGACTCCCTGGCGCCCGACTCGAACCTGGCCGGCATCGAGGAGGGCCAGCGCTTCAGCGTCCCGCTGACCATGGGCACCTTCGGCATCGTCTACGCCGACGCCGAGCGCCTCGCCCAGGCCGGGGTCACCGAACCCCCCGCCACCTGGGAGGAGTTCATCGACGTCCTGGCCGCGGTCGACGAGGAGTTCCCGGAGAACGGCGGCCTCAGCGTCGGCCTGCAGAGCCCCACCACCGGCCTGGAGTGGATCCTCCAGCCCATGGCGTACGGCCAGCTCGGGCAGGACGGCTTCGAGGCGCTGTTCTCCGACGACGCGAACACCGACTTCGCCTCCCCCGACGGCCGGGCGGTGCTGGAGAACTACGGCGAGATCCAGCCGTACTGGACGCCGGGCACCCAGACGCTGCCCATCGACCAGGCCGATCTCTCCTTCGCCCAGGGCGAGTCGTCCTTCCTGGTCGGCGGCACCTTCACGCTGGCGTTCCTGGAGCAGAACGGCTTCGACACCGACAACCTCATGACCTTCCCGGTGCCCGCGCCGTCCGGCGGCGCCATACCCGAACTGACGCTGGCACCCTTCGGGCTGACCGGCCTCTCGGTCTCCGCCACCACCGGCGACAAGGAGGGGGCGCTCGGCTTCCTCGAGTACATGGCCGCCCCGGACGTCGCCGCCGACTTCGCCCAGGCGGCCCTCGACGTGCCGTCGACCGACCTCGGCGACGACCCGACCCAGGCGGTCGGCCCGGTGCTCGGCCAGATGATGGAGACCCTGTCCAGCGCCGCCGAGGCCTACAACCCGGGCGACACGACGTACAAGCCCAGCGGCTACGACGGCGAGGAGGTCGCCGCGCTGCTGATGGAGTACACCCCCCTGGCCCGCACCGACGCCGCGGGCGCCGGCGGCGAGATGGCCGACCTCATCACCTCCTACTGGAACCAGCAGCGGTGAAGCTCACCGAGCGGGGTCGCGCCGTGGGACGGAGCGGCCGGCTGCGGGAGGCCGCCTGGGGCTACACCTTCGTCGCGCCCGCGATGGTGCTGTTCGCCGTGATGGGCCTCTACACCATCGGCTACGGGTTCTCGCTCTCCTTCGCCGAGTGGAACGGGTTCACCCCGAACTGGACCTGGGTCGGCCTGGACAACTACGCCGACCTGCTGTGGCGCGACCCCGTCCACGCCCCCGCGGTGCGCGAGGCGGCCACCAACACGCTGTGGGTGGTGATCGCGGTGCCGGTGCTGACGATCGCCATCAGCTTCCCGCTCGCGGTGCTGCTCAACTCCGTCAAGCGGTTCAGCGGCGTGCTGCGGTCGGTGTACTTCCTGCCGCACGTGACCGCGGGCGTCGCGGTGTACTTCTCCTGGCAGTACATCCTGGAGCCGAACGGCGCCATCAACACCCTGCTCGGCGCACTCGGCCTCGGCTCGCTCGAACAGCCGCAGGGCTGGCTCGGCAACCCGGACACCGCGCTCGGCACCCTCGTCGTGGTGATGGTGTGGTCGGCCGTGCCGGTCGCCGTCCTGCTCTACCTGGCGGCGCTGCAGTCGGTGGACCCGGCGGTGCTGGAGGCCGCGCAGATCGACGGCGCCGGCTGGTGGCGCACCAACTCCGCCGTCGTCTGGCCGCTGGTGCGCACCACCACGCTGGTCGTCGGCCTGCTGGAACTGCGGGACGCGCTCCAGGGGTTCCAGGTCTTCCTGGTCATGACCAACGGCGGCCCCGGCAACCACACCAACGTGCTCGGCCTCCAGACGTACACGTACGCCTTCCAGTCCGAACTCCGCCCGACCCTGGGCCTGGCCAGCGCGCTGGGCTGGCTGCTGTTCCTCGCCGCGCTGCTGATCGCGCTGCTCTCCCACCGGGCCACCAGGAAGGCGGCGTGATGGCCACCGACATCGTGACCGCGGCGCCGAAGGGCGCCGGCCGGGCCGCCGTTCCGGTGCGGCCCCTCCCCCCTCGCCGCCGCGGTTCCCGCCGCGTCGCCCGGGTCGTGGTGTTCACGCTGCTGGCCGGCTACGGGGCCGTCAGCCTGTACCCGTTCCTGTGGATGGTGTCGGCGGCGTTCAAGACCAGGGAGGAGGTGGTCTCCGGCACCCATCTCATTCCGCGTGAACCGACGTTGGCGACGCTGTCGGACACCTGGAACCGGCTGGACTTCTTCGACTACTTCCTCAACAGCCTCCAGGTGACGGTGTTCACGACGCTGATGACCGTCGTGGTCTACGCCTGCGCCGGGTATGCCTTCGCGGTGCTCCGCTTTCCCGGCAGGGCCGCGCTGTACCGGCTGTTCATCGCCCTGCTGTTCGTGCCGGGCGTGGTGACCCTGCTGCCGATCGTGCTGCTGGAGAACCGGATCGGCATCCTGGGCACCCACTGGGGCCTGATCCTGCCGTTCGTCAACGGCTCGGCGCCGCTGTCCGTCCTGCTGCTCACCAACGCCTTCGCCGCGGTGCCCACCGAGCTGCGGGACTCCGCCCGGATGGACGGCGCCGGCGAGCTGCGGATCTTCGGGAGGGTCTTCCTGCCCCTGGCCCGGCCGGCCCTGATCACGGTGGCGCTGCTGACGGCGATCCCCACCTGGAACGAGTACCTGCTGACCCGGGTCTCGCTCAACGATCCCGGCACCTACACGCTGCCGATCGCCCTGCAGTCGCTCCAGTCGGAGCAGACGATCGAGTACAACACGCTGATGGCCGGCGCGCTGATCGTCGTCGTGCCGATCGTGCTCCTCTTCCTCAGCGCCCAGCGGTACTTCGTCAACGGGTTGGTGGGCTCGGTCAAGGGGTGAGGCCCCGGCCGTCGTCGGCCACGCCACGCCACGGGCGCGGCCGACGGCGGCGGCGGGTCAGACGGTGGGCC
>NZ_SMKI01000473.1 GCF_004348415.1 Streptomyces hainanensis
GCGCCGAAGGTTCCGGTCCCGAGCCCGGTGCCCTCCCGTCCGACGCCCACCCAGGGGAGAACCGATGAATCCAGACGACGACGCGGGCCGCAGCGGGTCACCCGTGTCCCGACGAGGCTTTCTGGGCGGCGGTGTCGCCGCCGCCACGGCGGCGGCACCGCTGTTGGCGACCGTGGCGGACGCCACCCCGGCCGCCGCCGAGGAGACCGGTCTCGTGACGGTGCGGGTCGAGGTCAACGGCGAACCGGTCACGGCGCGGGTCGATCCGCGCGCCACCCTGCTCGACACGCTCCGCGAGAGGCTGGGCCTCACCGGGACGAAGAAGGGCTGCGACCGCGGTCAGTGCGGGGCGTGCACCGTGCACGTCGACGGCCGACGGGTGCTGTCCTGCCTGACGCTGGCGGCCACCACCGACGACCGCACGGTCACCACGATCGAGGGCCTCGCCCAGGGCGACCGGCTGCACCCGATGCAGCGGGCCTTCATCGACCACGACGGTTTCCAGTGCGGGTTCTGCACCCCCGGGCAGATCATGTCGGCGGTCGCGCTGGTCGACGAGGGCCGCGCGGACTCCGACGACGAGATCCGCGAGCACATGTCGGGCAACATCTGCCGGTGCGGCGCCTACCCCTCCATCGTCGACGCGATCCAGGACGCGCGGCGGGTGATGCGCTGATGCGGCCCCACACCTTCACCCGGGTGCGTTCCGTCCGCGAGGCCCACGCGCGGGCCGGGGCGGACACCGCCTTCCTGGCCGGCGGCACCACCCTGGTCGACCTGATGAAACTCGACGTGATGACCCCGGCCCACGTCGTGGACATCAACCGCCTCCCCCTGCGCGGTATCACCCTCGACCGCGAGGGGCTGCACGTCGGCGCGCTGGAGCGGATGAGCGACGTCGCCGCCGACCGCACCGTGCGCCGGCACTTTCCGGTGATCGCCGAGGCGCTGGAGCTGAGCGCCTCCCCGCAGCTGCGCAACATGGCCAGCATCGGCGGGAACCTGCTCCAACGCACCCGCTGCGGCTACTTCCGCGACGTCTCGACCCCCTGCAACAAGCGGGAGCCCGGCACCGGTTGCTCCGCCCTGACCGGGGTGAACCGCACCCACGCGATCCTCGGCACCAGCGACGACTGCGTGGCGACCCACCCCAGTGACCTGGCCGTCGCCCTGGTGGCCCTCGGCACGGACGTGCACCTGGCCTCGGCCCGCGGTGCCCGCACCGTGCCGCTCGACGGGTTCTACCCACTCCCCGGCACCACACCCCAGGTCGAGAACGTGCTGCGTCCCGGCGAGCTCGTCACCGGCGTCTCCGTCCCCCGCGCGGCGTGGGCCGCACACTCCACCTACCTCAAGATCCGCGACCGGCAGTCGTACGAGTTCGCCCTCGCCTCGGCGGCCGTCGCCCTCGAACTGCGCGGCGACACCATCGCGCGGGCCAGGATCGCCGTCGGCGGGATGGGGACCAGGCCGTGGCGCCTGACCTCGGTCGAACGCGCCCTGGCCGGCCGCCCCGCCACCGAGGCCACCTACGAGTCGGCGGCCCGCGACGCGGCGGACGGCGCACGGACACTGCCGCACAACGCGTTCAAGCCCGCGCTGCTGCGACGCACCCTGGTCCGCGCCCTCACCGTCCTCCAGGAGCGGCGATGAACGGCCGGCACCCCATGGCCGCGCACCCGATCCGCGCGGCAGGCGGCGGCCGTGCTTGAACTCGCCGCCGCACTCCTCGCCCGCGTCCGCGACCGGACCCCGTTCGTGGCCGCCACCGTCACGAGCGTGGCCGGCAGCGCTCCCCGCCAGCCCGGCGCGTCGCTGGTCGTCGACGCGGACGGCGCCGTGCTCGGCAACGTGTCGGGCGGCTGCGTCGACTCCGCCGTCTACGAGACGTGCCGCGAGATGCTGACCGGGGACAGCCGGCCCAGGGTGGAGCGCTTCGGCTACACCGACGCCGACGCGCTCGACGTCGGCCTCACCTGCGGCGGCACCATCGAACTCGCCCTGAACCACCACGACCCCGGCGCCGACCCGCACCTCGGACCGGCCCTCACCGACGCCGCGCACGACAGACCGGTCGCCGTGGCCACCGTCGTGCGCGGCCCGGGCACCCGCCTCGGGCGGATGCTCGTCGTGCGCCCCGGCCGGCCCGGCGAGGGGACCCTCGGCGACGAACGGCTCGACCGGGTCGCCGCCGCCCACGCGACCGCCGTCCTGCACGCCGGCCGCACCGACACCGTCGACATCGGAACGGCCGACGGCCACTGCCGGGAACCGATGACCCTGCTGGTGGAGAGCAACACCCCGGCACCCCGCATGCTCATCTTCGGGGCGATCGACCACGCCGCCGCACTGGCCCGCGTCGGCGCCTTCCTCGACTACCGGGTGACCGTCTGCGACGCGCGGGCCACGTTCGCCACCCCCGACAGGTTCCCGGACGCCGACGAGATCGTCGTCGACTGGCCGCACCGCTACCTGGCGACCCAACGGCTCGACGCCCGGACGGTCGTCTGCGTCCTCACCCACGACGCCAGGTTCGACGTGCCGCTGCTCACCGCCGCGCTGCGGCTGCCGGTGGCCTACGTCGGGGCCATGGGGTCGCGACGCACCCACGAGACACGGCTGGCCCGGCTGCGCGAGGCCGGCCTCACCGGCCGCGAACTCGGCCGCCTGCACTCGCCGATCGGGCTCGACCTCGGCGCCCGCACCCCCCAGGAGATCGCGCTGTCGATCGCGGCGGAGATCGTGGCCCACCGGCACGGCGGTACCGGGGCGCCGCTGCGCACCGACGTTAAGAACCCGGAAGCCATCCACAGCAGTTGGGAGTCCCGATGACCACCTCCCCAGTCGGACGCGAGATCGATCGTGTCGACGGCCGGTTGAAAGTCACCGGCGCCGCCCAGTACTCCGGCGACTACCCGGCCCCCGACACGGCCTACGCCCACGTCGTCACCAGCACGATCGCGCGGGGCACGATCCGCGGCATAGACACGGCCGCCGCGCTGGCCGCTCCCGGAGTGCTGCGCGTGTACGCCGCGGAAGACACGCGCCTGAGTCTGTACCCGGTCGCGGACCCGTATCGCGGCCTTGCCGAGAGCTACCTCCCCCTGCGGGACACGACCGTCCGCTTCCACGGCCAGGCCATCGCCATGGTCGTCGCCGAGAGCGTCGAGCAGGCGCGCGATGCCGCGGCGCTGGTCACCGCGACCTACGACGCGCAGCCGCCACGCGCCTCCCTCGCGGACGGACCCCGCGTGCCGTCCGGCCCCACGCTCACCGGGTCGCCGAGCCAGGTCACCATCCTCGCCCCGGGCGTCGAGTCGATCGACGAGGCGCTCGCCGCCAGCGACGTCGTCGTGGAGGCCGAGTTCGAGCAGCCGATGCAGCACCACGTCGCGATGGAACCGCACGCCGTCCTCGCCGTCTGGGACGGCGACCAGGTGACCGTCCACGCCGGTGCGCAGATACCGTCGGCGTACGCGCTCGTGCTGTCCCAGCGGCTCGGCGTCCTCCCGCCGCAGGTCCGTCTGATCGGGAGGTACGTCGGCGGCGGTTTCGGCGCCCGGGTCGTGCTCTACAGCGACGCCCCCCTCGCCGCCGCGGCGGCCCGCGAACTGGGCCGCCCCGTCAGGCTCACCCTCACCCGGGAGCAGATGTTCACCCTGACCGGCCACCGCTCCCAGGTCACCCAGACCCTCGGACTTGGCGCGTCACGCGACGGGGTCCTCAACGCCGTCAGCCACGGGAGCGTCGCCCAGATGCCGGCCATCGGCGGCTTCACCATGACCCCGGCCCACGCCACCTCGGACACGCTCTACCCCACGCCGAACCTCCACATCGACCCGCGGCAGGTCATCCTCGACCTGCCCATCAGCCGGGCGATGCGGGGACCCAACGAGGCCCCCGGGGCGTTCGCCCTGGAGACGGCGATGGACGAACTGGCGGTCGCCACCGGTGTCGACCCCGTCGAGCTGCGGCTGCGCAACTACGCCACCGCCACCCCCACCACGGGCCGGCCGTGGTCGAGCAAGCACCTCGACGAGTGCTACCGCGACGGCGCACGACGCTTCGGCTGGTCCGCCCGCAGCGCCACGCCCCGCGCACGCGTCGACGGCCAGTGGCTGTTCGGCACCGGCATGGCCACCGCCGTGTACCCGGCCACCCGCCACCCCGCCAGCGTCCGGATCCGGCTGCTCGACGACGACACCGCGGTGGTGTCCACCGCGACCTCGGACCTGGGCACCGGCGCGTGGACCATGGTGGCCGTCGCCGGCGCCGACGCCCTGGGCATCCCACTGGAGCGGGTGACCCCCGAGATCGGCGACTCGGACCTGCCCCAGGGCGCACCCGCCGTGGGCTCCAGCGCCACGCACTCCACCGTCCCGCTGATCGTGGGCGCCGCCCGCGACACGATCGCCGAGCTCAAGCGACGCGCGGTGACCGACTCCGGCTCGCCGTGGCACGGAACGAACGCCGAGGACCTGCGCTACGAGCGGGGCAGCTTGCACGCGAACGGACGCTCGATGACGTTCGGCCAACTGCTCACCGCCCTCGGATCGCGGGGCGTCGACGCCACCGCCTCCGCGCCCGCCGGCGCTCCCGCCGGGTACGCCTACCACAGCTTCGGCGCCCACTTCTGCGAGGTGCGGGTCAACCGCCTCACCGGCGAGACCCGCGTCACCCGGTTCACCACCGTCGCGGACGTGGGCCGCGTCATCAACGTCCGGGCCGCCCGAAGCCAGATCGTCGGCGGCGTCGTCTTCGGCATCGGGCACGCCCTGCTCGAACACAACCCCCTCGAACCCGACACCGGGCGACTGGCCGCCAGCACGCTCGCCGACTACCTGGTGCCCGTCAACGCCGACATCCCCGACATCGACGTGCACCTCCTCGACCGGCCCGACCCCCTCCTCACCGGCCCGATCGGCGACGACGGCGGCGAAGTCGGAACCCGAAGCCTCGGCGCCCGCGGCCTCGGAGAGATCGGCACCGTCGGTTCGGCCGCCGCCGTCGGCAACGCCGTCTTCAACGCCACCGGCATCCGGGTACGCGACCTGCCCATCACCCTCGACAAACTCCTCTGACGGCGAGGGTGATGGCGTAGCCGCTCCGTCTTGTCGCTCGCGCGTTCGAGCGTATCGGCGGCGCGGCCGGCGCCTTTCGGGGGCGGTTCCTGCGCGGGGTCACCCGCCCCCACTGCGGGGTCTGCCGCTGTCCCCTCCCGCTGGCGGGCCCCGCCGATCGCCTACCGCCGTGGAGTGGGGTGGCTTCTCACCGGCTCAGGCGCAGGTGCCAGCCCTCCGCCACCGGCTCCAGCACCGGCGTATAGACGCCGAGACCCGGGCGACCGGCGCTGTGCCACGCGCCGATCCAGTCGCGCAGGATGCGCAGCGAGACGGAGTCGGGGTGATCGGCGACGAGGCGGCCGTCGTCGGTGAGGGCCGCGGCCGTGTCCGGGGCGGAGTGCCCAACGGCTACGGTGCCGGGTCCGAGGCCGGCGGTGGTCAGGTGCTCGTCGCTGGTGGACGCGATCCACAGCAACGCGCTGCGCCAGTCGACGTCGGGCGCGGGTTCGGTGTGGCCTGGGGTGAGGAGGCGGTCGAGGGTGGCACGGGCGCCGGTGTGGAGCCAGTCGTCGTTCTCGCGCCAGGCGATGGAGATCCAGCCGGGGTTGGGCAGGCGGGCCTCCCAGTCGACGCGGTGGCCCGGTAGGGAGAGGTCGGCGCGGGG
>NZ_SMKI01000474.1 GCF_004348415.1 Streptomyces hainanensis
GGTGGGTGGGGGCAAACCCTCAGGACGGCCAGCCCGCGGCGGACACGATCCGTGACGCCACCCCCGTCGAGTCGACCAGCGGGTGAAGCGCCAGCGCCCGGACGGCCGCCGCGCGGGACCGCGTCGTCGCCGCCTCGATCGTGGCCCGTTCGACGGCCTTGACCTGCAGCATCAGGCCGATCTCGGCGAGCCCCGGCAGCACGCACGGCACCGGGTGGGCCCCGTGCGCGTCCACCTCGCAGACCGTCTCGATGATCGCGTCGTCCGGCAGCGCCGGCACCGAGCCGCCGTTGCGGACGTTCAGGATCAGCCGGGTGCGGCGGTCGCCGGCGATGGCCCGCATCAGGTCGAGGGCGACCCGCTCGTAGCCGCCGCCCTCCAGGTCGCAGCTGTCGCGCTCGCCGCCGCCGCTGGCCGCGCGGGCCTCCGCGCCGTACGTCTCCTCGCGCTCCAGCCGCGTGCGCTCCCACGCCGCCAGCGCCTGCTCGGGGGCGGCCCGCGCCGCCTCCTCGAAGAACGCGCCCTGCTGCCGGTCGAGGAACTCGCCCCTGGTCTCCGCCGCCTCGCGGGCCGCGGCCAGCGTCTCGCGGGCCCCGTAGTAGTAGTGCAGGTACTCGTTGGGCAGGGCGCCGAGCGACCGCAGCCAGTCCGCGCCGAAGAGCCGGCCCTCCTCGAACGAGGCGAGCGCCGCGTCGTCGGCGAGCAGTCCGGGCAGCAGGTCGCGGCCGCGCAGCGTCAACGACGAGAGCCAGCCGAGGTGGTTGAGCCCGACGTAGCCGTAGCCGACGGCCGCCGGGTCGGCCCCGGCCGCCCGGGCCGCGCGCCGCACGAGGCCGACGGGGGAGTCGCAGATGCCGATCACCCGGTGCCCCAGCCTGCTGGCCATGGCCTCCGTCACCATTCCGGCCGGGTTGGTGAAGTTGATCAGCCAGGCGTCGGGGGCGACCGCCCGCATCCGGTCCGCGATCCGCAGCGCCACCGGCACCGTCCGCAGCCCGTAGAGCACGCCGCCGGCGCCCACCGTCTCCTGGCCGAGCACGCCCTCGGCGAGCGGCACCCGCTCGTCCCGCACCCGGCCGGCCGTGCCACCCACCCGCATCGCGCAGAACACGAAGTCGGCGCCGCGCAGCGCGTCGTCGAGGTCGGTGGCGATCCGCACCACGGGGGCGTCCCGGACCCCCGCGGCCTGCGCCGCGAGCACCGAGGCGATCGCCCCGGCCCGCACCGGGTCCGAGTCGAACAGCGTCACCTCGGAAGGGCGGTCACTCACACGATCGGGTGTATCGCCCGGACTGACTGTCAGTAGTGCCCGGTATACCAGGGGAACGCGGAATCCGCCGCCGCCGATGATCGTGAGCCTCATGGCCCGGAACGTACCGTAGAGGAGAAGGCCACCATGCCCGGGAGCACAGCGTGACGCACGTGAACGAGAACAGCCAGCCCCGGCCGGCCAGCGCGTTCGACCCCCTTGCCGGGCGGCGTGCCCCGACCGACCCCGACTACGACGTGTACCTCACCGGCACGGTCTTCCTCGACATCGTCTTCACCGGTCTCGAGTCGGCGCCCGTCCGCGGCACCGAGTCCTGGGCGCGCGGCATGGGGTCGAGTCCCGGCGGGGTGGCCAACATGGCCACCGCGCTCGCCAGGCTCGGGTTGCGCACCTCGCTCGCCGCCGCCTTCGGCGACGACAAGTACGGCGAGTACTGCTGGGAGACGTTGGAGCGCGGCGAGGGCATCGACCTCTCCCGCTCCCGCACCGTCCCCGGCTGGCACTCCCCGGTCACCGTGTCCATGGCCTACGAGGGCGAGCGCACCATGGTCTCGCACGGCCACGAGGCGCCACCGCCCTGGGGCCCGCCGACCGGCCCGCCCATCGACGAGGCCGCGCCGCCCGTCGTCCCGGCCGTGCCGCCGCCACCCCGCGCCCGTTCCTGCGTCGCCTCGCTGCGGCCCGGGCAGCCGCAGGGCTGGATCGCTGAGGCGGCGGCCGCCGGCGCCCTGGTCTTCGCGGACGTCGGCTGGGACGACACCGGGGCGTGGGAGCTGGCCGAACTGCCCGACCTGGCGCACTGCGAGGCGTTCCTGCCCAACGCCGCCGAGGCGATGCGCTACACCGGCACCGAGTGCCCGAGGGCCGCCGCCCGCGCCCTGACCGAGCGGGTGCCGCTGGCCGTCGTCACCATGGGCGCCGAGGGCGCCTACGCGGCCGACGGGCGCACCGGCGAGACGGCAGAGGTGCCCGCCATCGTCGTGGAGGCGCTGGACACCACCGGCGCCGGAGACGTCTTCGTGGCCGGCTTCGTCACCGGCACCCTGGCCGGCTGGCCGCTGGCCGACCGGCTGGCGCTCGCCGGGCTCACGGCCGCCCTGTCGGTCCAGGAGTTCGGCGGCTCGCTCTCGGCGCCCGGCTGGGGCGAGGTGGCCGCCTGGTGGCGGCGCGTCCACGCGCTCACCCCGCCGTTCCGCCGGCTCGCCCCCGAGCTCCGCCGCTACGCGTTCCTCTCGGAACTGCTGCCGGGGCCCGCCCCCACCTGGCCGCGCCGCCGCGCCGTGCCCACCCTCGGCTTCCGTGGGTGAGGGCCCGTGAGCACCCTGTCAGGACCAGCACGGCCCCGCTGTCAAGACCATGACGAACAGGGCCGATCGCACTGGGTAATTTCCTGGGGATACGCCGGCCCGGCGTCGTACCCTGGCCTTCGGAAGTCCCGTACCGCACCGCTGTCAGTTCAGAGAGGGATGAGCAGGCCGGCTAGCGGCCACCCATGACGCAGACACCCACACACCAGCCGGCGGCCCGAGCCGCCGAGGCTACCGCCCGGTTCACCGTGCCGGCGAAGCACCCGATGGTCACGGTCCTGGGCTCCGGAGACGCGCTGCTGCGCGTCATCGAGAAGGCGTTCCCCGCCATCGACATCCACGTCCGGGGCAACGAGATCCGCGCCACCGGCGACGAGGCCGAAGTCCACCTCGTGCAGCGCCTCTTCGACGAGATGATGCTGGTGCTGCGCACCGGCCAGCCGCTCACCGAGGACGCCGTCGAACGCTCCATCGCCATGCTGCGCGGTGCCGAGGGCGACGGCGGCGCCAGCCCGGCCCAGGTGCTGACCCAGAACATCCTGTCCAACCGCGGCAAGACGATCCGCCCCAAGACGCTCAACCAGAAGCGTTACGTCGACGCCATCGACCAGCACACCATCGTCTTCGGTATCGGCCCCGCCGGCACCGGCAAGACGTACCTGGCCATGGCCAAGGCGGTGCAGGCGCTCCAGTCCAAGCGGGTCAGCCGGATCATCCTCACCCGGCCAGCCGTCGAGGCCGGCGAGCGGCTCGGCTTCCTGCCCGGCACGCTCTACGAGAAGATCGACCCCTACCTGCGGCCGCTCTACGACGCCCTGCACGACATGCTCGACCCCGACTCCATCCCGCGGCTGCTCAGTGCCGGCACCATCGAGGTCGCCCCGCTCGCCTACATGCGCGGCCGCACGCTCAACGACGCGTTCATCATCCTGGACGAGGCGCAGAACACGAACCCCGAGCAGATGAAGATGTTCCTCACCCGGCTCGGCTTCGAATCCAAGATCGTGATCACCGGCGACGTCACCCAGGTCGACCTGCCCGGCAGCACGAAGAGCGGCCTCCGTCAGGTCCAGGAGATCCTGGACGGCGTCGAAGACGTCCACTTCTCCCGGCTCACCAGCCAGGACGTGGTCCGCCACAAGCTGGTCGGCCGCATCGTGGACGCCTATGAACGCTTCGACGACCGGAACGGAAAGTAGCCGCAGCGGATCATGGCGATCGAGGTCAACAACGAGTCCGGCCTGGAGATCGACGAACGGGCCGTTCTCGACATCGCCAGGTACGCCCTGGCGAGAATGCGCATCCACCCGCTCTCCGAACTGTCGGTGATCGCGGTCGACGAGGCCGCCATGGAGCAGCTCCACCTCCAGTGGATGGACCTGCCGGGCCCCACCGACGTGATGTCCTTCCCGATGGACGAGCTCCGCCCGCCGATCAAGGACGACGAGGAGCCCGTGCAGGGCCTCCTGGGGGACGTCGTGCTCTGCCCCCAGGTGGCGATCCGACAGGGCGCCGCCGCCCCCACCGGGCACTCCATGGACGCGGAGCTCCAACTCCTCACCGTGCACGGCGTGCTGCACCTCCTCGGCTACGACCACGAGGAGCCCGACGAGAAGGTGGAGATGTTCGGTCTCCAGAAGGCCATCGTCGACGGCTGGCGTGCCGAGCACGGCCTGACCGGCCCCTCCCCGGCCCCCACCACGACATGACCACGACCACACTGCTCTCCGTCATCGGCCTGCTGGCGCTGGCCTGGCTGTCCTCCTGCGCGGAGGCCGGCCTGGCCGTCGTCACCAGCTTCCGCGCCGAGGAGGCCAAGCGCGCCGGCCGCCGGGGCGCCGCCCGGCTCGCCGTCCTCGCCGCCGACCCCACCCGCTACCTCAACCTGGCCCTGCTGCTGCGCGTGTGCAGCGAGATGGCGGCCGCCGTCCTGGTGGCCTACGCCTGCCTCCAGGAGTTCGACCGGATATGGCAGGCACTGGCCGTCGCGTTCGGCGTGATGGTGCTGCTGTCCTTCGTCGCCATCGGCGTCTCACCGCGCACCATCGGCCGCCAGCACCCGCTGACCACCACCACCGCCGCCGCCTACGTGCTGATCCCGCTCGGCCGGGTCCTCGGCCCCGTCACCCAGCTGCTGATCCTGCTGGGCAACGCGCTGACCCCCGGCAAGGGCTTCCGCCGCGGCCCGTTCGCCTCCGAGGCCGAGCTGCGGGCCATGGTGGACCTGGCGGAGCGGGAGTCCCTGATCGAGGACGAGGAACGCCGCATGGTGCACTCCGTCTTCGAACTCGGCGACACCCTGGTGCGCGAGGTGATGGTCCCGCGCACCGACCTGATCTCGATAGACCGCCACAAGACCATCCGCCAGGGCCTGGCGCTGGCGCTGCGCTCCGGCTTCTCCCGGATCCCGGTCACCGACGAGAGCGACGACGACATCGTCGGCGTCGTCTACCTCAAGGACCTGTCCCGCGCGGTGCACATCAAGCGGGAGGCCGAGGTGGAGCTCGTCGAGACGCTGATGCGGCCCGCCACCTTCGTGCCCGACACGAAGAACGCGGGCGACCTGCTGCGGGAGATGCAGCAGGACCACATCCACGTGGCGGTCGTCATCGACGAGTACGGCGGCACGGCCGGCCTGGTCACCATCGAGGACATCCTCGAGGAGATCGTCGGCGAGATCACCGACGAGTACGACACCGAGCTGCCGCCCGTCGAGGACCTGGGCGACGACATCCACCGCGTCACCGCCCGCCTCGACCTCGGCGCGCTCGGCGAGCTGTACGGGCTGCGGCTCGACGACGAGGACGTCGAGACGGTCGGCGGCCTGCTCGCCAAGGCCCTCGGCCGCGTGCCGATCGCCGGCGCGAGCGCCGAGGTCTCGGTGACGCCCGAGCAGGCCACGAGGGAGGAACAACAGCTCCCGAGCGCGCTGCGGCTGACGGCGGAACCTCCGGTGGGCCGCCGCAACCGTATCGACCGGGTCCTCGTCCAACCCGTCCACCCCCCGCCGGCGCCGGACCGGGCGCATCTCGGAGCCGACCACCCCAACACGCTTGTCAGTGAGTACTGGCATGCTGTCTGTCTGGCGAGGCTCGGCGCCCGCAAGGAGGCGTTGGCGCTGTTCTCGCGGGTGAGTGACCA